>JBAVYX010000091.1:0-45876 GCA_049588475.1 Silvibacterium sp. | reverse complement strand
CGTCGGTTCAGGGGCAGGAGAGGTATTTGCTGGCGGGTTAGATCGAGCAGGTCTAGCGGCATGCGGTGTCGTTCAAGCACTTCGACCTCAATGAGAGGTTCGGGATGAGTCTGGCCGCGGAGGAACTCATCGATGCCGATGGCCGCACGCTTGCCATCGGCAACACTGTCTATGATGAGTCGCGGTCCAAAGACACAGTCGCCGCCGGCGAAGACACCGGGAGCAGTCGTCATCAGTGTTTGCGGATTGACGGCGATCAGTCCGCGCGGCGACACATTAACGCCGTCCTGCGGGGTCAGGAAATCCAGTCTCGGCGCCTGCCCGATGGCCATGATGATGGTGTCGCAATCGAGCAGTGACTCGCTGTTTTCATAAAACGTTGGACTAAAGCGCTTGTTCTCATCGAAGACCGACTTGGTTCGCAGCACCTCAAGCGCGATGGCCCGCCCATCCTGCCCGATGATTCGCTTCGGACCCAGACCAGGGTGAATGATGATGCCCTCTTCCTCCGCCTCTTCAATTTCTTCGAGCGACGCCGGCATTTCATGGCGGGTCTCGAGGCACACAAGGTGGACCTCCTGCGCACCAAGTCGAAGCGCAGAGAGGGAGATATCCATCATTTCCCGAGCGGCCACAGCCGATACGCTTCCCGGCGACGGTTCAATGCTCTCGACCCCACCTGCATGTTGCCGAAGCACTTCGCGCGCCGCGGAGCGGGCCACATCCATAGCGACATTGCCGCCGCCGATGACCAGCACCTTCTTGCCGATCGTGAAGGTGTAGCCGAGATTTACATTGAGCAGAAAATCTATGCCCTTGTACACGCCGTCGAGATCGACACCAGGTATTGAGAGATCGCGGCTGCGGTGCGCTCCAACGGCAATCAGCACTGCATCGAAATCGCGGCGGAGATCGGCGATGCTGAAGTCGCGGCCAGCAGCATAGTTTAATTTCAGCGTGATGTCTCCAGTGGAGAGAATCTCGCGTACCTGCGCTTCAACGACATCCCGGGGAAGGCGATACTCCGGCAGGCCCAGATACAACATGCCGCCAGCCACCTGCGATGCTTCGAAGATAGCGACGGAGTAGCCCATTAGAGCAAGGTCATGCGCAGCGGAGAGTCCAACCGGCCCCGCTCCCACAATCGCTACGCGAAAAGGAAGTTTAGGTTGCATCCTCCCGGCATTCACATTCACCGGCTGCCGTGACTCCGGACCATGTTGCTCGGTCAGAAAGCGCTTCAGCGCGCGAATTGCAATCGGCTTATCAATTTCGCCGCGGCGGCACGCCGTCTCGCAGGGATGGGCGCATACCCTGCCACAGATGCTGGCCAGTGGGTTGGGTTCGCGAGCGTAGCGATACGCCTCTTCGAAGTTACCCTCGGCGATGAGCGCGACATAGCGGCCGGCATTGGTGTGTGCCGGGCAGGCCATCATGCACGGGAAGTTGGTATTCAGCCAATCCCCGTCCACCTTCTTGTCGACAAACCGTCGTTCCATGATGGCCTTCCTCGTCGTGCGCGGAAACGAGAGACGGCAGAAGTGGAGTCTGCCCTCCGCGGATCTACTTGCTGAGCGTGAAATCTGCCGTCGTGTCGCCAGCGACGTTCACGGAGTTGGATTTGTTCTTGGCGCCCTCGTGCCACGCAGTCACGGTGTATGCGCCGTCGGGCACGTTCTCAATCTTGTATTCGCCGGACTTATCGGTCTCCGCGAAGTAGGGAGTGGGGGAAACGATGATATAGCCCGCCATCTCCGGGTGAACGTTGCAAAGCAGGGGCACTACGCCGGGGTTATCGAACTTGAACGCCTGCTTCTGCCCCTTGGGCCATGTACCTAAGTTGTGTCCGAGCTTCTTGTTGCCGCTGATTGAAATCCAGAAGACGTTGTGGGCCACGCTATCGCTGTTCAGGAATTGGACTGTGGTGCCTTGTTGCACGGCCAGGATGTGCGGAACAAACATCAGCCCCTTCTGGTCCATGGTTACTTGTTGCGAGGGGGCTGGGAAGGTCTTGCCCGCGACAGCCTCCACGTAGACGACCGACTCGCCGCTCACGCCGGAAACTTTGCCGTGAATCGTGCCGCCGTAGGCCATCGTTGTAAGTGCAGCCATTGCGGTTATTGCTATCAAAGTATTGCTTTTCATGGTTTCTCCTAGGTACGAGAGTCGAAGCACCAAATTTGCATGTCAGTAGGCGAACTCAAGCCCAAGAACCGCCGTATTTGTGCGAAAAGCCTTGGTAATCGGCACCCCGGTTGTCGGGTTGTAGACGATCTGTTGCGGCCTGAACTGGTATTCGAACGAGGTCTTGATATTGGCGTGAATCAGGAACTGTATTCCCGGCGTGAAACGGTTGCGCGTCGCCGAATACGGGGAAAAGAACGAAGAAGGCGGAGGCGATGCCGGATTATATTCAATGAAATTGACGCGGTCCGCGGTCGACTTCACCTGGTCCCAGCGCATGATTGCCATTATCCAGGGCAGCGCAAGGTAATCCGCCTCGATGAATCCGCCACTGAATGTTGCAGCGGGGCCCGCGACAAAGCCCGTTGGCCCTGCCGCACCTGTCGGCGTGACGGGCAACAAGTTTTCATCGTGGCCGACCAGATACATGCCAAATATGTTGAGAGTGCGGTAGTTGAAATTGATATCCCCGCCAACCCGATAGAAGGGCTCGCGTGCTGTCAGTACTGTGGGGGTGACCCCATCGGATAGCACGCCAGTCTGTCTCTGTACGGAACGCCCGTAGTAATAGAGGGTGCCGAACGAGATATAAGTGTGGTCGTGCGGCCCTGTCGGCCCGGCCGCCTGCACGTCAGCGCGGCTGACCGGGTCTTTTTCAAGGTTGAATCGATAAACGAAGCGGGCGTAAATATCTTTGAAGTTGGCGTCGGAGTAGAACGCTACTCCGTTCTGCGGATCGATATTGGGCGGGCTGACCATCGTGCCGCTCGTGTTCTGGTTCACGATCGCCACAGAGTAATGGTAGCCCTGGTAGATGTGGCCCCCGCTGAGCTCGACGCCCTCGCCCACGTCCTCGAGTGCGAATGCATTATTCACATTCTGGACCGGCGTCAACCCATTTTGCACCCCAATGTTTGCTTGACTGAAGATGTCCCAGCCGCTCAGGTTCCAGGTGCGCGCCTGGCTGACCGGGAGATCGAGCTCAAATTGCCCGACACGCAGAGTTAGAGAATCCTTAGGCAACTTCATCAGACGACTAAGGTCATGGAACCTTAGATAGCCGTCCCCAAGACTGCCGTTCACGTTTGCACCCGCGACGCTGATATCGTCGTCGACCCAAAATGCGATGTCGCTGCCGAAGTTCCCCGCCGAAAAGATGCTGAAGTAACCTGGCTGAAAATCAGTCTTGGGGATGAATGTCCCGACGGTGCCCGGCGAAAGAACCAGGTTGAAGTTGTCTCTGTTAGCACTCACCTTCTGGAAGTAGGTGTTATATCGAAGCCCAACCGGTAGAAGTCCAGGAATCACGCCCGGATAGACGGTATGCGGCCATAACTCGGCCTGTGCGGGGGCGCCCAGCATGATTGGCGGTGCCTTCAGGAATGATTCGTCGTCTTTGGGAAACTTGAATCCCGCGTCCTTGAAAGCCTTGCCGAAATCATTCAGCTTTGGAAAATCGAGGTGGCAAGTTGTACAAGATGTGCCGTACAGACGGGAGAACGCCGGAATCGCGTAGCTTGGAGACGGTGGGACTACAAGGATAGTTGCAACCGCGAGAACTGCAAGGATAGTCGCAAAGGCGAAAGTTGAATTCAGAAGCCGTCTGCCGTGCATGAATGCACCTCTTCGCTCCTCTCTATGGGCTGAAGCGAGGAACAAGGCAGGCTAGGCGCATCGGTAATCTGCTGTATGTGATGCTAATCACATAGCTTTGAGAATTGATGCGGTTACCGAGTTGTGAACCGGGGATTACGCGAACGAAATCATGCGGTCGACATCTCGTCGGCTGCGTGGCTTATAGGGACAGAAGGGATCACTGGCCAACGGGTCGCCTGTAGACGCAAACGCCCGCGCCCGCGAACCACCGCAAATTGTGCTGAATTCGCATTCTCCACATTTGCCTTTGAACTGACTCGGAGTGTGCAGCGCGCGGAATATGGGCGAGTCTCGGTATACGTCCAACAGACTCCTGCTTCGAATGTTGCCAGTCGCGAGCGGCAGAAATCCCGAGGGAAATATGTCGCCCTGGTTCGAGACGAACACTATCCCGTGGCCGTCGCGGATTTCAAATCCGCAGTATACGGGAGTTCTCTGAATCTGATTGTGCGCCAAGCCGTCCCCGCGCATACGGTTCAGGGCAATTCGCCGATAGGATGGGGCTTCCGTAGTCTTAATCGCAAACGGAGCCTCCTTGGCGAGATCGTAAACCCAATGCATTAATTGCTCTCCGTGCTCTGGACAGACAGGTTGAAGCAGCTTGCCACGGCCTACCGCGATCAGGAAAAACAGACTCCAGCGCATTACCTTGAGTGTCTTCAGTAGCGCATAGATAGCGGCCAGATCGTCCGCAGTCTCCCGAGAGACGAGAGTGTTGATCTGGATAGGCATTCCCAGCCTTGCTGCATCATTGGACGCCCTGACGGTCCATTCGAAACAACCCTCCACGCCGCGAACCGCTTCGTGCCGCAAGGCGCTGCTGCCGTCCAGACTGAGCCCAAGGCTCTCAATCCCGTGCGCCTTTAGTTTTGCGAGAACGTCGAAAGTCAGCGAGCTCGTCGCGCTTGGAGTAATAGAAACAGTCAGTCCGAGCACTCGTGCTTCGTCTATCAGTTCATACAGGTCTGCTCGTTGCAGAGGATCGCCCCCTGTGAGGATCAAATGCGGCACGGGCTTGTCGAAGGCCGCGATCTGCCGGAGCAGGGTCAGGCTCTCGGCGATCCGGTCGCGAACGGCAAAGGGCTGGCGTCGCTGATCTCTCAGCAGCCATATCGGCAACATTACAAAAGGCTTAGAAGATCACCCGAAGCCCCTGAGAACAGAGCGCGACCAATACGCGACCATCGTGGGAGATTTACAAGTCATGGAAATAACGATATTTACTGAAAAAGGAAAGCCTCCCGCTAGCGGGAAGCTTCTTCAATGAATGCATGTAACTTACTGATTCTAAATGGTGGCCAGAGACGGGATCGAACCGCCGACGCCGGCCTTTTCAGGGCCGCGCTCTACCACTGAGCTATCTGGCCTTGGCGTGGATCCAAGGGCGATCGGAAGGACCGCTCAAAGGTCTATCTGAACCTGCGGTGGGCCGGAAAATAGGACTTGCCAGCAACTGCGTAGCGTCAAACGACCTCAGCCAGTATAACAAACCGCGGCCTGACCGTACGAATTCTCCAATCGCCATGCGGCTTTACAATTGACCGGCAGCCCCGTGTAGCAGGCAGAGAATCTTGGCCATCGCCCCATGCCATACACTGGGGGACACACATTCCTCCACGCATTCCTCGAGGACGCTTTCGATGACTCGCACTCCACGCCACTGGCTGCTCGTCCTGTTCCTGGTTGCTTCCCTTACTCTGGCTGCCCCGCGCTTGGTCGACGCACAGGCACGGTCCGCCCAGAGAGCATCCGTGCAAAGGCCTTCCGCGCCATCCTCGTCAGGTGCCGAGGCACGCACCGCGAAGGCTTTTGAAGAGGCGCGTAAACAGGGGCCGGAGGTGCTGCACGCATTTCTCGATCGCATGCCCAAAGGGGCCGACCTTCACAATCATCTGTCTGGCGCAGTCTATGCCGAGTCCTGGATTCGTGCCGCGGGTGAAGATCATTTATGCGTTGATACGAAGACTCTGGCCTTCGCCAAGCCAACCGATGTGAGAAACAATATCCCAATATGCAAAACCGGCGAAGTCCCGGCGAGTTCTGTGCCGCAGGATCAGCACCTATACGACGAGCTGATTGACGCCTTCTCCATGCGCACCTTCGTGCCCGTTACCGGTGATTCTGGCCACGATCACTTCTTTGCCACCTTCGACAAGTTCGGAGGCACCGATAAAAAGCACATGGGTGAATGGCTCGACGAGGTAGCTACACGAGCTGCGGTGCAGAATGAGCAATATCTCGAACTCATGGACACGCCCGACTTCAAAAGCGCGGCGGCGCTCGCGGCGAGCATCGGCTACAATCCCAGCTTCGTCGAATACCGCAGAAAGCTCTTGTCGTCGGGACTGAAGGAGAGTATCCCGGCCATCAGCGCGGCCCTGGACCGCGCCGAGGAAGACCGCAAACAACGCGAGCACTGCGGTCAACCCGATGCGCAACCGGCCTGTGACGTAAAGATTCGCTACATCTATCAGATTCTGCGCGGCCTGCCGCCGGAGACGGTCTTCGCACAGGTGGTGCTCGGTTTCGAAGCCGCGACCGCCGACCCGCGTTTTGTCGGGATGAACTTTGTGCAACCCGAGGACGGTTACATCTCCATGCGCGATTACCGCCTGCAGATGCAGATGCTCGATGCCGTGCATGGCTTCTATCCACAAGTGCATATCAGCCTGCATGCCGGAGAGCTCGCGCCGGGCATGGTGCCTCCGGATGGCTTGACCTTCCACATTCGACTCGCTGTAGAACAGGGCGAAGCGGAGCGAATCGGCCATGGCGTAGACGTAATGTACGAGGATCGGCCCTACGAGTTGCTGAAGGAGATGGCGGCGAAGCACGTGATGGTCGAAGTAAATCTGACCAGTAACGACGTGATCCTGAACATCAAGGGCGATGACCATCCCTTTGAGATTTATCGCAAATACGGGGTTCCGGTCGCGCTCTCGACCGACGACGAAGGAGTATCGCGCATCGATCTCACGCATGAATATGTGCGCGCGGCGGTTACATATCCGCTAAGCTATCACGATTTGAAAAAGATGGCCCGAACCAGTCTCGAGCACAGCTTCTTGCCAGGCGCGAGCCTATGGCAGCAATCGACTCCCGAGACGCTGGATAGGCCTGTAACGGCCTGCGCCTCGCAAGTTGGGCAGGACACTCCAGCCGGTGAGTGCGCCGACCTTGTCTCAGGAAGTGAAAAAGCGCAGCAGCAATGGGAACTTGAACGCAGATTTCATGCGTTTGAGTCAAACTTTTGAAGCATGCGCATCGTCTTCTCCACCTTCGGAACCTTCGGTGACGTCAATCCGCTCATCGCGCTGGCTCTTGAGTTGAAGCGGCGGGGGCATACGCCCGTGCTTGCCGTGCCCGCGATGTTTCGCGAAAAGATTGAGCCCGTGGGCATCGAGTTTGCCGCCGTGCGTCCGAATCAGGACCCCAATGACAAGACCATGGTTGAATTGATCTGGGACATCAAGAAGGGCACCGAGCGCGGGCTGCGCGAGTTTCTCTTCCCCGCCCTTCGCGACAGCTACCACGATCTGCTTGATGCGGTCATCGCCAATGGGGGTGCGGATTTGCTCGTCACCGGCGAACTTGCCTATGCCGGACCGATTGTCGCGGAGAAGACTGGCATCCCGTGGGCCTCGTATGTACTGGCGCCCCTCTCATTCTTCTCAGGATACGACCCGCCCGTGCTGCCTCCTTATCCTAACTTGTCGAAACTGCAATCCCTGGTGCCGGGAGTCAGCCGAATGGTGCCGCGCTTCGCTCGCATGATCACGCGCAACTGGCCGGCGCCAGTCTATGCATTGCGGCACGAACTCGGTTTGAGCCGCGGCAAAAATCCCATCTTCGACGCCAAGCACTCTGAACGTCTGGTGCTGGCGCTGTTTTCCAGGGTACTCGGCGGCCCACAACCCGACTGGCCGCCCAGTGCCCTCATCACAGGATTCGCCTTCTACGACGGCGACGCCGGAAAGACCGAACTGACACCGGAACTCCAGGAATTCCTGGCCGCCGGCCCACTGCCCTTGGTCTTTACGTTGGGCTCGGCTGCAGTCATGGCCGCTGGCGATTTTTATGAACAAAGCGCGCAGGCCGTTGAGTTGCTCGGTGAACGCGCGGTTCTCTTGGTCGGTAGTGATCCGCACAATCGCCCCAGACAGGCACTCTCTGACAAGATCTACGTCGCACACTACGCGCCCTTTTCGAAAATTTTTCCTCGCGCGGCGGCCATCATTCATCAGGGAGGAGTGGGAACGACCGCTCAGGCGCTCAAAGCGGGCAGACCGATGCTGGTGATGCCCTACAGTCACGACCAGCCGGACAATGCTCGGCGGGTGCGGCATCTCGGAGTTGCGAAGGTGATTCAGCGCAAGGAGTATCACGCCGAGACAGCGGCGACGAAAATCAAGGACCTCCTCAATGACAACACTTATGCCCAACGCGCGGTTGAAGTCGCGCGCGTCATCGCGCAGGAGGACGGAGTAGCAACCGCCTGCGACGCGCTCGAAGAGAGGGTGAACGCTGGAATTTGATCCCCACGCAGATGCAACAAGGACGAGCCTGAGCCCGCCCTCGCCGTTTTATTTGCTACTGTTTTTCAACTGTCTGCGTCAATTACAAAGGCTGGACATCCGATGCCTGCCAGCCCTTCGGCCCCTTAACGACGTTGAACTGGACGGCTTGACCCTCTTGCAGACTCTTGAAGCCATTTGAACTGATGGCAGAATAGTGCACGAAGACATCTTCCCCATTCTGGCGGGAGATGAAACCGAAGCCCTTTGCGTCGTTAAACCACTTAACAGTACCTTGTTCCATTTGATGCTATTTCCTAGAGTGAATTGCGCTGGAGTGCGAACTGACAGATTCTTGCTGGACGGCAGGACTGCTATAAGCCGGTTCGATTTCTAACGCGTCTCCAGTCTAGCAGACTTTGCAAGGTGGCCGGAAAATATCCTTAAATTTAGGACAGACTTAACGGAAACGCATTTGCGGAGGTAGTGCCTCTATAGACCTGAAGCCATGTATCCTGTTGGCCTCATGGACCCCGACATCACACCCGACGTAGCTATAAATCTGCTGGCCCAGGCTCTGGGCCGTCTGAAAAAGGAATTCGAGGCTCTCCCCACGGCTCGCCTCCTAGGCGGAGCCCTCTCCGAAGACACGGCGGCCATGGCGCGGGTGCTCGAAGAAGCCGCCCGCCGCATGGCGGACAATTACCCCTATTTTCATCCACTGTATGCGGGGCAGATGCTCAAGCCTCCCCACCCTGTCGCACGCGCAGCCTACGCCATGGCTTCGTGGCTCAACCCCAATAACCACGCTCTCGATGGTGGCCGCGCCAGCTCCCGCATGGAGACCGAGGCGGTGCGCGAAGTTGCCGCCATGTTCGGCTGGGACGAACACCTTGGCCACCTGACCAGTGGCGGAACCTTCGCCAACCTCGAGGCATTGTGGATAGCGGGGCAGCTCGCTCCCGGTAAGACGATCATCGCCTCCGAACAGGCTCACTATACCCACGCGCGCATCAGCTCAGTGCTGAAAGTGCCCTTTCGGAGCATCGCCACCGACAAGCTTGGCCGCATGGATGTCGATGCGCTTGAAGAGGCGCTTAGCCGCGGCGACATAGGAACAGTCGTGGTGACTCTGGGAACCACGGCCCTCGGCGCGGTCGACCCGCTGGACAGAATCTTCGCCCTACGCAGCCGATACGGCTTTCGCGTGCATGTGGATGCAGCCTATGGCGGCTATTTCAAGCTGGCGTCGAATCTCGATGCCGATGCCGCGCGAGCCTTCGCCTGCATCGCGGAAGCGGACTCGATCGTGGTCGATCCCCACAAGCACGGTCTCCAACCCTATGGCTGTGGCTGCATCCTCTTCCGCAGCCCGGAGATGGGCCGTTTTTATAAGCACGACTCGCCCTACACCTATTTCACCTCCGCCGAGCTGCACCTCGGTGAGATCAGTCTGGAATGCTCGCGTGCCGGAGCCTCGGCAGTCGCGCTTTGGGCCACGCAGCGGCTGCTCCCACTCACTTCCGGCGGCGAATTCGCGCAGGGTCTCGAACGCTCCATCCAGGCCGCCCGCACCCTTTATTCACGAATCGAATCAGATCCTCGGTTCATCGCGGGCCCAAAGCCCGAGCTGGATATTCTCGTCTGGGCGGTAAAGGCTGCAAGCATCGAGGAGTCTTGCCGCCTGGCGCAACGGGTCTTCGACCGCGCCGCGGAGCAGGATCTGCATCTAGCCCTCGTGCAGTTGCCGGTCGGGTTTCTGACAACGGAAACAGGTTCGGATCGCGAAATATGGCCCGCGGCTTCAGCCGATACCAAAGTCACATGCCTTCGATCCGTGCTCATGAAGCCCGAGCATCTGGCCTGGGTGGACGAAATCTGGAACCGTCTGGATCGAGCCGCCACCTGACCAACCTGATCCGTCAGAATCTAGGCCGCTGATGCAAAAGTATCGGATAGAAGTGGCAACGGGAACGAGAGCACTGCTATACTGCGGGCGATTTCCAAGAGGAAACATTGAACGACTCAAAAGCCGTGCGTCTCGTTTTGAAAACGGATACATTCGCACTGGAAGTGCTACCCGCGCTCGGCGGGAAAGTCGCGTCAATGCGAAAGAACGGAATCGAACTTCTCCAGCAGCCGCTCGCGTCCTACGCACCCCGTACCCTTGCAACGGCTTTTGAAGAAAGCGACGCCAGCGGCTTCGACGAATGTCTGCCTTCGGTCTCGGCCTGCGAAATCGATTCTCCGTCCGGCAGGATTACGATTCCGGATCATGGAGAGTTCTGGCGTTTGCCCTGTGAGATTGAATCGCAGACCGAGCATGAGGTCAAACTTACGTCGAATGGCACTGTGCTTCCGTTGCGCTTTGAGCGAAAACTGCGCCTCGAGCCCAATTTGGCACACGCCGGAACTGAAACGCTCCACATCGACTACAGGATCGAAAACCTGGGTCAAACCGACGTTTACTACACATGGTCAGCGCATCCTCTCTTTGCCATCGATCCCGGCGACCGCATCCTTTTGCCAGCTTCAGTGATCGAAATGACGGTCGAGGGCTCGGCACGAGATCGTCTTGGGGCCAACGGCAGAATCCATCCCTGGCCGCTCGTGGAGTTGGCTTCCGGAGATTTGGCGGAGCTTGATCAGGTCGGAAATGTAAGCGATAACACTGCTGACAAGATTTATACCGTGGCTTCGCCCGAGGGCTGGTGCGCGATCAAGCGCAGAAGCGCTGGCCTCCGTGTCCAGGTCGAGTTCGACCCGTCGTTGTCTCCGTTCCTCGGATTATGGCTGTGCTATGGAGGATGGCCGGAAGGCCACCCGAAGAGGCAGTACTGTGTCGCCCTCGAGCCCTGTACGGCTCCCGTCGACTCGTTGGCCACTGCCATGGCCAGCGGATGGGCAAAGACACTTGCACCGGGTCAATGCGACTTATGGTGGATGCGAATTGTGACCACTGTTGTATCGTAACTTTTGTTGTGGACTGAAACGATAGCTTGGTGGAGGTCTTAGAATGCTGGGTGTAACCGTTACCAAGTCTCTCCACTCGCAGCGCTTCGGACAGGACTCCACCGTTTTTGTCGCGCCTGGGCGTGTCAACC
The DNA here is from genome assembly GCA_049588475.1 of Silvibacterium sp. GTDB lineage: Bacteria > Acidobacteriota > Terriglobia > Terriglobales > Acidobacteriaceae > Silvibacterium. The sequence continues at coordinate 34,418 of JBAVYX010000091.1, read as the reverse complement.
TCATCGGCGAGCATACGGATTACGCAGATGGCTTCGTGATGCCGGCGGCCATCGATTTCGCAACTCTGGCTGCTATTTGCCCTCGCGACGACAATAGCATCGCCATCTATTCCGCGAATTTTGACGAGCAGGTAGTTCACTCGCTCGATAGCCTGCCGGAAAAGGCTTCGCAACATTGGAGCGACTACCCGCTGGGTGTCGTCTCTGCGCTGCGCGAGATCGGAGTGGAGATTCCAGCCTTCAGCCTCACGCTCAACGGCGATGTGCCTCTGGGCGCTGGACTCAGTTCCTCCGCGTCCGTCGAAGTGGCCAGCATGGTCGCCCTCCTAAGCCTGACCAGCGCGAAAATCCCACTGCCCGAAGTTGCTAAGCTTTGCCAGCGGGCCGAGAACCACTTTGTCGGCGCCTCTACCGGCATCATGGATCAGTTCATCGCCTGCTGCGGAGCGGAGGATCATGCTCTGCTGCTCGATTGCCGGACCCTGGAGTATAGGCTGGCGCCGATACCTTCGCATCTAAGCCTGGTGATCGCCAACACCATGGTCAAACATTCCCACGCCGGAGGTGAATATAACACCCGCCGTGCCGAGGTCGAGGAAGGCACACAGTTGCTGCATAGCCATCGCCCGGAAATCAAACTCCTGCGCGACGCCACCGTGGATGACCTGAAGAAATGGGGCCACGAGATGCGTCCTGAGGTCCTCAAGCGCTGCCGCCACATCATCACCGAGAACAACCGCACCGTCGCTGCGGCCGATGCCCTCGAGGTCAGCGATCTCAAGACCCTCGGCCGCCTGATGTATGAAGCCCACGCCAGCTATCGCGACGATTTCGAAGCCAGCTGCCCGGAAGCTGACATCCTGGTCGATCTGGCTGCGAAAGAGACTGGCTGCATCGGCGCGCGTCTAACCGGAGGTGGATTTGGCGGGTGCACAGTCAACCTGGTCGAGAACGCCCGCGCGGAGGCGTTTTCAGCGAATTTACGTGAGGGTTACCGTCAGGCCAGCGGCATAGCGGCCGATATCTATCTTTGCCATGCTTCGGCGGGAGCGCACAAGATTTAAGCGGCGGGGGAATCAAAATCGGTAACCCCTTTCCGCCGTTACTTTTGACCAGGTTTTGCAGAACAGCAGGCGGTTTTTTTTTTGCTCTTGATTGGCGGCCCGCTTGTTAAACTAGCCGCACTGTTTTCTTGATTCATTTTCCGTTCCAGCGGAGTGCCGCTCCACAGAGCAACGAGGGGCACGATCCAGAGTGCAGTTCCCTGGATCTACAAATAGAGGGCCGCCGAAAACTGCGGCTCAAGATACACGGAGTGATGCAATGAGATTCAATAATTTACCGCGACTTGCTTCATTGGAGCGCGCAGACGACAGCGGCCTGGTGGCTTACTTCTCCATGGAAATCGCCGTCACCCCTTCCATTCCCACGTATAGCGGCGGTCTCGGCGTACTTGCGGGCGATACACTTCGCGCCGCAGCGGATATGGGCCTGCCCCTGGCCGCCGTCACCCTCGCACACCGCCTCGGATATTTTCGGCAGCACCTGGACGCAGACGGCCTGCAAACTGGAGAATCCCAGCCCTGGAGCCCGGAGAGCATGCTGGCTCCGGAAGCCCCCATCGTGACCGTGACCATCGAAGGCCGGCCGGTGGCCATCAGGGCGTGGCGCTATGACCTTGAGGGTGTGACCGGTCATACCATTCCCATTTATTTTCTCGACACCAAACTGAAGCAGAACGACCCGGGCGACCAGACGCTCACCGACCACCTTTACGGTGGCGATGGTGATTATCGTCTACGGCAGGAAGCCGTTCTCGGCATGGGCGGCGTGCGTATTCTCGATGCCCTCAACTATCATCCGGCCGTCTACCACATGAACGAGGGCCACGCCGCACTGCTCAGCATAGCCTTGCTTGGGCAGCAGTTGCAGGGCGAACCCTTCGAAAACGCCACCGAAGAGGATCTCGAAGCCGTCCGCCAGCTTTGCGTGTTTACTACGCATACGCCGGTTCCCGCCGGTCACGATCGCTTCTCGCCTGAGCAGGCCCTTCGTATCCTGGGTACGGAGCGAACCCAACTGCTCAAGCGCGTGGGAGCCTTCCACGACGACCTGCTGAACATGACCTATCTTGCGCTGCGCTTCTCCCGCTTCGTCAACGGAGTTGCCATGCAGCACGGCATCGTCTCGCGCGAGATGTTCCCCGAATACTCGATCGAGGCCATCACTAATGGCGTGCACGCCGCCACCTGGACATCCCCGGCATTCCAGGCCGCTTTCGATCAACACCTGCCCCGCTGGCGTCAGGATAATCTGGCCTTGCGCTACGCCATCGACATCCCCGAAGCCGAGATCGAAGAAGCGCACCTCAATTCGAAGCGCTCCCTGATTACGGCGGTAAAGGAACGCACCGGCGTCGAGCTACGGCCCGAGATTTTCACTATCGGTTTTGCCCGTCGCGCCGCTACCTATAAACGAAGCGACCTGCTTTTCAACGACCCCGAGCGTCTCGTGCGCTGTGCCCGCGAGTCAGGCGGCCTCCAGGTGATCTATAGCGGCAAGGCCCACCCTGCGGACGAACCGGGCAAGGCCATGATTCGCCACGTCATCGAACTGGCCAAACAGCTCGAATCCGACGTGCTGAAGATCGTCTATCTCGAAAACTATGAGTGGACTCTGGGGGCGCTGCTCACCGGCGGGGTCGATCTCTGGCTGAATACGCCCAAACGCCCCTACGAAGCCTCGGGCACCAGCGGCATGAAGGCTGCCCTCAATGGCGTCCCCAGTCTCAGTATTCTCGATGGCTGGTGGATCGAGGGCTGGATTGAAGGCGTAACCGGCTGGGCCATCGCCGACCACGACGAGGATGCCAGCGAGGCCAACTCGCTCTATGAACACCTGGAGCATGTTGTCCTTCCGCTCTACTACCGGCAGCCGGACCAATGGCGGCGCATTATGCGCTCGACCATTGCGCTCAATGGGTCTTACTTCAATACCCAGCGCATGCTCGAGCAATATGTCCAGAATTCTTATTTCCCCGAAACGCGGGTGCAGTCTCCGGCAGCGACGCTCGAGCCTCTTCTGGCCAAGTAACCAATTCGCACTTGGCTTCGGGAGACGTGGGCAGCTCGTCTTCCGGAGTAAGACGGTCGCTGATATACTTAGGTGAAAGTTTGTCTGCAGTTTCCCCTGAACACTCCCGGCGTTCCAGGACTCAAGGGACTCCAAACTGCCAGCAGCCGTGTCTCGCGGCCCTTGATGAAAGCCACAGGAGAAACAAACGGTGAGCCAGGTAATTCTTGAGGAATTGGTCCCTGTCACCTCCCGGCGACCCCTTTGTGTCGACCTGGACGGTACCCTGGTCAAGAGCGATACCCTGGTCGATTCCCTGCTCCTGCTGGTTCGTACCCATCCACTGCGCTCTTTGCTGGCCCCTCTGTGGCTGAAGGGCGGCAAGGCCGCGTTCAAGGCACGCGTGGCATCGCAGGTCCAGCTGGACGCGGCACACCTGCCCTACAACCGTAAATTGCTGGAGTATTTGGAAGAGCAGCACGCCGAAGGCCGTAAGCTGTATCTCACCACCGGCGCCGACACGATTCTTGCCCGTCACATCGCGGAGCAACTCGGCATCTTCGAGGAAGTCCTGGCCAGCGACGGAACCACAAATCTGACTGGAGACAACAAGCTTAATAGCCTCAAGAAGCGCTTCCCCCAAGAAGGATTCGACTACATCGGCAATGCGCCGCCCGATGTCCCCTTGCTCGAACAGGCCGGCGAGGCCATGGTGGCCAATCCCAGCCTTTCACTCCGGGCCAAGCTCAAATCAAGGAAGATCCCGGTCAGCCGCCAGTTCGATGACCGCGCTGCGCCTCTCAAAATCTTCCTTAAGACAATCCGTCTGCACCAATGGGCGAAGAACATTCTTATCTTCATCCCGGTACTGCTGGCGCATGCCTTAAAACTCCCGCTCCTCGTCGATGCGCTGGTGGCGTTCCTTTGCTTTAGCCTTTGCGCTTCGGCTACTTATATCGTGAATGATCTTCTCGATATAGAGGCTGACCGCCGTCATCCTAAGAAGCGTCGCCGTCCCTTCGCCGCGGGCGATCTCTCGCCGGCGGCCGGTGTTGGCATCATTGTGCTCTTCTTGGCGCTGGCGTTTACCGGTGCGGCCTTCCTGCCGCACGCCTTCCTCGGCTGGCTGCTGGTTTACCTTGTTACAACGCTTACCTACTCCCTCTACCTGAAGCGTATTGTTCTCATCGACGTCATCCTGCTTTCCGGCCTCTACACCCTCCGCTTGCTCGCTGGCGTAGCCGCCGCCGACGTCGCATTCTCACCCTGGCTGGCTGCCTTCTCCATCTTCTTCTTCCTGTCCCTGGCCATGGTCAAGCGCTTCAGCGAGTTGCAGAATATTCGTGCTAAGGGCGATGTGCCCTCCAACGGCCGCGGCTACCTGCTCGCCGACATCGAACAGATTCGCAGCTTCGGCACTGCCAGCGCCTATGCATCGGTGGTGGTCTTCGCGTTCTACATTTACGGTAGTGGCGCAGCCGGACTTTATCATCATCCCGCCCGCATGTGGCTCATGACACCTCTTATGATCCTCTGGCTCAGCCGTGTGTGGCTGCTCGCTTCCCGCGGAGAGCTCGACGAGGATCCCGTCATCTTTGCTGTCACCGACCGCATGAGCTTCCTCATCGGAGCGGCCATCGCACTCATCGCTGTTCTCGCTACCGTATAAGCTCAAAATAAGCTCAAATAAGCCCAGAAGAGGAGCACGACCACCCGCATGGCGCGATCATCTCCCCGTCCCCGTTTTGAAAGCTGGGGCAGATATCCAACGCTGGACGCCAAACTCGTCCCGCTGAACTGGTCCACGGACTTTCCCCTTTCAAAGCCTCCTGCCACACCCCAGCTTCCGGTTGGAGCTGGCCGGAGCTACGGTGACGTCTGCCTGCTCGAGAACGGGACACTGCTACAGACACGCGGCATGGACCGCCTCCTTGCCTTCGACCCCGAAACCGGCGTTCTGCGCTGCGAAGCGGGAGCGACGCTTGCGGAGATTCTTGACTTCGGCGTCCCGCGTGGCTTTTTTCTCCCCGTGACACCGGGAACGAAGTATGTCACCGTCGGCGGAGCCATCGCTAACGACATCCATGGCAAGAACCATCATGCGGCCGGGACCTTCGGCCACCACGTGCTGCGCTTTGAGCTGGTGCGCTCCGACGGAACCTGCCTCCTTTGCAGCCCGACCGAACATGCCGAATGGTTCGCCGCTACCATCGGGGGCATGGGACTCACTGGCCTCATCACCTGGGCCGAAGTCAGGCTCCGGCCCATCGTCTCGCGCAGCATCGGTTATCACGGCGAAAAGTTTGTCGGCATCGATGAGTTTCTGACTCTCGCGCAGAATGCCAGGGCAGAGTACACAGTGGCGTGGATCGACTGCGTCGCCACCGGACGCAACTTCGCGCGTGGCATCTTCATGCAGGGCGAGCATGCGAAGGAGCCCGGTGAGCTGAAAAAGAGCAAAGAGCCGTGGCTCACTTTCCCCTTCGATCTGCCGGCCATCGCGCTCAACCGCTTCACCATGGCTGCGTTCAACACCGCCTACTACCACAAGCAGTTCTCGAAGCAGAAGACGGCAGTAGTGGATTACGAGCCGTTCTTCTATCCGCTGGATAGCGTCCTGCACTGGAACCGGATGTACGGGAAGAATGGACTCCTGCAATTCCAGAATGTGTTGCCGCATGCCAGCGGGCGCGAGGGCATGGTGGAAATTCTGAAGGCGATTACACGTTCCGGCCTGGCATCATTCCTCGCAGTGATCAAGTTCTTCGGCGATATACCCTCGCTGGGAATGATGTCCTTTCCGGAGCCCGGCGTCATGCTGGCGCTCGATTTTCCCATTCGTCCCGAGGTCAGCTTTGACCTGCTCGACCGCCTGGCGCGCATCACTCTCGAACATGGAGGACGCATGTATTCGGCCAAGGATGCGCGCATGACCGCGGAGCAATATCAGACCTTTTACCCGCAGTGGCAGGACTTCGCCCGCTACATCGATCCCTCGTTCGATTCGGCATTTTGGCAGCGCGTCACCGGGCGGAGGCCTCAGGATGAGTAGCGACAAAGCTTTTCCTTCAAAGATCCTCGCCCTGGGCGCGACCTCGGCAATCGCCGAAGCCACGCTTCGCCTCTTCGCCGAGCGTGGAGCACGATTCTTTCTGGTCGCGCGTAACCCCGACAAGCTGGCTGCTGTTGCGGGCGATCTGCTCACACGTGGCGCCTCTCATGTCGCCACGCATGTCATGGATCTGGACGACACTGCCGCGCACTCCGCCATGCTGGCCGCGGCCGCCGAAAATCTGGGCACCATCGAGCTGGCCCTGCTCGCGCACGGAGTTCTCGGCGATCAGCTGCAGGCCGAGGCCAGTTTTCCAATCGCCGAGGCCATTCTCGAAACCAATTTCATAGCGCCTGTCTCGCTGATTACCTGGCTCGCGAACTACTTCGAGGCCTCTCATCAGGGAACGCTGGCGGTCATCTCCTCGGTGGCTGGCGACCGTGGCCGCAAGAGCAACTACGTCTACGGAGCTTCGAAAGGAGCACTCAGCATCTTCGTCGATGGCGTGCGCAATCGCATCGATCGCAGCGGCGTCCACGTGCTCACCATCAAGCCCGGATTCGTCGCCACCCCCATGACTGCGCATCTACCGCAGAACGCGCTCTTCGCCACCCCTTCTAAAGTCGCCAGCGGAATCTTTAATGCTGTCAAAAAGCGAAAGGACGTTGTCTACGTTCCCGCTTTTTGGGCCGTCATCATGATCATCATCCGCATGGTCCCCCGGCGCATCTTCAAAAAGCTCAACGTCTGACCTGAATACGCGACACTAAACGTAAGGACGATACGGCCATCCCGGCAACTCTGAGTCGTCTCTGGCTGCCCAGGGAAGTTCCAGGCTTCCAATCCCTCTCGATTGAGTCGTTGACCACGCCACCGGCATCTTTAAAATATGCGGGACGGGTCCTAGACCAGCTCCGAATCGTCTATTACTTACGCATTCATACAGCTCGCAACCACTGTAAACTTTAAGTTTAGGAGATCTCGCATCCGGTAAGCATGTGCCTTTGTATCTCGCGCTCGCTGACTCCAGCCGCGCGCATCTGCCCGTATCGCGATCTCCGCAGCCAGACATTCTTACCGTCCTTCATTCGCTGCATCGCTGCCGGATGTTGTCAGGAGAAGCTGAAAAGATATGTGGATAGTCCGCCTCGCGCTACGACGGCCCTACACGTTTGCTGTGCTTGCGCTCTTGTTGATGATTCTCGGTCCGCTCGCCGTATTCAATATGCCGACCGATATTTTCCCGAATATCAATATCCCCGTCGTCGCCATGGTCTGGAATTACACCGGGCTGTCCCCGGAACAGATGGCCGACCGCATCGTCTATCTGAGCGAGCGTTCGCTGACGACGACCGTCAACGACATCGCGCACATCGAATCGCAATCGCTGAACGGCATCGCCGTCATCAAAATCTTCTTCCAGCCGAAAGTCAATATAGCGAACGCCACCGCGCAGGTGACGGCCGTCGCGCAAACCCAGCTGAGACAGCTGCCTGTCGGCACCACCCCACCCCTAATCATTCAATTCAACGCCTCCAGCGTGCCCATCCTCCAGCTCGGCCTCTCCGGTCAGGGCCTCTCCGAGCAGCAACTGAATGACCTTGGGTTGAACTTTATTCGCACCCAGTTGATCACGATCAACGGAGCCGGTATTCCTTATCCCTATGGGGGAAAGCAGCGCCAGGTACAGGTGGATCTCAACCTCCCGGCACTCCAGTCCAGAGGTCTGTCGCCGGCCGACATCGTCAGTACGATCTCGGCGCAAAACCTGATTCTGCCTTCGGGCACCGCAAAAATCGGCCAGCTTGAATATCAGCTGGAGACTAACAGCGCCCCCACTGATATCCAGGGCCTCAATGACCTGCCCGTCCGCTCGGTCAATGGCGCGATGGTCTACATCCGTGACGTCGCCCATGTCCGCGACGGCTTCCCGCCCCAAACCAATATCGTCCGCGTCGATGGCCAGCGCGCTTCGCTTCTCTCCATCATCAAGACCGGCGACGCCTCTACGCTCGACATAGTCGCGGGGATTCGGGCCAAGATTGAAATCCTCAAATCGCAGTTGCCGCCGACTCTCAAAATGACGCCCCTCGCCGATCAATCGCTCTTTGTCCGCGCCTCGATTACCGGCGTCGTACACGAGGGCGTCATCGCCGCCTGCCTCACGGCCATCATGATCCTCGTCTTCCTCGGCAGCTGGCGCAGCACGCTCATCATCGCCGTCTCCATACCGCTCGCGATTCTTTCGTCACTGCTGATTTTGAGCGTGCTCGGTGAAACCATCAACATCATGACCCTCGGCGGCCTAGCACTGGCCGTCGGCATCCTGGTCGACGACGCCACCGTTGAAATCGAGAACATCAACCGCAATCTCGAAGAAGGCAAGGCCATCGAGCAGGCTATCCTCGACGGTGCCGCTCAGATCGCCGTTCCCGCCCTGGTCTCGACCATCTCCATCTGCATCGTCTTTGTGCCCATGTTCTTCCTGGGCGGCGTCGCCAAATTTCTCTTCGTTCCTCTGGCCGAGGCCGTCGTCTTCGCCATGCTCGCGTCCTATGTTCTGTCCCGAACCGTCGTACCCACCATGGCCATGTACCTGCTGCAGGAAATCGACGATGAGGCCCACGACCGAAAACTGGCCAGCCGCAATCCCCTCGTCCGCTTTCAGCTCGGCTTCGAGCATTACTTCGAGAAATTTCGCGGCGGATATCACCGCATTCTCGAGCTCTGCATTCACCACTCCGTGTTTTTCCTAATCTTCTTCTTCGCTTTTGCCATGATCTCCGCGGCCCTGCTTTACCCCTTCCTCGGCCAGGATTTCTTCCCCTCCGTCGATAGCGGCCAGTTCAAGTTTCACGTCCGCGCCCGCACCGGCACGCGCATCGAGGATGTCGCTCAGCTCTGCGACCAGATCGACAACACCATCCGCCAGACCATTCCGAAGAATGAGCTGTTGACCATCATTGACAACATCGGACTGCCTTATAGCGGCATCAACACCACCTATTCCAACTCCGCGGCCATCGGTCCGGCCGACGCCGACATTCAGGTTTCGCTCGCTGAAAAGCACCACCCTACCGACGACTACGTGCAGCAGCTCCGCTACACGCTTAACCGCCGCTTTCCCGGAGTCGGATTCTACACTCTGCCGGTCGACATGGTCACGCAGATCCTCAACTTCGGACTTCCCGCGCCCATCAACATCCAGATCGTCGGCGCCAACATGTACGCCAACCGCGCCTTCGCCGAGCAGCTGATGAACAAAATGAGGACCGTCGCAGGTATTGCCGACCTGCGCATCCAGCAGCCCTTTGACAACCCGCAGCTCATGATCAACGTGGATCGCACCAAGACCCAGCAGATTGGTCTGCAGCAGCGCGACGTGGCCACCAGCCTGCTCACCGCCGCCAGCGGCAGCTTCCAGACCTCGCCAAACTTCTGGCTCGACCCCAACAATAGAGTCAGCTACTCGATCGCCGCCCAGTCACCCCAATATTCCTTCGACACGCTCCAGGACCTCCAGAACATTCCCGTTACATCCGCTGGATCGGCCGCCGCGCAGCTCTCCTCCACCGGCAGTGCCCCCCCAGCCAGTAACGTCAGCACAAACAGCGGAAGCCTCATGGCTGCCAGTACGCCGATGGGCGGCCAGCCCGTTCAAATCCTGGGCAATGTCGCTGCCATAAAACTTGGCGCCGAGCTTGGCACGGTCACCCATTACAACATTGCTCCAGTCATCGATATCTATGGGAACGTCGTCAACTCCGATCTCGCCAGCGTCGATAAAAAGATAGAGGTCATTCTCGCCGAATCGAAAAGTCAGCTCCCCCGCGGCTCGCAGATTGTCGTCCGCGGCCAGGTCGAGACCATGCGCAGCTCCTTCGTAGGACTCCTCGGCGGCCTCGTCTTTTCCATACTTCTCGTCTACCTTCTCATTGTTATAAATTTCCAGTCCTGGCTCGATCCCTTCATCATCGTTTCCGCGTTGCCGGCGGCCATCTCCGGCATCATCTGGTTCCTCTTTCTTACCAAAACCCACCTCAGTGTTCCCGCCCTCACAGGCGCCATCATGTGCATGGGAGTCGCAACGGCAAACTCCATCCTCGTCGTCAGCTTTGCCCGCGAACAGCTGGAGGGACTCCACGTTGGCGAGCCGCAGGCCGCAGCTCTCAGCGCCGGCTTCGTCCGCTTCCGCCCGGTTCTGATGACCGCGCTCGCTATGATCATTGGCATGGTGCCCATGGCTCTCGGCTTGGGGGACGGCGGCGAGCAGAACGCGCCTCTGGGACGCGCCGTAATCGGCGGCCTTCTTTTTGCCACCGTTTCCACGCTCTTCTTCGTTCCAACTTTCTTCAGTGTTCTGCACGGCCGGCTCGAAAGACGGCGTCGTGAACGAGAGGCCCGTCACCAGCAAACACAGCTCGCCATGTCGGAGAACTAAAACCCATGTCCGAAAAACCCATGACCCCCGTGATTCACCCACCGACGACCCAGCATTCCCCCTCGCCATCGCACAACAGCGGCAAGCCGCCCATCTCCGGCGGCAAGGCCATTGCGTTGCTCCTGATCGTCGTCGTGGTCGCCGTCATCCTTGCCGTTACCGGAATCATCCCACGCCTCCGGGCGCGCACCACCCTGCAGGAGCAGACCAACCGTCTCGCCGCGCCCAATGTCCTCGTCGATCAGCCGCAGCTGGGCCAACCTTCACAGGAAGTCGTCCTGCCCGGCAACATTCAGGCGTATACCGATTCGCCGATCTATGCCCGCACCAGCGGCTACATCGGCAAGTGGTACTTCGACATCGGCGCGCACGTAAAGCAGGGCCAGCTCCTGGCCACCATCGAAAGCCCTGAAGTCGATCGGGAACTGGCTCAGGCCAGGGCCGATCTCGCCACCGCACAGGCCAATGCCGCCAACGCGCAGATTCAATCCGCACGCTACCAGGATCTGCTTAAGGGAAACGCGGTCTCCCAACAGGACACCGACAACTTCACCACCCAGGCCGCCTCCACCGCCACCCAGGTGCAATCCGCGCAGGCCAACGTCCAGCGCCTCCAGCAGCTCGTCGACTTCGAACGCGTCATCGCGCCCTTTGACGGCATCGTCACCGCGCGCAATGTCGACACGGGCACTCTTATCGATGCCGGAGCCAACCGGGAGCTCTTCCACCTCGCCGCCGAAAATGTCATCCGTGTCTACGTCAATGTGCCCCAGCTCTACTCCCTCGCCGCCGTGCCCGGAGTCACCGCTGGTCTCACACTTGCCGAATATCCCGGTCGCACCTTTCAGGGCAAGATCGTGCGGACGTCCAAATCCATTGATCCCGCATCGCGTACCCTGCTCGTCGAGGTCGATGTTCCCAACCCCAAGGGCGAACTCTTTCCCGGCGCCTTCACTCAGGTTCACTTCAAGCTGCACAACACACGGCCTACGCTTATCATCCCTGTTCCTACTCTCATGTTCCGCTCCGAAGGCCTGCGGGTAGCCATAGTCCAGGACAACAAGGCCAAGCTCGTTCCCATCATCATCGGCCGCGACGACGGCAGGACGGTCGAAGTCGTCGATGGCCTCCAGGCGACTGATCAGGTCATCCAGAACCCACCCGACTCTCTCATCGATGGCGAGACAGTCAACGTCGTCCAGCCCCAGCGGCAACCCAAACAACCCGGCGGCGGCACAGCCCCGCCATCGGGGTACTAAGCATGAACCCCCGTCGGCTTAATTCCTCGCTTTTGCTCGCGGCTGCCATCGTGGGCGTAGCCATCACCGGATGCGTCGTGGGACCCAACTACCAGCGTCCCGCCACAGCACCGCCCCCACCCGCGTTCAAGGAGCTGCCCCCGCCCAATCCTCCCAACGGAACCTGGAAGCAGGCGCAGCCCAGCGACGCCGCCCTGAAGGGTAAATGGTGGGAGATCTACAACGATCCGCAACTCAACGCGCTCCAGGACAAGGTCGCTGTCTCGAACCAGACCCTCAAGGCAGCTGCCGCGCAATATCTGCAGGCGCGCGAACAGGTCCGTGTCGCGCGTGCGAACTATTACCCCACACTCACTGCAGGCCCCGCCGTCTCACGCCAACAGACGTCTGCGAACGTGCCTAGCGCCACCAAGGGTTTGACCTACGGCACTTTCTCCCTCCAGGGTGAGGCACTCTGGGAGCCCGATCTCTGGGGACAGGTCCGCCGCACCGTCGAGCAGGCTCGCGCCAACGCCCAGGCCAGCGCCGCCGATCTGGCCAATGTTGAGCTGAGCCTCCGCTCCGAACTCGCCATGGATTACTTTGAACTCCGCGGCCTCGATACCCAAAAGCAGCTGCTCGATACCACCGTCGCCTCCGACCTGGATTTCCTCCAGCTCACCCAGGTGCGCTTCAAGGGCGGAGTCAGCACCGAGGTAGATGTCGCCCAGGCCGAAACACAATACCAGAGCGTCAAAGCCCAGGCCATCGACGTAGGCGTCGCCCGCGCGCAATTTGAGCACGCCATCGCTACTCTCATCGGCGTGCCGGCATCGTCTTTCTCCTTGCCGCCGATGCCGCTCACGCTCGCTCTCCCGGCCATCCCCGCCGGCGTGCCCTCAGAATTGCTGGAACGCCGTCCGGACATCGCCGGAGCTGAGCGCCGTACCGATGCCGCCAACGCCCAGATCGGCATCGCCATCGCCGCCTACTACCCCAATGTCACGCTCAATGGCGGGGGTGGTTTTGAAAGCCAAACCATCGGAACGTGGATTCAGGGCCCCAGCGCCTTGTGGGCAATCGGCGGCTCGGCCGTCCAATTGCTCTTTGACGCAGGCCGCCGCCACGCCCTCACCGCCCAGGCACGCTATGCTTACGATCAGCAGACCGCCAACTACCGTCAGAGTGTTCTCAATGCCTTTCAGGAAGTCGAAGACAACCTCGCCGCGTTGCGTATTCTGAATGACGAAGCCGCAACCCAGACCGCTGCCGTCAACGCCTCTGAGCGGTCATTGGCGATCAGCACAAACCGTTACAAAGGTGGAGTCACCACTTATCTCGAAGTGCTCACCGCCCAGACCACCCAGCTGACTAACCAACGCACCCAGGCCGACATCACCACGCGCCAGTTCGCTGCAAGCGTGCAGCTGATCAAAGCCCTCGGCGGAGGATGGGACACCTCCCAGCTGCCCCCGATGTAGGAGCGCGCACTTCTTCGTCGATATCATCGGAACAGTACATAGAGGTTTCCCAGCTTGACCACACAGCAAGCTGCACTCGATCGACCCATTGTCACGCGTGAACCGGCCCCCAGTCGCAGCACTCTCCTGTGGCTCGTCACCCTCACTCCGGCGGTCTTGTTAATCCACGGCTACCACCCCTTCGCCGACGATGCGGGCATCTATGTCGCTGGCATCCGCAAGCTCACAGACCCCACACTCTACCGGCCAGACGCGGCCTTCGTCCTCGCCAACACGCGCTTTTCGCTCTTCGCCCATCTCTTGGCCGCGATAGTTCGCACCACCCGAATTCCACTGGACTACATGCTGCTCGCGACTCATCTGGCATCGATCTTTGCCTTCCTCCTCGCCTGCTGGACCCTGGCCAGACGCATCTTCGCCTCGCCTCCCGCCCACTCGCCTCCAGCCCAATGGTCCGCCATCGCCCTGACCGCCGCCTGCTTCACCTTGCCCGTGGCAGGAACGGCCCTCCTGCTCATGGACCCCTACGTGACAGCGCGCTCCATCTCTACCCCGCTCGGCCTTTTCGCTCTCGCCGCCTCCATCGACCGTTGTTGGCTGCGAGCAGCGCTCTTTCTCCTGCTCACCACGCTCATGCACCCGCTCATGGCCCTGTATATATCGGCATTCGTCTTGCTCTTTGTCCTTATCGATCTCGACCATCTGCGCGGCGCATGTGCTCTGAGCCTCTCTGCCGTCATCGCAACAGGGGTCATCTATCTTGCGACGTTTCACGTTCCGGTATCGGCCGCTTACAGCCAGGCCATACACAGTCCCGTGCGCTTGTATCTGTTTCCATCCCAGTGGTTGTGGCATGAGGACATCGGTCTGGTCGTCCCGCTGGCGCTCTTCGCGTTTGCGGCCTACCGGCTAGGCTCAAGAACGCTCTCCGGCAAGCTCTGCATCGCTGCCGTATTGCTCGGAAGCTCCAGCATGCTCTCAGCTTTCCTCTTTGTCCATCCTTCCGGACCCTATCTGCTCGCACGCCTGCAACTGCTGCGCAGCTTTCACATTCTTTATGTGCTTGGAATCATCCTTCTCGGCGGCTTCATCGGGGAACTTTTGCTGAATCGTTCACATGCGCGGGGAAAATATTCCCACGGGGTAGCTTGTGCGCTGCTTACCGCCATCGTTGTTGTCATGTTCCTGGCACAACGCCACACCTATCCGCTCTCCGCCCATATCGAATGGCCCGGCGAATCTCCGCGCAACCCCTGGCAGCAAGCCTTCCTCTGGATTCGGTTCAACACTCCTCAGGACGCCGTTTTCGCCGCCAACCCGCAGCTGGTGTTTCTGGATGGGGAAGACTCGCAGGGCTTCCGCGCTACCACCGGGCGAAGCCTCCTCGCCGACGACAAGGACGAAGGAGTCGCTATCGTTTTTCCGCAGCTTGCGGCACAATGGGCGGCCGAGCGCAATGCTCAGGCCGGACTTGACCAGCTCTCAGACCCCGAGCGTCTCGGCCGGCTGCAAACCTTTGGAGCCACATGGCTGCTGCTCTCCGGCAATGCAACCACGTCCTTCCCCTGTCTATACCGCAACTCCGTGGCTCAGGTGTGCCGTTTGCGGTGGTGAGACGGACTTGGCGCTACTCTGCTCGCAACGCATTCACGGGGTCGACCGTGGCTGCGCGGCGTGCTGGAAGATAGCAGGCGAGATACGCGGTCGCAACCACTCCGCCGGTGATTGCGATGTAGGTAATCGGATCGATTGGGCTCACGTTGAACAGCAGCGATGACATTAGCCGCATCGCTATGAAAGCGACAACCAGCCCGCACGCAACGCCGATACCCGTCAACCACAACCCCTGGCGCACAAACATTGCGGTTAACGTGCCCCGCTGCGCGCCCAGCGCCATGCGAATGCCGATCTCGCGTGTCCGCTGCGACACCGAATAAGAGATCACGCCGTAAATGCCAACGATCCCCAGCAGCAACGCCATGCCGCCTGCGACGCAGAGCATCACTAAAGTGAACGAAGTCCGGGCCATGGATTTCGTATACAGCTCGCCAAGCGTGGTCATATCGGCCAGAGGCACTTCGGGATTCACCGACCAGACCCGCTGTTGAATCTCGTTGACAAAGGCCTGCGAACCGGCGCGTGGACTGCGAATGACAAACGCTACCCCGCGACGGAGCATCTCTTTCTCCCCCTCAAACTTGTCTTGCATGACCGGCCAGTACACGGTTCCTGGCGCCTTCTGATCCACCCCATCGTCGTGAACATCCTGCGCCACTCCGACAATCTCGCGCCAGTCGTCAACACTCGCAACACGGATTCTCTTCCCCAGCGCGCCGTTCGCGTCATGCCAGTATTCGCGCGCGAAACTCTCCGAAATGATCGCCACAGGCCGCTTTTGATAGATGTCTTCCCAGGTCAGATCGCGGCCGGACACCAGCTTCGTACCCAGCGTCGCAAACGTTCCGGGCGAGATGAACTTGAAACGCCGAATCGGCGGAAGCTGGCCTTCGCCGAGCATATGGTCCTGCGCGGACAGAACATCGTTGGAACCATACCCATCCAATGGAACGGCGGTGGAGAAGCTAACCGACGACACGCCCGGAATCCCCGCCAGCTTATCCAGAATGTCCTGCTGCATCCGCACCACCCGGTCGCGCTGTGTGTCGGGGATTTGCGTCTCGGGAATGTAGAAGCGAAATGTCTGCACTGAATCCGGCGCATCAAATCCCGGAGACACGTGCATTAGCGCCCTGAAGGTCCGAATCATCAGCCCGGAGCAGATGAGCAGCACCAGTGCCAGCGCCACCTGGACGATCACCAGGGCCTTGCGTGCGCGATGCCTCTCGCGGCTCTGGCTGAGCGCACGGCCACCTTCCCGAAGCCCGCTGTTCACGCTCGCCCCGGCATACTTGATCACCGGAATTGCACCAATCAGAAGGCTCGTAAATAGCGCCAGCCCCAGCGTGAACAGCAGCGCTGGAAAGTCGATGCCGATCTCGTGGATGCGCGGCAGGCCAGTAGGTGCCATAGCGACCAGAAGGCGCAGCGCGCCATAGGCGAATGCCAGTCCGATCAGGCTGCCCGCAACTCCGAGGACAACGCTCTCGAAAAACAGCTCTGCCGCGATCCGGCCCCAGCCTGCCCCTAGCGCGGAGCGAATGGCCAACTCTTGTCGGCGGCCTTCAACGCGAACGAGCAACAGGTTTGCGACGTTCGCGCAGGCCACCAGCAGGACCAGCGCGATCGAACCCATCAGCACCCACAACACTTTGCCAATATCCCCGACCACATCCTGCTTCAGGGGCCGGAGATTCGGCATAATCCGCGCTTTCTCAAAAAGGCTGACGCTGAATCCCTCCGGCACCGGGAAGCTGCGCAGGACAACAGGAAGCAGACGGGCCATGTCCGCGCTGGCCTGCGCCATGGTCACTCCCGGCTTCAACCGGGCCAGGGAACGCTGGCTGAAATTGCCCAGCTTCACCTTGCTGCGATCCCATTGAAACGGCAGGATCAGCGCTGCATCCTGCTGATCGAGAAAATGAAAGCCCTTGGGCAGAACGCCGATAATCTCCCGCGGCTTTCCGTCCACCGTAATCGATCGCCCGATGACCGACCGGTCGCCCCCGAACTTCTTCTGCCAGTATCCATACGAGAGCAACACCGTCTGCGGCGAACCCGGGGAATCGTCCTTGCGCGTAAATAAACGCCCCAGCGTCGGAGCCACTCCCAAGATCGGCAGCGTGCCATCGGTGACATCAAGGCCGCGCACATGCTCCGGCTGACCCGCTCCGGTCACGTTCAGCGAATCGTTGTCATAGACGCCGATGTCCTGGAGCGTGGTGTTCTGCTCGCGATCGATAAAGTAGATCGACGGCGACATGTTCAGCTCTTTGATGTCGATGCCCGGCGCGGAATGCCACACGCCGATCAGCTGCTCAGGGTGGGGATACGGCAGAGGCTTCAAAAGTACGCCCTGCACGACGCTGAAAATCACCGTATTCGCGCCTACGCCGATGGCCAGCGTGAGCAGGGTGATCGCCGTAAACAGCGGGGCGCGGCCGAGCCGGCGTAAAACCTGCCTGAGCTGATCGTTGAATATTGCCATATGCCAACCTCTCCGAGCATGCGTACGTCCGATCGCAAGTGAGCGACAGCAGTTGGTACGCCGTTAAGCGGCGAATAGTTCCGAGGGTCGGAATAGAGGTATGGACTGAACTACTTGACCGTCAGCGTAATGGGGAGCGAGTGCCCGACGACGCTCGTGCCGTTGACGGCGGCATAACCAGACACCGTAATCGTGTAGGTGCCGGGCGCGATGCCGGGATTGCCCGACGGCGGATGGTTCAGGTAGTCGTAGCGCTGCGAGCAGGCTCCAAGCCCCAGGCCGCTGGCGGTAAGAAGCGCCAGGAACCCGATTACGCGCAGGGTTGCGATTCCCGAGTGCTTGCGCAGCGCGCCCAGTCCAGCCAGTGCAAGAATGCCCGGCAGAACAATGGCGTAGGCCGCGGGCGAGGCCGTAAACGGCGCATTCGTCAGAGTCGCGCTGGTTCCCGATGGGCCCTGCGTCTGAATCTGCAAAGTACTCGACACAGCCGCGGCAGTGAGCGGGGTGAGCGTCGTAGGACTGAAAACACACGTGGCGCCCGCCGGAACTCCCGAACAGGAGAGCGTCACCATGTCGTTGAAGCCATTCTCAGGCGTTACCGTCGTTGTGATATTCCCGAATTGGCCGGGCGTCAGGGTGAGCGAAGTAGGATTGGCGGTCAGCCCAAAATCCGGCAGGGTGCTGCTGGCCGCATCCGCGCTTGCCGAAACTCCCGAGGCCGACGCGGCATAACCCTCGCTGCCGGAATAGGTCGCGGTCACCGTCCGTATGCCCTGCGGCAGCTTGTCGACCGTGAGCGTGGCTGCGCCATTCTCGACGAAGGCTGAACCCAGCGAGCCCTTGGCTGTCTCAAAACTCACTGTCCCGCTGGTAGCAGGATGGCCGGCAACATCGCCCACCTTGGCGGTAAATGTACTCCCATGCACGTCCGACGCAACCGAAAGATGGGTCCGGGTGGCCACTTGCGCCCCGGCGCCCAATCCCGCTCCCACCATCCATGCCGCCAATAAGAAGCCCGCGGCCTTACCTGTTGCCCGGGTGCCGATGCCATGCCTCAACAACTGCAAATTCATTCTTCGGTTTCTCTGCTCTCTCAAAAAAACATCCAGGCGCGATGGGAACTGCCGCCAAACATTCATTGTATCCGAGCCGACGCGCATCCCCGGTACTGTTGCCTCATCCTCTCGCACGATACGATGTTTGTTTAGAACCTTTGCATCCCGAGGTAACCGATCATGACGACCACTCTCTCCCAGCGTCCACAGCTCCAGCACCTCACCGCCCAGCTTAACGAACTGAAGGAGAAGGGCACCTACTTCCGCCTGCGCATTCTCGACGACATGCAGGCTCCCGTCTGCCACTACGACGGCAAGCAGGTCATCAATCTCGCCTCGAACAACTACCTCGGTTTGACGGCCCACCCTAAGCTTCGGGAAGCCGCCATCCAGGCCATCAAAGATTACGGTGTCGGTTCCGGAGCCGTCCGCACCATCGCCGGAACCATGAAGATCCACATGGAGCTCGAAGAAAAAATCGCGGCCTTCAAAAATGTCGAAGCCTGCGTCGTCTTCCAGAGCGGATTCACCGCCAACGCCGGTACCGTCTCCTCGATCCTCGGCAAGGAAGACTTCATCCTCTCCGACGAGCTCAACCACGCCAGCATCATCGACGGCGCGCGTCTCTCCCGAGCCAAGATCAAGGTTTTCCGCCACAAAGACATTGCCCACGCCGAAGAGCTCCTCAAAGAAGTCGCGAACGAGCCGGGCCGTAAGCTCCTCATCACCGACGGAGTCTTCTCCATGGACGGCGACATCGGGCCTGTAGACAAATTATGTGATCTCGCCGAGAAATACGGAGCCATCATGATGGTCGACGACGCCCATGCCTCGGGCGTCCTTGGTCGCAACGGACGTGGGTCAGTAGATCACTTCCACTGCCACGGCCGCGTCGACGTCCAGGTGGGAACCCTCTCGAAAGCCATCGGCGCCATCGGCGGCTATGTCTGCGGCTCGCGCGACCTCATAGACTTCCTCTACCACCGCGCCCGCCCGTTCCTCTTCTCGACCTCGCATCCGCCGTCCGTCACCGCCACCTGCATCGCGGCCTTCGATCTTCTCGAACAGGAACCGGAGCGCATCGAGCGCCTCTGGGAGAACACCCGCTACTTCAAGGCCGAGCTCGGCCGCGCGGGATTCGACATCGGCGGCGGCACCACCCCCGCCAGCGAGACGCCAATCACGCCTATCATCGTCGGCGACGGCCGCCGAACCATGGAATTTTCTCGTGCCCTCTTCGACGCCGGTGTGATGGCCACCGGAATCGCCTTCCCCACCGTAGCCGAAGGCAAAGCCCGCATCCGCACCATCATGACCAGCGAACACACCCGCGCCCAGATTGACCAGGCCTTGGACATCCTCGAAAAGGCCGCCCGCAAACTGGGAATCCTAAGCTAGACAGCATCAACGATCGCTGCCCGTGGTGGCGACGCGCCGGGTGCGAACCGGCGCCGGGTTATTTTAGAAGCTGATCTTCAGGATCTGACCGTTTTGTCCCACAAACCATCCGGCCTCGGGATCCGCGAAGGCCACGCACCAGTAGCCGCTTACACCTGGTATTGAGAACCACGTGCGGCCTTCGTCTGGGGTCCAGGCCGCCTCGCCTGTATTGAAGTTTGGCTCTTCGTCTGCGGTAATCACAACAGCGCGGTCGCGCTCGTCGCCAAATTCTTCATGTTCGCCATGCCGGTTGCCGCGAATATAGGCCAGGGCGAAAACAGCACCGTCGACGGGCGGCTTGGCAGTAAGCGTCCACGATCGGCCGCCATCATCGGACCTTGCCGTCTCCGCGCTAGCGTTTGAAGCCAGGTCGCCACCGCCGAGGATCCCGTGCCACGGATCACGGAAAGCCACAGAGATCCCGCCCGCGCTGGGCGAACTGACCAGCGGAGTGTCATACGCGTTCCAGTTGTCGCCTCCATCTCTTGTGGCCAGGATTCTTGCGACAGTCGAGCCGCCAGTAGCAATCCAGGCATTGCGTTCTCCCTCGGTCGCGATGCAGGTTCCGCTTGCCGCAAAGGAGGCTTCGCCCACCAGCGCCGGCGGCATGTTGGCGGCGATCGAGTGCCAGGTGGTTCCGTTGGTCGTGCGAATATCGGGAAATACGCCGTTCACCGAATCGCTGTGCGCGATGCCGCGGAAGGGCGTCCAGAAGGCAAAGCAATCATAGAAGGCATTCTCGGTCTGGTTGGTGAACTGGATCGTCCATGTAGCGCCACCATCGACGGTCTTGTAGATGCGAAAGTCGGTCGTGTTGTCCCCGATGGACATCAGGTAGGCGACCTTGTCGCTTACGCCTTGGACATCGCGGAATTGCAGGTTTTCGGCGCCCGGCACGACCGCGGCTTTCCATGTTTCTCCACCATCGGTCGTGACCACATACGTGCCGCCGGTTCCCGCTGCCCACACCACGCGGGAGTTTACCGGGCTGACAGAAATGAGAAGCTGCGTCGTGCCGCTCTTCTGCGGAGTGAGCCTGGGTTGATGACGTTTCCAGCCTTCCTGCGCGAAGCCAGCAGTTACGCAAAGGGCTATCAGGAAAAAAGCGAATGGACGTTTCGGCATCGGAGTTCCTCGGGGTCGGAAATTCGAAGCAGGGGCGGAATATACGGACGCGCAAGGCGTCAGCCTCTGGAGTCCACCGAAGATACCCTGAGACCAAACGAAAGTCAACAGTGAACCGCACCTCGCTGAGGCTGGAGCGCAGCCATCGGCAAAGCGACTCACTTTTCCCGATCCCGTTCATCGCGCCTTTCGGGGAACGGGATCGGGCTGATCCGATGCGCGATTTTGCGTCATCTGGGAAAACTGGACTTCGGCCAGCCTGCCTTACGCCGGCAAGAGCTACAACGCCTACAACACCACTCTCAAACGCTGGAAGCAATTCTGGGTCGACAATTCGCAGGGGATGATCTTCTTCTACGCAACCTCAAAGACGGCGTCATGGATTTCCAGACAGACGAGATCCCTCATGCAAACGGAACAAAGATCAAGCGTCACCTTCAGTTCTTCAATCTCTCACTCGACAGCGTCCGCCAGTTCAGCCAGCAGACCGCGGATGGCGTGAGACGTGGACCGTGGAGTATCACTTCACCTAACCATCGCCGGAAATCTTAGCTGATTGTCGGATTTGCAACGGAGAGCCTAACGAGTTCGTCTCATTACATCAAGTTGCCTGTTTCGGGTGAACCACTTGGAGTGGGTATTGGAGAGGACGACTTGTGACCTTCCGAGCCTCGAATCGAGTGGTTTACCTTCTGGCGGTTGGTTTCGTGTGGAGCAGCTGTGCCCTGAACTCTCCTCTGGCGATCGCAGCACCGCGGCCGAGAGATGAATCGGGGAAGGGCTCAGCGCCACAGAATGTCACAGTCGAGGACGTGCAGCGCATCCTCGCGGAAGACAAGGGCAAACCGGATGCGGAGGTCGCGCGGCAGTTGTCTGGTCTTGAACTCATGGAAAGAATGAGCGATGCGAGACTCAACTCGCTGGAGCAAAGCGTCCCAGGCACGAAGAGCTGGTGGGCACTGCTTGCACTGGCGGATGCTTCAGTGTTTCTGAGTCCCGCGGCCGCGGATGTACTGCCTCAAGCTCCTCCTGATTTGAACGAACAGCAGCACATGATTGATTTGACTGTGGAATATCTTGCCCAGACGCTGCCCAAGTTACCAGACTTTTACGCTACACGAACCACGGTTCGCTATGACAACGGACGGAGTATGCAGCGTGCGAGGGCAAAATCTCAGGATGATTCGTCATCGCGCGATAATTCGTTGTGGCGCATAGTGGGCAGCTCGAAGGTGGTCGTCGCGTACCGCAACGGGAAGGAGGTTGTCGATCCTCGCGAATGGGGAAAGCATTCTTCGCATCCGGAAGACGAAGGCCTGATCACTAGGGGTACCTTCGGTCCGATCCTCTCGACGGTAATTGCGGACGCCGCGCGCGGTGAGATGACCTGGGACCGTTGGGAGCGCGGAGGTGCTGGCACACTGGCGGTGTTTCGCTATCGCGTACCGGAAAATCAATCGCATTATTCTTTAGCGTTTCACGGTCTCTCCAGTGACAAGGGAGGTGCGAACCAGGGCGCGGGATATCACGGCGAAGTGGCGATCGACCCGGCTGCCGGCACGATTCTGCGTCTGACTGTACAGGCTGATCTGGCGCTCGACTCGCCCATTCTCCGCGGCGATATCATGGTGGAGTATGGCCCGGTAGAGATCGGCGGCAAACCTTACACGTGCCCCATAAGAAGTGTGTCGATATCACTCGACGATAACCCATTCGCTTGAACAGTGACCAACCTGTTAAATGACGTGACGTTTGCGGATTATCATTTGTTCCGGGCTGAGTCGCGCATTCTGACCGGAAATATCCCTGCACCTGATCATTAACAAGCTAGACATCAGGATCTCCGTAGCCAGCAGGGTAAGTTGAACTAAAAATGAATGCCCGTTTATAAATTTCTTCGTCCTATTGCCTGGAACATTGTCGATTCACTCATCGACAGGTCGATCAGTCCCGAGAAGTCTTATCCCCTGCTTTTAAAAGATGTGCTTAATTCCCTTGCCGACACCAGTGACGATCTTCGCGGTCCCCTTCGTCGTGCCGACGGCAATGTGGGTCCCTGCCGCGACGCCTCCTTTGCCCACCGACGTCGCAGCATCGATTGGGTGGAGTGTGACCAGGTCCACAGCGCCTTTGCCGGCGCCCGCCGCTAAACTCCCCGCGCCCTTGGCTGCGCCTTTAGCAATGTCTCCGCTGCCGCTCGCAACCTCGCCGCCTGCGCTGCGGCCCTTTTTCTCGCTGTGTGCTTTCTCGTGACTCTTCGTACTCTGATCGGGATTCGATTGGCTCTGGACCGGCAAAGCAATAGCCAGCCCGAACAGCAGGAATGTGACCAGTCCGAATTTGGTTTTCACGGTTGTGCTCCGCTCGAATGCCGCCCGGAATAATGATGATGCTTGATGATGAAATATTCAACCCGAGGAGAAAGAAATAGTCTCAAACGAAATCAGCCTGATTTGCTTACATCGTCAACGCCCGAAATACCTGGCCAACTATTTCCTTCTAACCGACACAATAGAACAGAGATAAAAGAGGCCCGACTGCATCGCAGCCGGGCCTTTGTGTTCAAGGAAGTAACCGCGCAAACCTTTTAGAATCTGCGAACGTTGCGTAACCAGAATCCAATGAAGATTTGTACGATGCTTCAAAATTCTGCCCTAAATATAGGGCAAATCCATCAAGTAAGCCGTTTAGAATCACGGCAGTTTTAATAAAGCCAACGTTTTCACGCACTTGTCAACGCTAAGATGTGTAATAGCCATTGAATCAAACACTTGCCAAACTCTCGGGAGGAGGGTTACACCTCCGCAAGGAGCGAAATATACGGCCCCCATTCATAGCTCCCATTAATAGACGTAGGTGAAGGCAACCAAAGCGAGGCCGGTATAGGTCCACTTCGAACCTCCTGGATACATGGCTCCAAACATCGTGAGGACAACTCCGAGTACGTAGATGAATCGGATGAGGGGATCTTGCTCGTCTTGCTCATCCGGTTGCTGTGGGATGGTTGTAGTTGCCATATCTGCCTCCTGACACAAGCAGAATCGCACCGGTGGGGCTCCAGCGGCAGTATGCTTTGTCAGCAATCGGGAGTGACGGATGTCACCCCGCGGAAAGACTTGGGGGCTCGGTTTTAGCCGCCGAACGTTAGTAATACAAATACTTGCGCCACTTCTGGTCGGAGTGCCCGATCATGCGCATGATGTGGCGGCTGGTATGCAGCGAGAAGGGCCGCGGCTCGCGCAGCAGTTTCATGTCGCGGAGTTCGTGCAGCAGCTGGTTGCCCTTGCGGCGATTGCAGTTGTGGCAGCACGCCACCAGGTTCTCCCATGTGGAGAGACCGCCGCGTGAGCGCGGCTGCACATGGTCGAGCGTGAGTTCGGAGGAATGTAGTACCACCCCGCAGTATTGGCAGCTATTCCGGTCGCGCAGAAGGATGTTTTTGCGCGAAAGGGCGCGGGTCTGGTGGGGAATACGGCGGTATTCGAGCAGCCGGATGACCGACGGCATGGGCATGCGCACGCGCGCGGCATGCAGGATGGCTCCCTGCTCTTCTTCGGTCTTGGCGACGCCCTTCAAAACCAGGACCAATGCCCGGCGCGCGCCGCAAATGTTGATGGGTTCATACGACGCATTCAGTACAAGCACGGGCGTCTGCAGGGCGGAGTTGAACCGGACGCGCGGCTCGGCGGTCTCCGCGTGCGGCAGGGTGTGACATTTGGCGAGCGATTTTTGCTTGCGTGCGTGAATCGTTGCTTTTCCCAGCGACATTCTCATCCCCCGTCTCCGTTTTACCCGCGGGCAAACGCCCGCACCATCGTCCTCCATGCTTACTGCAGCGTCTTGCCTCCATCCCACTTAGCAATGTCCAGATGCATCGGGACCTCGGCCACAGCCTCCGGCCGAAATGCCTCGATCTGCCGCCGTTGCGCCCGGGCAACGGTCGCCACCCACACCGTAGCCGCCCCGGCGCGCTTCAATACCTGGGAACAGGCCCGGGCAGTCGCCCCGGTGGTGTAAATATCGTCAAACAGCAGCACATCTCGCTCCCGTATCCAGGCGGGGTCGGAGACTGAAAAAGCGCCGCGCAAATTGCGCCGGCGCTCGTGAAGACTCAGTCCTGCCTGACTCTCAGTCGCGCGTTGCCGCGCAAGAACCCACGGGGCAAGTTCGCCCTCCCACGCCGGACGAAGACTGCGCATGGTCCGCACCGCCGCCCCGGCCAACAGCTCCGATTGGTTGAAGCCGCGCTCTCTGCGCCTTGCCTTGAAGAGCGGCACTGGAACCACCAGCATCCTCAGCGGTAAGCCCGGCATCACGGCTACCTGCTTGGCAATCAGGGTACCCAGCCTTTGGGAAACCGGCCCCCATCCCTCGTACTTCAGAAGGTGCAGCAACGATCGAATCGTGCCCCGATACAGCCCATGTGCCACAGCCCTTGCAAAGGCCGGAGGAGCGAGCCGACAAGGGCGGCACAAAAGATCCTCGCCCGCCATCTCGCCGAAGTCGGAAATGCCCAGGTCTTCGCCGCAGCGGAAGCAGATTGAAGCAGATTGAGAAGGAAGATCATTCCAGCAGGAAGAACACACCGGAATACGGTGGAGGCTGGAGAGCGGGTCGCCGCAGATGCGGCAGTCGGCAGGCAAAATGACAGAAGTCACGCTGTTCAATGGACTTCGGAGCACGCGAACC
Source organism: Silvibacterium sp. (assembly GCA_049588475.1). GTDB lineage: Bacteria > Acidobacteriota > Terriglobia > Terriglobales > Acidobacteriaceae > Silvibacterium. Next base: position 8,720 of record JBAVYX010000091.1, on the reverse strand, counting down.
ACTGCACGCCAAGCCATAGTGTGACTTGACGGAAGGTCCAGCGTCAGGGGGGCACTCTGACTGCGGAAGACTCACCTCACTCACTGGCGAGCCGGATTCAGAAACCTGGCTCCCGGTTGGTAAGAGTATACCTCGATTTTCAATCAGAGATAAAACACGCGCCGCCTGTGTTGTCGTTGACGGTTCTCGACATAACCTGTCTGGCCCTCTCACCTTTTTCCAAGCGAATGGGTGTCATGGTAAAAGCAGTAGCATGACGTATCTCTTGGATCATCCCATTCTGGTCTTCGCTATCTCGCTCCTGATTCTCTGGTTCGCGGCATTGACAGCCGCGTTCTTCCGCGGCAAGCTTGGATTCGAACTGGCGGGAGATATTCGTGAGGATTTCAACGTAATCCTGGCCGCCACTCTGACGTTGCTTGGTCTTATCATTGGATTCAGTTTTTCCATGGCCACCACCCGCTATGATCTGCGCAAGAGCCTCGAGGAGTCGGAGGCCAATGCTATCGGCACACAGTACGTTCGTGCAGACCTCTTGCCCCAGGCCGATGCCGCACAGGTCCGTGCCTTGTTGCGGCAATATACCGATCTCCGCATTGCCTACTACAAGACGCGCGATCGCGATCAGCTGCAGCAAATCAACCGAGACACTGCGCAGTTGCAAAATAGGCTTTGGGCAGCTATCGCCGGACCCGCAACCGCGCAGCCGACCCCGGTAAGAGCACTTGCCGTCTCCGGCATGAACGATGTGCTGAACTCTCAGGGCTATACCCAGGCTGCGTGGTGGAATCGGATTCCTACCGCCGCGTGGGGCATGATGACTGCGATTGCCATCGTCTCCAATGTGCTGCTCGGCGTCGGATCACATCGCACCAAGGCTGCACTCTTCGTGGTAGTGCCGATGGTCGTTGCCGTTTCATTCATGCTCATTGCGGATATCGACAGTCCCCGGGGCGGCGTCATCCGCGTTCATCCGCAGAATCTTGAGAGCCTACGCGCAGCCCTGAGCAACCAGTAACCTGTCATGACGCCTGCCTCCACCCTGCGAATTTGGCTTCTGTATCACTGACCCGCGCTGGTACACTCACCCTTCTCGTGCGCAGAGGATGCCTGCCTGCGTCTGACCAACACGACACGCCAGCACGATATGGAGGATTGCTTGTCCAGCCTGCCCGAGTTTCAACCTTTCGTCCCCGCAAACGAGACGCGTCCGGAATTCACCATCCGCGCCATTCTGCTGGGCTGCATCTTCGGCGTGCTCTTCGGAGCGGTCACCGTCTACGTCGGCCTGAGAGCCGGGCTCACGGTAGCCGCGTCGATTCCCATCGCCGTTCTCTCTATCAGCGTATTGCGTGCTTTAGGCCGGGCCTCGATCCTCGAAAACAACATCGTTCAGACGACCGGCAATGCCGGGCAATCGATCGCCGCGGGCGTGATCTTCACACTCCCCGCGCTCATTTTTCTTGGCTTCGATCTGGAATACTTCCGCATCTTCATCCTCGCCCTTTTAGGCGGTTGGTTGGGCGTGTTGTTCATGATTCCGCTGCGCCGCCAATTGATCGTCGAGGAACACGGCACCCTTAAGTATCCTGAAGGCACGGCCTGTGCCGATGTGCTAATCGCGGGTGAACGCGGAGGGTCGTTCGCCAGCCGCGTTTTCTTCGGACTCGGGCTCGGCGCGCTGTACACGCTCTTCCAGAACGAAAACCTGTTGGGTGCATGGCCGGGTACGCCTAACTATGAACCGAAGTGGCTTCCGGGCGCCGCGCTGCGCGCCGAGGCAACGCCGGAATACCTCGGCGTCGGCTACATCATCGGACCGCGCATCGCAGGAGTGCTGTTCGCCGGCGGAGTCTTCAGCTGGTTCGTGCTGATGCCGGTGATTCATTTCTTCGGAGTACATCTGCCTAACGCCATTTATCCGGGCACTGTGCCCGTGTCGCAGATGACGCCCAGCGATCTGTGGCGGACCTACGTTCGACCCATGGGTGCAGGCGCAGTGGCGGCATCGGGATTGATTACGTTGATCAAGACCTTGCCCACCATTCTCGGGGCGCTGGGGGCGGGCGTAAAGACCCTCGGTAAGAAGGCCACCATGGCATCCGCCAGGCGTACGGAGCGGGACCTGCCCATGAGCGTGGTGGTGCTAGGCAGCGTGCTGCTGGTCCTGATGATTTTTCTCTTCCTCACATTCAAGCCTGTTCCTGGTGCGCAGGTGGGATGGCTGGCGAATCTGGCCGCGTCGCTCCTGGTTGTGCTCTTCGGCTTTCTCTTTGTTACTGTCTCCTCGCGCATTGTGGGGCTCATCGGAAGCTCGGCAAATCCCATCTCCGGCATGACGATTGCCACGCTCATGGCCACGGCCGCGATTTTTCTCGTCAAAGGCTGGACGGCTCCCGCATTTGGAGCACTCGCGATCACCATTGGCGGCACGGTATGCATTGCCGCGGCCAACGCAGGCGACACTTCGCAGGATCTGAAGACCGGATACCTGATCGGTGCGACCCCCTGGAAGCAGCAGGTAGCAGTGATGGTGGGTGTCATCGTCTCCGTCTTTTCGATCGGCGTCACGCTCAATGCCATGAACAAGGGCCTCGAGGAGTTCACACCAATCACGCCTCCCATCGCCTTCAATTTGAGTGCGCCAACCGATGGCGTCCAGGTGCAGCAGCACTTCAGCCGTCCGCGTTTTCTGATGACCAATCCCAACAAATCAACCGCCTTCGTCGACGGAAGCAAGTACATACTGCTGAATGCGCTTGGCTCCACAACGCTGGCCGACGGTAAGTATCTGTTCAATCCCGACACGGGAAAGATCGAAGTCCAATGGGCACAGGGCATCGGCAGTGAGAAGGCCGCCGCGCCGCAGGGACGATTGATGGCAACCGTCGTCAATGGCATCCTGTCACGCAAGCTGCCCTGGGGACTCGTGTTGCTCGGCGTCTTCCTGGTGCTTGCCGTCGAGCTGCTCGGTGTGCGGTCGTTGTCTTTTGCCGTGGGCTCTTACTTGTCCATTGGCACCACGCTGGCCATCTTCTGTGGTGGAATCGTTCGCTGGATGGTGGATGAAGCTGTGGCCCGCGCAGGCGGCGACACCACCGAAACCGAAAGCGAAGTCTCACCCGGCTCGCTCTACGCCAGCGGATTGATCGCGGCCGGTGGGATCATGGGGTTGCTTGGCGTGGCGCGCAAACTCTACGAAACGGCCACTGGCCGCGAAGTGCAAGTGTGGTTCACATCGGGATCGGCACCGTATCAAATTCTCTACCGGCAGCCGCTCTCAGTTGTAATGTTTACCGTGCTGGCTTTCTCGCTTTATTACTTCGCCCGCAAGCCGCTGAAGGGCAAGTGATCGAGCCCTACTAGGAACTGTGAAACTGCGCAATCTTCTCCGCGTCTGGAGGCTTGGTCAATGCACTCACGACAACCAGACACAGCAGCGCTAGCAGTAGCGCCGGGAAGATCGCGTCGCGCTGCGCCATCCACTGTGGCAGATATTGGTGGACGAAGGGCGAATCCCAAAAAACCGTGACAAAGGTTCCAGCGGCGATAGCGCTCACCGCTCCAGCCGCATTGGCGCGCCGCGAGTAGAACGCCGCCAGGATCACGGGCGTAAGCGCAGCCGAATAGATCGTATAGGCGTACAGCGCCTTCTTCAGCACCGACTCGGTTCCCATCGCCTGATAAAGCGCCCAGAGACCTAACAGTACGACCATGAGCCGCGATACAATCAGGATGCGCTTGTTCGACGCGTCGGGTGCGATATAGCGCACGAAAACATCGTTGACGAGATTTGTCGCCGGCGAGAAGAGATAGTTGTTGGCCGTCGAAATGATCTTGGCGAAGATCGCTCCCATCAGGAAGGCTCCCAGCAGCGCCGGCATGCCATGGATGGCGCTGTAGGCGAGGATTTCACGCGGATGGCGGGAGACCTCCCCGGTGGGGAAAAGCACCGATCCCACAATCGCCAGCGCGACGATCACCGTTTCCAGAATAACTGTTCCGATAATCCAGCCTACGACCGCTACGCGCGCATCGCGCTCAGATTTAGCAGAGAAAAACTTCTGGTACATCGACTGGTTGCCGAGCAGGAGCAGACAGGTCGGCAGAAAGAGCTCCAGAGCCTGAATCTGCGATAAATCGCCGAAGATCTGGAAGTGCGTGGCGGGCAGCGAATGCGTCACCGTGCTCCAGCCGCCTGCGGCGTGAGTAAGCACCGGAAACGCGATGAGCAGGGCGAACGTGGCGAGCAGTCCAATAACGACATCCATGTAAGCCACCGAGGACATGCCCGCAATAGCCGTAAACACGATGACGAAGGCGGCGATGATGTACTTGCCGAGATCGGCGGTAATCACAGTGGGAAACAGTAGGTGCAGAATGTCTCCTCCGCCGATAAGTTGGTAGCTGGTGATCGCGGTGTAGGCGAAGAGCACGGCGATCACGCCGAGCACGCGGGCAGCTTGGTTGTAGCGCGCCTCGAGCAGATCAGGAATCGTGAACTGCGCGAACCTACGCGCGCGCGGCGCGATGAAGTAGATCAGCAGCAGGCCGGCCCAGCCTCCGCCGCCCTGCCAGAGCGCGGCGAAGCCATGACGATAGGCGTTTTCTGCGCCGGCCAGCAGCGAGCCCGAACCAATCCACGAAGAGAGCAGTGTGAAAACCAGCACAAAGGCGGGAAGCGAGCGCCCGGCAACTAGGTAATCGGCTTTCGTCTTCACCTTGTGAAGACGCGCCAATGAAACGCTCATCAGTGTGACAACGATCACGCCCAGAACGATGGCGTAGAGTGGTGACATTCTTTATCCTGCTAACGCTTGAGATGGGTCAAGCCGTAAGTCTACGGGAGTTGAGGCTTCTTGTCAGGCTTGAATGCGGCTTGCAATCTGCGCGGACTCACCCGAACAGCAAACGACGAATCGCTCATTGCAACGGCCTTCTTCAAGCCTGCGCCTCACGCACACCGAACAACGCTGTCCCGATGCGCACCAGCGTCGAGCCTTCTTCAATCGCGATTTCAAAGTCGCCGGACATGCCCATCGACAACGCCGCGAAATCAAGCTTCGGGTGCTGTCTGGCAAGTTCATCGCGCAGCTCTCGCAGTCGCCGGAAGCAACTCCGCGCCGTCTCCGGGTTATCGTCGAACGGAGGAACCGTCATCAAGCCGCGCACATTGAGGTGCAAAAGATCACGCGCGCGCTCCAGCAGTTCCTCGAGCTCCCGTCCTGCGGGATCGACCCCCGTCTTCGCTGCCTCATCGCTCAACTTGATCTCGATCAGCACCGGGAGCCTGCGCCCCAACTTTCCTGCCGCATCATTCAGCCGCTCGGCAAGACGCAGCGAATCGAGCGTATCGATAGCCGAAAAAATCTCCACCGCCTTGGCTGACTTGTTCGATTGCAGATGCCCGATCAGATGAAAGGCGTAATCCTGCGGTTCGATAAGGACACGCCGTGCTAGCACGTCTATCTCCGATCGCTTGCGCTCGAACTCCTGCACGCGGTTCTCACCAAAGAGGGACACACCGGCCTCGATCGCTTCCACGATCGCGGACGCCGGATGCGCCTTCGACACGGTCATCAACTGAACTTCGCAGCGCGCACGGCCAGCACGTTTGCAGGCCGCGTCGATGCGCTCTTCAATCCCGGCGAGTCTGTCTTTGAAGGTTGTCACTCTGCTTATCTTACGGGCCAATCTTCCACAAAAAGAAACGGGCAGGGATTTCGCCCCACCCGTATCTGTTTCCAGTCGACAGTTTACTTCTGGCTGGCGATCCATGTTTTCAGATTGGGTTCCTGCAGAGAACGCAGTTCAACGCAGTCGTTGATCTGGTCTTTCGCGCGCGCCAAGGCATGCTCGGCCGCCGGAACCTTGTGCGTCGTGAAGAAGTCCACGACCTCGTCGCGTTTTTCCGCGCTGCAAAAGCTTCCTGTTCCGCTCACAAGGTATCCGCCCATCATCGTTGTGATTTGAGCCCGCACCTTATCCCAGTTCTGCTGAATGTACTGCCAGGCGAGGTCGCGTGTATCCGAACCCTGCAGCATAATCAGCAGCTCAATGACCGAATCCTGGTTCTTTACTTTGCCGGATACGGCATAGTCAAGCGAGCGCTTCTCCAGTGCCGTGTCCTTGAACTCGGCCAGCATGCGAAGATCTCCCTCCTGAACTTCGGGATTCGGCGAAGTCTCGGCTATCTTCTGCAATTTATCGAAGAACACCGCATCTCCGTTGATGGCGGCGATGGCCGTCGCTGTCTGCGCCAGCGTCGCATCCACCGAGCTCTGATCGGCAATATACTGATTCGCCAGCTCCTTCGCCTGCGCAATCACCTCTGGATCCTTGCCGATATTGCCGAGAGCCCCAAACAGCGTTGCGCGCAGCTCTTTCTTTTCCGGAGTATCACTCGGCGAGGGAGCGCCTAGCCGCTCGAGTGCCGGCTTGAAGTTGTTACGCACCCAGGCGGCGAGCGCCTCATGCTCTTCGGGCGTAGCTGCAATGCGGGAATTGATAGTGGCCGCGTTGCTCAGTGCCGTCTCAACCACAGTGCCGCTGGAATCGTCCTTCACCGCTGCTGCAAGGTCTAGATAGTCGCCCACCGGAGCCTTGTTTGCGCGCACCTGTGCCCATTCGTCTCCGAGTAGCGAAATACGCTCTTCCGGAGTCAGGCCGGTCTCGACATTCGCGACAATCTTCGCATACACGTCCGCCGGATAGCTGCTGCGGTAGTAGCCCTTACCTTGCGCATTCGCGAAGAGGAAGGACGCATCTGGAGTTTTCAGTGACTGTTGGCTGTCGGAAAACACCTCGCAGGCAGTCTCTTGTCCATTCGATTTGAAGCAGACCGGCACGTGCCACGTCTGCGCCGTTTCCATCTTTGCGCTGGGGCTCAGGAAGAAGCGCTGCTGGCTGGCAGAGACCTTGCTGCCCGTGGGGTTCGTGAAGGTCAGGATCGGCTCGCCCGGCTGCTCTACAAAGCTCGCCATGATTTTATCGATGGGCTTGTGGCTTACCTTGGTCTGCGTACTCCAGAAGTCTTCGGCGGTGGCATTGCCATAGATATGCGCCTTCAGGTAATCATGAACACCTTGGCGAAAAGTCTCTTCGCCTTCATAGTTCTCGACCATCAGCAGCATGGCGCCGGCTTTGCCGTAGGTAATGCCGTCGAACATCTCGTTGATCTCGTCCGGTGTTTCCGCCTTGGCGCGAATCGTGCGCGTCGTGTGCTGCGCATCCAGATTCAGCGTTCGATTCAGTTGGCCAGCTACATCCTGCGGGATGTTCCACTCTGGATGCCAGGCCGCAACCGGCTTGTTCTCCATCCAGGTGGCAAAACCTTCGTTCAGCCAAAGATTGTCCCACCATTGCATGGTCACCATATCGCCGAACCACTGGTGCGCCATCTCGTGCGCCACCACCAGCCCGACATTCTTCTTCGAGCCCACAGAGGCGTTCTTGTCGTCGATCAGCAGATCCGTCTCGCGATAGGTAATCGCGCCGAAATTCTCCATCGCACCGGCTTCAAAATCCGGCAGCGCGATCATGTCCAGCTTCGGCATGGGGTACTTAATGCCGAAATAGGTATCGTAGTAGTGCAGCACGAACTCCGCTGCGGACAACGCAAACTTCGTATACTCCACCTTGTCCGGGGTTGCGCACGCGCGAATCGGCGTACCGTCGCTCTCGCCCGAGGTGCACTGGAAGTCACCCACCAAGAATGCGACAAGATAGGTTGACATCTTCGGCGTGGTCGCAAAGCGAATCGTGTGCTTGTCAGCCGCAGGCCCAGGCGTGTCCGACACGATGTTTGTATTCGAAATCGCCGTGTCGTTCTTGTCGACCACCAGGGTTACGTCATATGTGGCCTTGAATGCCGGCTCGTCAAACGACGGAAACGCGCGTCGCGCATCGGTCGGCTCGAACTGCGTTACCGCGTAATTGCGCTTCGCCGTCTTCGAAAGATAAAAGCCGCGCAATTGCCCGTTCAGGATACCGGTGTACTCGATCTCCAGCGTATTCCGGCCGGCGGGTAGCGCGTGATCGAAGGTGAAAGTGACCTGTTCCTTCTTCGCGTCTTCGCTAACCGTGGCTTTCAGCTCTTGGCCATCGATCTTCGCGGTCACGTTTTGGAACTTGATCTCAGCGGCATTCAAAGTGATCGAGTCGAGCGGGTGATCGAGCAGAACGTCGATCTTCTCGCTGCCGGCAAAGGTCGCATCTTTCAGATTGGGAGTCAGCGTGAGTTGGTAGTGCTCAGGATGCACCGTTTGCGGGAGCCGTTGTGCGTGTGCATGGAAGGTGATGAAGGAAGTGAGAACAGCAAGCAATAGCCCCTTCGTGTAGCGGGCTCGAAACAATGGCATGAATTGCCTCGTGAATAAATTTTGGCGGCGGGCGCTAATTCGATTACACCTCAGCGCACCATCTTTAACCATACCGCAAGCGTGGTACGTCATGCACGGCTGAGGAGTTCCGGGTAGTGTCCTAACTCTTCGCGTACCACAACAACTTTCGCCGAACTCACAAGAATTTGAGAATCACCCCTGCAATGGAGGCAGGAATCCAGCGACCACACTTGGGACGTGCTGAGCTTCTGGCATAGTATTGGCCAAATGCCCAATGCCTGACAACCATGTCAATTTCGTCTACAAGCTAGAGAGCTTGCCACTCGATACTGACACAGCAACGCACTCTTAAGACACTACCGAGTTCCGCACGTTGGC
>JBAVYX010000090.1:0-23480 GCA_049588475.1 Silvibacterium sp. | reverse complement strand
AGAATCTCGCGCAAAGACGGACCATCGGGCTGTTCCTTTCGATCAATGTGGCAATAAAAAGGCCCGCGCGAGCGGACCTCAGGTACTACTTCCATTTATCAGTTCGGGGAAATGATCGACCAGGTTTCTCTAGCAATATCCACAATGAATTCATCTAGCTACGAAGCCTTGGGGCTCGACAGAAACTCCGGCTCGGGTTCGTTGAATGCAGTGATTACGGATGGATCTTCAGAGGGAAGAAGACTTTGCCCTCCTGTCTGTCTGATGACGATCAGGCTCCGCCTGATCACCTCTTTTTCCCGAAATATATTCCTTGAGCTTCCAGCAGTGGGCAAACTCTTCGCGTTTATGGCTGGTTCCCATGACGTTAAAGGAGCGGGTCTGTTTCGAATAGATGACTTGTTGGATTCCACCGTGGATCGAGTTCACGTTATTGTAGTGACCGATGCCCGTTCCGGTGTATTCCCTGCTCATCCTGATGTAGCTATGCCATTCCGGGTTCCCGGTTGCGTGAAAGCCCGACGCTTCGAGTAGACCGTCGGCGGGTTGCCATACGATTTCCACTGTTCCACCCGTCGGCTCGTGCGTCCCGTCATCCCTGACGCGGTAATTCAGGTATTGGCCAGCCAGAGAACCGTACTCCCGTGTGAGGGCTCGCAGTTCAGACCGCTTCCTGAATCTGGCGCCTATCTGCCAGTCGGTTATTGCTCCTACGATTGCGCCTAACACGGATCCCACTGCAAGATTCGGCCAACTGATCGGCATTTCGCACTCCTACGGGTAATCCGAAGCTCTTCGTAGGATGTACGACAATTCTGCCTTCCCGGTTCCCGTGTTGGTCCGATCGGTTTGATATTCGGCGGTTCACCACCAACTGAGGTCTAGCGCGTCTCCGGTGTCATAAAACAAGATGCGACCCGAAAAAGGTGGGAACCGCCCGCGGCGCTTCTCCGTATTTGGGCACATGGCACACGACCTGCGGTTTGCTCTGCGCATGATCCTCTCCCATCGCCTCTTTTCTGCCGCAGTGGTGGCGACCCTGGCGCTGGGGATCGGCCTCAACACCATGGTTTTTACGCTGATCAACGCAGTGTTATTGAAGCCGGTGCCAGTGCCAGGTGGTGCGCAGCTGGTCTCGGTCATGGGCAGCAACCTCAAGCAGAGTGAGAACACCATGCGCGTGTCGTACCCTGATTTCCTTGACTACCGGGCTCAGAACTCGTCTCTGGCGGGGTTGGAAGCTGCCAAAGACGACGAGGGCATCTTGAGTGAAACCGGTATTCCTCCGCAGGCATACCGCATGCAAGAGGTGTCGTTGGGCATCTTCGAGATGATGCACCTCCGGCCGGTACTGGGGCGCGGATTCCTTTCGGGCGATGACAAGGCGGCAGCGGCGCCGGTGGTCGTTCTCGGGTACGGCATCTGGAAAGACCGTTATGCCAGCTCACCAAACGTGCTGGGTCGACAGGTGCGCATCAATGAGAAACCGGTGACGATTGTCGGCGTGATGCCGAAAGGGTTCAGGTTTCCGACAAATATAGACATGTGGACTCCGCTGGTTCCCACGACCGAGTTGGAGAAGCGCACCAACCGGCAGCTGGCGCTGTTTGGAATGCTCAACCCCGGTGTCGGCATTCTGCAGGCAAATGTGGACATGGGCGGCATTGCGCGACGCCTTGCAGCACAGTATCCGGATGACAAGGATGTCGGCATGACGGTCGAGACATTCCACGAGCGCTATAACGGCGGACACATCCGCGTGATTTTTCTCCTGATGATGTCGGCCGTGGGGTTCGTGCTGCTGATTGCCTGCGCGAATGTGGCGAACATGATGTTGAGCCGCGCGATGCTGCGGCAGCGCGAGATGTCGATCCGCTCGGCGCTGGGAGCCTCGCGGTGGCGCGTCGTGCGCCAGCTGCTGATTGAAAGCGTGTTGTTGAGTACCCTCGGCGGCTTGCTTGGATTGACGCTGGCGTGGCTGGGAGTTCACTGGTTCGATCTTTCCACCCAGGATGTAGGCAAACCTTATTGGATCGAATTCACGATGAACTACACGGTCTTCGGCTACTTTGCCGCTCTGTGTATCTTCAGCGGGCTGCTCTTCGGCATGGCGCCGGCGTTGCGCTTCTCACGTGCCGACGTGAACGAGGTTCTGAAGGACGGCGCACGCAGCGCGGGCAGACACTCCAGCGGCAGGCTGTCGACCTTGCTGGTGGTCTTCCAGTTCGCGCTTACGCTCTTGCTCCTTACCGGAGCAGGTGTGTTTGTACACAGCCTGCTCAATAGCCTGGCAGCAAATCAAGCAGTGCCGGCGGAACAGATTACTTCGGCGCGGATCTCCTTTCCCGAGGAGCGTTACAAAGACGCCGATGCCCGCCAGCGATTCTATGACCAGCTTTTGCCGCGCCTCAAGGCGCTTCCCGGCGTAACGCACGTAGCTCTGACATCAGACCTGCCGGGTCTAGGAGCTGCATCAAGCGATATCGAGAGTGAGCACTCAACGATCAGCGACGAGGCCCACCGCCCTTCGGCTTCCTTTATTGTTCAGTCTCCTGGCTACTTCGACGCGATCAACCTGCCAATCCTGCTTGGCCACGATTTCAACGAAATCGACGGTACGGCGAATCATAAGGCCGCTATCCTTACGCGCGAGTGCGCAGAGCATTTCTGGCCGGGACAGTCCGCGATCGGCAAACGATTCCGCTTCTACGATGACAAAAACAAGCCGGGTGACTGGATTACGGTCGTCGGGATTTCGGCAAATATCGTTCAGGAAATGAATGAGAATTCGCCGAAGCCGCTGATGTTTATTCCTCTCCGGCAGGAAGGTTGGAACGGCATGTCTCTGCTGATACGGTCCAGCAACGATCCGATCGCAGCAGTGCGCGCCGCTGTGCAGAGCCTCGATCCGGGGCTGCCGCTGCGCGATGTTTATACGCTGCCCCAGGCAATTCAGCACCAGGAATGGTCTCTCCATCTTTTCAGCAAGATCTTTTCCGGGTTTGCGTTAATCGCGCTGCTGATGGCGGCTGTGGGCATCTATGCGGTTCTCGCGCAGGCAACGAGCAGCCGCACGCAGGAGATCGGCGTGCGGATGGCGCTGGGAGCCAACGCGAGTAATATCGTTGCGCTGGTAATGAGGCGCGGGCTATGGCAGATCGCTGCGGGTCTCGGGCTTGGTCTCGCGGCGGCGTTGCCCGCGGTGCGCCTTATGGCCAGCCTGCCGCTCGGCGTCTCTCCGTCCGAGCCCATTGTCTTTGCGCTCGTCGCATCATTGCTGGCAATCGTGGGGCTGCTGGCCTGCTGGATTCCAGCGCGCAGGGCGGCCAGGCTCGATCCGGTGAAAGCGATCCGCTATGAGTAAATCGAGCGCGCGGCTCTTGCGGATACCTCGGCCTTAGCTGCGCAACGAAGGAACCGGGGCAGACGATCGCGATCATCGAAACCGATTGATGGCTCGTTTCTCAACCTGGATGGATGTCAGAGCTGATGCGGGATATTGGTAACGATGATGCCTATGGTCCTAAGACCTGCACCATTACGCCACATTGGGAGCCGAGGCTGAATCCATGTGCTTGATGAGCAGCACCTCGTTGCCGATCTCATTGTAGATCAGCTCGTCCACGGTGCCGGCCGCTACAAGAAGGCCATATCCCCCGGCGCGCATTCCTTCTTCCTCGCGCTGCGCAATGTGGGCTGCGGGTTCGCCGGACGGATTTGCGATAGCAGTGTGGGAAAGCGATTCACGGCGGAAGCCGGCCCCGGGATCGCCTACGTAAAACACCAGCGACCTCTCAGTCCGAACGCCGGTGACCTCAACCACTTGTTCGGGATTAAACGCCGCTCCATGCTCCATTGCGTTGAGCAAAATCTCTCGCAACGCGTGTATCGTGTCCTGCCTTGCGTCCTCAGGCAACTGAGAGCTTAGCTCTTTCGCAAAGGTCAGAAGGCGTTCCGCAGTGATGAGGCGGCAATTTACGCGGACCGACACCCATCCGGGCTTGGCCGATAGAACCTGCAGGTCGTCTCGCCATTGGCTATCCGACGCGGCAGCACGGGCCAGGTTAGCGATATCGTCCGCTTCAAACGGAGGAGTGAAGCAGGCGAAGACCCGAGCACGAAGGGCAGCGATCACTTCGTCCGGAGTGCTGCTATGAGCCAGGAGGATGCACTTTACTCCAGGCCGTATGGCGCGCATCTCTTCGAGTAACGCCAGGTCTTCGTCGACAGCGCTGTCGGGACAAGTAATGACGACCCCGAAGGATCGCATGCGTAATCTCTGCAGAGTGTCGGCGTGGCCGGCAGCGTACTCCATGGGGAAATCGCCGGCCAGCAGCGCATCGCCGATCGCACGGCTCACTTCGGTGTGATTTCCAATGACCAAAACCCTGCTCATGTTGTGCTCCAAAGCGATGAACTAAACAATTCTAAAGGAGAACGTCTTCAAGCAGATGACAGACGAGGATGAACCGGTCTCTATTTGACTGGATTGATGGCGCTTCGATTTGTCACTCTTTTGCACATTCTTTCGATTATGCCAATCCACCCGGGGGTATAGGCCGTTCTCTGGCCAGCGGGAGAGTTGGGCAATGGAATCCGGCTGGCCGAAAGGCGCGCCCGATCCACACGTGTTTACTCCCCCAAATCAAGCAAGGAGATGAGCCATGAACCTGCCTCACGATACGGAACACGATTCGGAAGCTGCCAGGCCAGTCGATGAAAAATCATCTGGTATGACAAGACGGTCATTTTTTACGCGCGCAACGGTTGTCGGAGCCACCAGTGCGGTCGCGCTTGGTGGACTTGTCCGCCTGGCCTCGGGACTCGATCTGGACGCAGACGCTGCAAACCACAAAGACGACCACGGCAAAGACAAATTGGCAAAAGGAGACCGCGACATTCTGGTTGCCGCAGAGATCGCCGAGGCGCTGGCGGTCACTACTTACTCCAACATCATCAACGCTGCACCGTTTTTCGACAGGCTGCCCTCGGACGACCAAGGTTATCTGGTTGCTGCCCGGCAGGAGGAGATGTCCCACTATCTGCTCGAGCAGTCGGTGACCGATCAGTTCACTCCCTTCACTTCATTCTTCTATCCAAAGAATATGTTCGCGGATGCGCAAACCACGTTGAACACCCTCGTTACGCTGGAGGACGCATTCATCGCTGCCTATCTGATCGGGGTGCGCAATTTCAGCACTCGCGATCTGCGAGTGACGGCGGCGCGCATCATGGGCATCGAGAGCGACCATCGCACATTGGCGCGCGTTCTGGCCGGCGATGTGGCGGCACAGGACGGTGGGCCGATTGAGAAGATCACCGGCATTCAGGGAGTGGCGGAAAGCGCCGATCCGCCTAACAACAATGGGTACGAGAGAACTTTGTGCCTGACGAAAATCGAGGAGGCAGTGACAGCTCTGTTGCCCTTTGTGGATATGACTTCCGCCAAGGCCGCTGGCTTCGACGTTTCGAAGTCCTATCCGTTTGAACCCTTCAACCCCACACTGCCATCTCCGCTGGGAGAATTCATCTCCTTCAAGGGTTGCTAACGGAGTGAGCACCCTGCTCGAATTTAGTCAGAAGGGGTATGAGGTTGTGAGGCCTCGTGACGCTTCCGCCTCTTGCCTTGTCTGTAGACGAGCTACATCTTTGGGAGTAGATTGTCTACATCATGGCGGCTCGAGAAACCTACCACAACAGAATTGAATTACTGCAGGGCACATTGGATCTGCTGGTGCTGGAAACGCTGAAGTGGGGCGCCCGGCATGGGTACGGCATCAGCCAGCAGATTTTTGAGCGGTCGGGCGAGCGGCTTCAGGTGGAGACGGGCTCACTGTATCCGGCGCTGCACAGGATGGAGCGGCAGGGATGGATTGCCAGCGAATGGCGCGTGACGGAGCAGAATCAGCGCGCGAAGTTCTATCAACTGACACGCGGTACGTGACCGCTCGAAGTGGGAGGCTATAGTCGAGGCGATGGCTGGAGTGCTTGAAAGCAGAGTGTAGGGTGTAGAACCCACGTCCGAGAATCCGAACGTGGGCCACCCGGAGATGTTCGGAGGCTGGAGATGAGCAGGTGGCGTTGGTTTGGGTCCAGGCGAGGAGATCCCGAGGCGGACAAACTGGAGCTGGATGCGGAGATTGAGGCGCATCTGGCAATGGCTGCGGCTGATGCTCGGTCGCGCGGACTGGATGACGCCACGGCGCAGCGAGAAGCGCAGCGCGAGTTCGGTAATGTCGCGCTGGTGAAGGATGTGACGCGCGAAGCGTGGGGATGGGTGTGGCTGGAGCGTGTCGAGCAGGATTTGAAGTATGCGCTGCGCCAGATGCGCAAATCGAAAGGCTTTGCGATTGCGGTGATAGGCACACTAGCGCTGGGAATTGGGGCAGCTACAGCGATGTTCACTGTAGTCGATCATGTGCTGTTAAGGCCGCTGCCCTATGCGGATGTTAGCCGACTGATAGAGATCTACGAGAACAGCGGCAGCGGGGACGACCGGTCTCCAGCGACCTATCTGGATATTGCGGCGTGGCGCGAGCAGGCGAAAAGCTTCGACGAGATCGCGTTCTATTCGAACCGCAATGGGCGCAGCTTTGCAGAAGGCAAAGACGCCACGACGCAGGTGGACTTCATGCTGGTAAGCGGCAACCTGTTCCGGATATTGGGCGTTTCGCCGCAACTGGGAGCGGGGCTGAAAGACCGGACGGAGAGCTTTGCTAAACGGGGGGATGATCGCACGCTGGTGATGAGCTACTCCGCGTGGCGCACTCTGTTTGGCGCGGACCGCGGCATCCTGGGCAGGACCGTGCGGGTGAATGGCGAGCCGTACACGGTAGTGGGCGTGATGCCGCGAGGGTTTTCGTTCCCTTTTGGATCGGGCATGTTTTTCCCCTTCGGATCGGAACTGCCCCAGATGTGGGCTCCAGTGGTGCTGGGCACGAAGGATCAGGAGCGAACCTACGACTCGCGATACAACCCGATTGCGCGCCTGCGGCGCGGCGTAACGCCGGCGCAAGCTGCGGCGGAGATGGAGACGATTCAGGCTCGGGTAGCGCTGGAGTATGAGGATCCTGACTGGAGGGCCGATGTAAGCCATGCGCGACTGGAAAAATACGGAGCGTCCAATGTGCCGAAGGAGACCATCAAGGCGCTGTTGGCGCTGACGGCGGCGGCGGGATTGTTGTGGTTGATCGCGTGCCTGAATGCGACGAATCTGTTGTTGGCCCGGGCCTCGGCGCGGCGGCGGGAGATGGCCATGCGCGGCGCACTTGGAGCGAGCCGCTGGCGGCTGATGCAACAGTTGATTCTGGAGGGGCTGGTGTTGAGCGGAATGGCGGCGGTGGTCGGAGCGGGGCTGGCGCTGGGCTCGATCTTGTTCTTTCACCACCTGCTGATGGAGCAGCTGCCGTTTGCTGCTCCGTCGACAGTAAGCTGGCGGGTGCTGGCGGCGCTGGTGGGTCTGACGCTGGTTTCGGCAGTGGTGTCCTCGGCGTGGCCGGCGGTTCTGGCCGTGAAGTCGCCGATTGAGCCGGTGCTCAGGCAGGGAGGCCAGCAGAGCGGCGCGAGCCGGAGTCAGCACAGAGTGCGCAGCGGTCTGGTGATAGCAGAGATTGCAATGTCGCTGGCGCTGCTGGCGGCGTGCGGCCTGCTGTTGCGCACCATTTATGCGCTAAGGCATGTGCCGCTGGGCTTTCGCACGGATCATATCCTCGTCGCGAATATGCAGGTGCCGACCTATAAGTTTGCCCAGGTAAACGCAGCAACGTCGGTCTATGAGCCGCTGCTGGAGCGCGTACAGCATATGCCGGGGATCGATGCCGCAGGATTGATGACGCAGGTACCACTGGGGCATACGTTCCAGGTGCATCTGTCGTTGAGGGGAGATAGCGGTAAGGGCGGGAACACCGTGATCTCGCAATTTAAGGCGGTAAGCCCGGAATTGCAAAAGGTGTTCGGCTTCCAGATGTTGAAAGGCCGCTATTTCAACGCAGGCGATACGGCATCGTCGGAACCTGTGGTGGTGGTGAATCGCGCGTTCGCGCGGGCCTTCGATCCGCATGAGCAGGATGCGGGCAAGGTAATTGGGAAGAAGCTGGTCTCACTGTCTCCGAAGGGAACGGAAGGCAAGCCGACCACGATCATCGGCGTGCTGGACGACTTTCACCAGTACAGGGTGAGCGAGCCATCCGAGCCCGAGGTTCAGGTGATTCCGGCGCAGGTGAGCCCCGAAAGCGGCTACTACACCGTGTTGGAGGGCATTGCGATGGACCTTGCGGTGCGGACACGGCGCTCACCTTCGCAGGTGATTCCAGAACTGCGAGTGGCATTGAAGCAGGCGAGCTCGGAACTGGCGGAATCCAAGTTCACGACGATGGACCAGATCGTCGAGGACTCCTACGGCAGTCAAATGTTGGCGGCACGGCTGCTGGAGATATTTGCCGGGTCCGCGCTGCTGCTATGCGTGGCAGGACTGTACGGTCTGCTGGCCTATGTGGTTTCACAGCGGACACGGGAGATGGGCGTACGCTTTGCCTTGGGCGCGCGGCGCGGCGACGTGGTATGGCTGGTGATGCGGCAGGCGGGCGTGCTGGTGGTGTGCGGCGTAGCGATTGGCATGGGGATGGCGTTTGCCGCAGGCAAGCTGGTGCGCAGCTATCTCTATGGTGTCTCGTCGCATGATGGATGGACGCTGGCTGGAGTCGCCGTGCTGTTGATGCTGAGCGGGGCCGTTGCGGCGTATTTGCCAGCGCGGAGAGCTGCGGAGGTGAATCCGGTGGAGGCTTTAAGAGCGGAGTGATGACACTCTGGTTTACTGGTCGTTATAAGAGTGCCAGGCCCATCCGAGATAGTGTGGGTTGCTGCACAGGGTGTCATCTACTGACTTGAGCATGTGAGGCATTAGTTGCTCGTAATCGGGCGTGCGGAGTCCAATGGCCATCTTCGCCAGCTTCGGGTCGCCAAGTCCTTGGTAGGCCATCTCCAGATATTTCTTGCTGTTGCTACTGAGTTTCTCTTCCTTCTGTTCGAGGGATTCTCCGTCGTTTGGGTTGCTGAGCTCATAGAGCATTAGGGTAATGCGCGGCAGAGATAAGAGCAGGCTGCGGCGCTGATCGAGATTGCCCTCGAGAAGCTTCTTCTGAATGTCGGCGTTCAGGGTGAGGTGCGCGGGCTCGGTGAGGTGGCGCGCGGCGCTGTAAGCATCGACGAGGCCGGGCAGGAAGTTGAGGTTGCCGGGCCCTTTGTTCTCCGGGCGTTGCTGCGGTTCTATATCGAGATGAATGCCGTCAAAGGGATCTTTGGGGTGGTTTTTATTGAACTCGATGACATCGTGAATGTGATTGAGGAGCTTTTCGCGGGGCTTGCCCGGCTCGTCGGCGTCGGTGCTCGACAGGAGGGCTTCGACGTGAATATTCGATTTGTGCAGCTCGCGGACGAGGTCGGCGAGTTGATTTTGTTCTGATGGGCCGCCTTTGTCAGCAGCGGAGAACGAGACGTTTACCTCGTTGACCTGCTTGGACCGGCAGAAATCACGCAAAGTAGCAGCGGCATGCGGTGCTGCCAAAACGGACGGAGTCTTCCAGACCCAGAGACCGTGGACAGGCTGGTTCTGCGCCCGCGTGTGCAAGGGAAATAGCAACAGAAATATTTGCAACACAGCGGAACCAGCGATCGCGCGGCGCATCTTGACCTTCCCTCCAGAACGAGCCTGGTCAGCTATGGTCGGCTGAAATCTGAAGCGCATCAACAAGCGAATGGCTATCGTCATATCGCGAGCACGTGGCCATGAGGTTTTCGATCGTGTCAAGCGTCTGAATGCCGCCCCTGGCTCCGATTGCCTTGCAATTCAAGGCGGCGGCAGCACACGCGAAATCGAGTTGCCGCTGGAGCGGCCAATCTTGAAGAAGTCCGTAGATGAATCCGGCGTGGAAGATATCTCCTGCCCCGGTGGTATCCACGACAGGAACACGATAAGCAGAGGCGAGGTGAAACTGCTTGCCGTCCCATGCGAGTACGCCTTCTTCTCCCAGAGTTGCAGCGGTGAGGAGGGAACCGTAACGCCTAAACATAAGGCGAAGTGCATCCTCAAGGTGGCGTTCACCCGTGACCTGCGAAGGAAAATTCCGGCTCACGATGAGATAGTCGATATTTTCTAGCAGATCTTCCACGCCCGGATATACCTCATCCAGATCGGCGATTACGCGGACGCCAGCAGCGCGAGCCCAGCGAGCAGCCAGAGCTGCTGCGGCCGTATCGTGACCATCAACGTGAAGAGCACGGGCATTCACGATCCATTCGCGATTGAGGTCGCTGGGCTGAAGAACAAGCCGTTCATCCCGTCTGCAAAGGACGGTTCGCTCGCCCTCGCCGTCGACGAGTATCAATGACTGCGGGCTGGCGCATCCTGGAACTGTGACAAGTCGCGTCTCCACGCCTGCGCGGGCAAACTCTTTGCGATGCAGTTTCGCGGCGTCGTCGTCGCCCAGTTTTCCCACATATCGAGTGCGCACTCCCCAGTGTTGACATGCAACGACGGTCGTTGCGACTTGTCCCCCTGGCAAGACACTGGCAGTACGGTACTCGACCTTGGAACCAGGTGCTGGGTAATTTGAGAGAGGGATAAGTGTGTCAGTCGCGTTCAGTCCAACGCCAACAAGATCAACCATCAACGATTTCGCCATATTGTCACTGTAAATGGAATATCCTCGTCTGCTCTTCCTCGCCTGCTCTTCCTCATCGGGGGACAGACTCTAGTAGGCTTGCAGCTGGTCGATGGGCAGGCGCACCTGGAAGCAGGTTGCTCCGGGTTCCGACTGCGCGCGTATGAAGCCGCGATGACGGCGGATGATGCGCTGCGCTGTGTCGAGGCCGAGACCCAGGCCGAAGCCGGGAGCCTTGGTGGTGAAGAAAGGCTCGAAGATGCGGTCCAGCAGCTCGGCGGAAATGCCAGGACCGTTGTCCCACACTTCGATCAGGAGCATGTCTCCCGAGATCTGCACGCCGAGAGTGATTTTTCCGTGATCGCGTATGGCATCGAGCGCATTTTCAAGCAGCGCCATCCACACCTGGTTCAACTCGCTGCCGTAGGCGGAGATTAGCGGCACTTCCGCTTCATAGCGGCGCTCAACTTCAACGTGCGCGAGGCGCGACTGAAGCATGGTCAGAGTGTTTTCAAGACCCTGGCGGACATCGATCTCCTGGATGGGCGCCTGGTCCATGTAGGAATAGTCCTTGATGGCGCGAATGAGGTCGAAGATGCGCGCGGTGGAGTCGAGCATGGCTTCGGCGATGCGCTCGGCGCGCACGGAGGATGTGAATTGGGACAGAACGACGGTGAGTGCGCCGGCGTCCAGGAATTCTCCCAGGGGCTCTAGCCGCTCTGCCGTTACACCCAGCTCGGCAAGTTCGGGCGCAATCTTCCAGGTCTCTTCGACGCCATGACTCTTGAGCCACTTTTGCAGGCTGTCTTCGAGTGCAGCATGCTGCGCAGCTTCCGGCGCGGCTGTGCTTCCTTGCTGGCGAGCCGCTTCCTGCCAGTTCCGCACCTGCAAGAGGCGTTGCTGGTCGAGGCAGTGGGCGCCGAGTTTGAACTTCTCATGGCCGTAAACGCGCAGCTCGTCGAGCAGGCCGGAGGCGGCTCTTTGTGCGGCTGACGCAGGATTGTTCATCTCGTGCGCCAGGTTGCCGGCCAGCTTGCCGAGGGCGTTGAGCTTTTCCGTCTGCTGTTCGAGGCGGGTGACTTCGCGCACACGATCCAGCAGCACGGAGACGCAGCGCTGCCCCATTGAGGGCACTGCGCGCAGCATTTCGGGGAAGATCTCCCGGTCGAAATCGAGAGCCCAGGCATCGGCGACGACAAAACCATGTCCGCCATGCGACTTCATGCGCGAGAACGGAAGGAGGCCTGTGATTTGTCCGGCGCGGCCGATGAACAGCCCCGTGGGCGCAGCCCGTTCACGGCGAACATGGATTTCACCTTTGAGGATAATGCTCATCTTGGTCACGAGATCGCCTTCGTGAAAGAGCGTGGTTCCGGCCGGTATCTTACGCTCCGTGCAATGTGTGGCCAGCCATTCAAACTCGCTGTACTCCAGGCCATGCAGGGGAGCGACGCGCTTGAGAGCTTCGACAAGTTCTGGAATTGGAGTGCGGCCCGGTGTGCTGTAACGATCAGCCGAGTCCAGCGTGGGGGTCGAGCTGGCGGTGGTCATAGTCTGGCCTCTCTATTGATGGTAACCGATGTCGGGGAAGGTAACCGATGTGTTCGCGAAGCCGGAACGTAGAAATCAGTTGGCATGGGGTCTCTGCATTTCGATCTTGCGCGAAGGCATGGTGTCGATGAGTGAGTTCAGCCGGGTTGAGCCGACCGGAGTTGCACTACGCAGGGCCTCGCTGCCGTCTTCGCCGAGGAGCAGAACCAGAAAGGTATCCGCAGGAATGTTGAACTTGGAGCGGATCGCCAGCATCTGCTGAGCGCTGAGAACAACGTAGGGCGTGTCGAGCGGTGCGGCAAAGCCTTTTGCCGACGGCAGAATAGGCGTGAACAATACGAAGCGGTCCATCATGTCGTCGGCGTCTGTGTCGAGGATGGAGGCCTGCCGCTTGAGCCTCGGATCATTGGCCGTGGGGCTGAAAACCAGAAGTGGCCGATAGCAGTTGCGCATGGCGGCGAGCGTCTTCGGCTGCACCTCGCACCGGGGGCTTGCCTGGCCCAGTGCTGCCGCGCAGGCGAGAGAAAGCGCAATGGGAAGAAGCGATCGGTGAGTGGCCATATTCAAAAACGGACACCGCTGGCCGCGGGAGGAAGGTCGCGGCCAGGGAACGTAATGAGGTGTAAATCTAAGCGTGAACGGTTTCGGGTTGCACGGCCTGCGGGGTGTTGTCCTTGACCGTGACGGGATCGAGGAACGGCATCGCAGCGCGCAATGTGGCGCCGACCTTCTCGATCGGGTGCGTAGCTTCGATCTTACGAATCTCATCGAAGTGTTTGCGGCCGGTCTTGTTCTCCTCGATCCACTTTTTGGCGAAGGTGCCGTCCTGAATCTCCTTGAGCATCTTCTTCATCTCGGCGCGTGTGGCATCGGTGACGATGCGCGGTCCGGCGGTGTAGTCGCCATACTCGGCAGTGTCGGAGATGGAGTAGCGCATGTAGGCGAGGCCGCCGCGATACATCAGGTCCACGATAAGCTTGAGTTCGTGAAGGCACTCGAAATAGGCGATCTCGGGCTGATAGCCGGCCTCGACCAGCGTTTCAAAACCGGCTTTCACCAAGGCTGACGCGCCGCCGCAGAGAACAGCCTGCTCACCGAAGAGATCGGTCTCGGTCTCTTCAGCAAAGGTGGTTTGAATCACGCCGGCGCGTGTGCAGCCGATTCCTTTTGCGTAAGAGAGCGCGAGTTCAAGCGCTTTGCCAGAGGCATCCTGATGAATGGCGACAAGTCCGGGCGTGCCTCCGCCCTCGGTGAATACTTCGCGTACGCGATGGCCAGGAGCCTTGGGCGCGACGAGCGAGACGTCAATATCCTTGGGCGGCTCGATTGTCCCAAAGCGGATGTTGAAGCCGTGGGCAAACATCAGCGTCTTGCCTTTGGAGAGGTGCGGTGCAATGTCCTTCTTGTAGGTTTCGCCCTGCGAGTGGTCCGGCGTGAGGATCATGATGACATCCGCCCATGCCGCGACGTCGCTCACGGTATTGACCTCCAAGCCGGCTTTCTTCGCTTTATCGATCGACTTGCTGGTTGCGGGCAGACCGACACGGACCTCAACACCCGAATCCTTGAGGTTTAGGGCGTGCGCGTGGCCCTGCGAGCCATAGCCGATGATGGCTACTTTCTTCTTCTGAATGAGCGATAGATCGGCGTCCTGATCGTGATAGGTCTTCGGCATTTCGTGATTCCTCGTGTCTTCTTTTTTATGGTGAATGGATGCAAAACTTATTGAGGCAGATCGGCTTCTTCGGCGATCTCCCCTTCGGCGTGGTCTTCGATAGTTTCGGCTTCCGCCTCGATGTCGGGGACGCGCATCGCGTCCAGAACGCGGCTGGTGTGCTGTCCGCGTCGCATAACCATGCGGCCGGTCCGCGAAATTTCAAGTATACGATCTTCGCTTTCGTTCAGAACCTGAATGAGGCCCTCGATCTTGCTCTCGACGCCGGTGATTTCGATCATCAGCGACTCGGGCGCGAGATCGACAATGCGCGCGCGGAAGACCTCGACAAGCTCGAATATATGCGAGCGCGTTTTTGGTGTTGCGGCAACTTTGATCAGAGCCAGCTCGCGGCTCACGCTGGAGTGCTGGCCGATGTCGTCAACCTGCAAGACGTTTTCCAGCTTGTACAGGCTGGCCATGATTCGGTGGCCAGCCGAGGGCGAGGCGTCCGAGACAATGGTCATGCGCGAGACGCCAGTCTTCTCCGAGTGGCCAACCGTCAGCGAGGCGATGTTGACGTTCAGCCGCCGAAAAAGCGACGCCACCCGCGCGAGCACCCCGGGTTTGTCTTCTACCAGCGCTACAAATGTGTGCAGCATACGGTTACGAATTCCTTTAGACGTCCTGCGCCGTTTCAATGAGCGGATTATGGCCGGGTCTGCGAATCATTTCGTGCAACGCGGAGCCAGCCGCGATCATGGGGTATACCGAGTCTTCTTTCTCGACGAGAAAGTTGATCAGGAAGGGTCCTTTGCGCTCGCGTGCGGCCTTCACCGCGGGCAGCACTTCGCCGCGAGTTCTCACCGCCACGCCGGGGATGCCGTGAGCGTCGGCAAGTTTGACGTAGTCCGGACTAAGGATGGGCGAGGACTCGTAGTTCTTCTCGTAGAAGAACTCCTGCCACTGGCGCACCATGCCGAGGTATCCGTTATTGACGACGGCAATGTTCAGGTCGAGGTTTTCCTGTGCGATTGTCGAAAGCTCGGCTGCCGTCATCTGAAAGCCGCCGTCTCCGGCAATGACCCACACTTCTTTCTCGGGGCAGGCGACTTTCGCGCCAATGCCGGCTGGCAGTGCAAAGCCCATAGTGCCCAAGCCGCCGGAAGTGATGAGCGTACGTGGATCTTCGTGCTTATAGTACTGGGCTTCCCACATCTGGTGCTGGCCCACGTCAGTGACGACGATGGCCTTGCCGTTGGTCGCGTGCCACAGGTCGTTCATCACATGTGCGGCGTAGAGGTGTCCGGTGTCGGGCAGATTCTGGATGTCGCGGACCGCGCTTTCGCCCTTCATCGCATTCACTTCGCGCAGCCATGCGGATTCGCCACTGCGGGGTGCGAGATGCGGCAGCAGGGTTTCAAGCACCTGAGCCAGGTCGCCGATGAGGGCTATGTCCGCCTTGACATTCTTGTTGATCTCCGCCGGGTCGATCTCGATATGGATTTTCTTCGCGTTGACGGCATAAGTCGCCAGCGAACCAGTCACGCGATCGTCGAAGCGCATGCCGCATGCGATGAGCAGATCCGATTGCTGGATCGCCTGGTTCACCCAGGCTTCGCCGTGCATGCCCATCATGCCGAGCGAGAGCGGATGGGAGGCGGGGAAGCCACCGAGTCCGAGCAGCGTGGAGGCGACGGGAATCTGCAGCCGCTCGGCGAGAGCGAGTATCTGTTCACGCGCGCCAGACTGAATCATGCCGTGTCCCGCAAGAATAACCGGGCGTTTGGCAGAACGAATCAGCTCTGCGGCTTTGAGAATGGAGTCTTCTTCCGCGCGCAGCATGGGATGGGGACGATAGGGCCGGGGAGCGGCAGCTGTGAAGTCGTAGGTCGCAGAGCCCTGCTGTGCGTCCTTGGTGATGTCGACCAGCACAGGTCCGGGACGGCCCGATTGCGCGACCAGCAGCGCTTGACGGATCGCTGGAGCAATATCTTCGGGGCGCGTTACAAGGTAATTGTGTTTCGTCACGGGCAGCGTGATGCCGGTGATGTCGATCTCCTGGAAGGCGTCCGTGCCCAGGACCTTGCTCGAGACCTGGCCGGTGATGCAGAGCAGCGGGATGGAGTCGAGCATCGCCGTGGCGATGCCTGTCACCATATTGGTCGCGCCGGGACCGGAGGTGGCAATGGCCACGCCGACCTTGCCCGATGCTCGCGCATAGCCGTCAGCCATGTGGACCGCGCCTTGTTCGTGCCGGACGAGAATATGGCGGATGGGGAATTTTCGCAGCGCGTCATACGCGGGTAGAATCGCGCCGCCGGGGTAGCCGAAGAGCTCGCGCACACCCTCGCCTTCGAGCGTCGCCCAGAGAATCTCGGCTCCGGTTAAACGTGTGCCTGCGGCTTTTTCTTCACTCATCTCGTGCTCCTTGTTGCTCCTGCTCCTGTCATTGCAACTGGCTTCAGTGCGTGACTGCCCCGAGTGCGGCCGACGAAACGGTGTCGGCATATTTGCGGAAGACTCCGCGCGCAAAGCGGGGATCGGGTTTCTGCCACGACTTCAATCGCGCGGCGAGTTCTTCATCGGAGATTTCAACCGTAATCTTGCGGTTTGGAATATCGAAGTGGATGATGTCGCGCTCGTGAACCGCGGCAATGGGTCCGCCAACGGCTGCTTCCGGCGCAACGTGCCCGGCCATCAGGCCGCGAGTGGCTCCGGAGAAGCGTCCGTCGGTCAAAAGAGCCACCGTATCGCTCAGTTCGGGAATGCCAGCGATGGCGGCGGTGACAGCCAGCATCTCCTGCATGCCCGGACCGCCTCTGGGGCCTTCATATCGAATCACGATGACATCATTCGGCTTGATCTGTCCCGAATCAACGGCGTGAAAGGCTTCGTGTTCGGAGTCGAAGACGCGTGCGGGTCCGCGATGCTCCAGCCGCTTGTGTCCCGCGACCTTGATGACGCAGCCCTCAGGTGCGAGATTGCCTCTGAGGATGACGAGGCCGCCAGTAGGCTTGATCGCATTGCCGAGCGGGCGAATGACTACTTGTCCTTGCGTTTCCTTCGCATCCGCGGCTTCCTCCGCGATGGTTTTTCCGGTGACATTCCAGGCACTGCCGTGCAGTAGGCCAGCGTCGAGTAGACGCTTGGCAAGCAGGCGGCTGCCGCCCGCGGCCTGATAATCAGCGGCGACGTACTGGCCACCCGGCTTCAGATCGCAGAGCAGCGGTGTCTTTGCGCTGATGCGATCAAAATCATCAATAGACAGCGGAATGCTCATTTCGTTTGCGATGGCCAGGAAGTGCAGCACGGCGTTGGTCGACCCGCCGGAGGCCGCGACACTGGCGATGGCATTCTCAATAGCCTGTGGCGTAATGATCTTGCTGGGACGCAGGTCGTTCTTTGCAAGTTCAAGCACGAGCCTTCCGGCTTCACGCGATGCGGCGAGCTTGTCCGGGAGGAACGCAGGGACGCCGGAGATGCCGATGGGCGAGATGCCAAGGATTTCGCAGGCCATGGCCATGGTGTTCGCGGTGAACTGGCCGCCGCAGGCGCCCGCACCGGGACAGGCATTGGCCTCGACGGCTTCGAGGCCGGCGTCGTCGAGTCTACCGGCGGAGTGTGAGCCAATGGCTTCGTAGACATCCTGGATGGTGAGGTCTTTGCCGTTCAGATGTCCCGGCGCAATGGAGCCGCCGTACAGCATGAGCGACGGTATGTCGAGACGAGCGAGAGCCATGACGGTGCCAGGCATGTTCTTATCGCAGCCGGCGATGGCCACGAGACCGTCGAAGAGGTTGCCGCGCGCGACCAGCTCGACGGAGTCGGCGATGACTTCGCGACTGATGAGCGAGGCCTTCATGCCCTCGGTGCCCATAGTGATACCGTCGGAGATGGTGATGGTGTTGAACTCCATCGGCGTACCGCCGGCTTCGCGTATGCCTTCCTTCACGGCTTCGGCAATCTGACGCAGGTGAAAGTTGCACGGGCCGATTTCAGTCCAGGTGTTGGCGACGCCGATGATGGGCTTGTGCAGATCGTCTTTGGTGAATCCGACGGCGCGCAGCATAGCACGCGCACCTGCACGGCTGGGCCCTTCGGTCAATGCGATGGAGTGCAGCTTTGCGGGATTGTTACCATTCATGTTCATGCGTGCGTTGTCTCCGTGCTTGCGGGGCGGGGAGTTACCCAGAAGGCTTTGTCATGCTGTTTTTCAAATGTGTCGAGGGCATCGGCATGGCGCAGTGTGAGGCCGATGTCGTCGAGGCCCTCAAGCAGGCAGTAGCGCCGGAAGGGATCGATCGAGAAGGTCGTCGAGAAGCCATGGTCATCGTGGATGTGGTGATCCTCAAGCGAGACGGTGAGATGGTAGTCGTCGATTGTGGATGCGCGCTCGATCAAAAGCTCCACGTGCTCCTCGGGCAGCGTGACGAGCAGGATGCCGTTCTTGCCTGCGTTGGAGTGGAAGATGTCGGCGAAGCTGGGCGCGATGACCACTCGGAAGCCGTGATCGTTGAGAGCCCACGCGGCGTGTTCGCGTGACGATCCGCATCCGAAGTTCTTGCCGGTGACAAGAATCTCCGCCCCTTCGTAGCGTCGATGATTGATCTCGAAGTCAGGGTCCTGTCGCCAGTCGTGGAACAGGTATTCGCCATATCCAGTGCGTTCGATCCGTTTCAGGAATTGCTTGGGGATGATCTGGTCGGTATCGATGTTCGCCCGGTTTAGCGGCATCACTTTCGATCTGTGTTTGCGAAATGCCTTCATTTAAGCCAGAACCTCTTCCTTCTTGAATTCCCAGGTGCGGACATCGGTGAAGTGGCCGGTGATGGCTGCCGCCGCTGCCATCATGGGGCTGACGAGATGGGTACGGCCACCGCGACCCTGGCGTCCCTCAAAATTGCGATTGCTGGTGGAGGCGCAACGCTCACCTGGCGCCAGAATGTCAGGGTTCATGCCCAGGCACATGGAGCAGCCGGGCTCGCGCCATTCGAATCCCGCTGCACGGAAGATGTGGTCCAGCCCCTCACGCTCGGCCTGCGCCTTAACCTGCTGCGATCCGGGGACGACCATGGCGCGAACGTTAGGATGGACGTGATATCCGGCGACGACATTCGCGGCGGAGCGCAGATCTTCGATGCGCGAGTTGGTGCAGGAGCCGATAAAAACACGGTCAATCGCCACATCTTCGATGGGCACACCAACCGTCAGGTCCATGTATTTCAGGGCCTGCTCAAAGTGGCGGCGGTCAGCGTCAGACTTGGCGTCGGCGGGATCGGGGATCGCACCCGTAACAGGAATCACCATACCCGGACTCGTTCCCCACGTGACGTAGGGCAAAAGCTCGATAGCGGGAATAACCAACTCGCGGTCATACTGCGCGCCCGGATCGGAGGCCAGCTTGCGCCACTCAGCAACGGCTTTGTCCCATTCGATTCCTTGAGGTGACCACTTACGGTCTTTGAGATAGGCAAACGTCGTTCCATCCGGAGCGATCATGCCCGCACGCGCGCCCGCCTCGATGCTCATGTTGCAGACGGTCATGCGGCCTTCCATGCTCAGGGAGCGGATCGCAGAGCCCGCGTACTCGATCACGTATCCGGTAGCACCGTCGGTGCCGATGCGTCCGATGATGCCGAGAGCCACGTCTTTAGCGGTTACGCCGCCGGGCAGCTCGCCTTCGACGGCAATGCGAAAGGTTTTGGGCTTCGACTGCGGCAGGCACTGCGTGGCCATGACGTGCTCGACTTCCGAGGTGCCGATCCCAAATGCAAGGGCCCCAAAAGCTCCATGAGTCGAGGTATGTGAATCGCCGCAGACGATGGTCATTCCGGGCTTGGTGAGTCCGAGCTCCGGTCCGATGACGTGGACAATGCCTTGTTGGGGCGAGTTAACGTCATAGAGCTCGACACCGAAGTCAACACAATTCTGGCGCAGCGTGTTGATTTGCTTGGCCGCGACGGCATCTTCAATGATGATGCGGTTTGGCGTGGTCGGCACGTTGTGGTCCACCGTGGCCACGGTGCGATCCGGACGGCGCAGCTTGCGTTCCGCGAGGCGCAGGCCTTCAAAAGCCTGTGGCGAAGTGACTTCATGCACCAGATGCAGGTCGATATAGACGAGCGCCGGTTCATTCTCCGGTTCGGCCACTAGATGCGATTCCCAGACTTTTTCAAATAACGTTTTTGGTGTGACTGACATCCGTGTTGACTCCCACTTCTCAAATTGTCTTTGCGCCGAAGGCGCGTTTGCCGTGCGGCCAGCATTTAGACGGCGTGCATGGCCTGCCGGCAGTCGATGATCTCGTTGAGCGCCTGATGGACGTACTTTCCCATCTCCTGCGTGGAGACGCCCATCTTCGAAGACTGTCCGCGCACCAGATCCGCGGTGCGATAGCCTTGCTCCAGCACCTTGCGAACGGAGGTTTCAACCGCCTGCGCATCCTGGTCGAGTTTTGCCGAATGCCGCAGCAGCATGGCCGCGGTCAGGATCGCGCCCAGAGGATTCGCAAGTCCTTTCCCGGCGATATCCGGCGCCGAGCCGTGTACAGGCTCGTACAGATTCACATGGCCCCCGATGGTGGCGGATGGCAGCATGCCAAGCGAGCCGGTGATGACCGCCGCTTCATCGGAGAGGATGTCGCCGAATAGGTTTTCCGTAAGGACAACGTCGAAGTTGCGTGGCGTGTTCATCAGGTGCATGGCGCAGGCGTCGACGTATTGATGTTCGAGCGTGATGTCGGGATACTGCGTGGCAAGTTCGGTCACGGTCGCGCGCCACAACTGCGAAACTTCGAGCACATTGGCCTTGTCGACCGAGGTCACCTTCCTCCGCCTGGCCGAAGCTAGTTCAAACGCAACCCGGGCTACGCGTGTCACCTCATCGCGTGTATAGCGCATGGTGTTCCAGGCAGAACCAGCCTCGCGATCCCACGAGCGCGGCTCGCCGAAGTACAGGCCGCCGAGTAGTTCGCGCACGAAGAGAATGTCTGCCCCGTCGACTACTTCAGCGCGAAGCGGCGAGTTCGAGGTCAGCGCCGGCCAGGCAAAGGAGGGACGCAAATTAGCGAAGCCACCGAGGGCCTGCCGCAACTGCAACAGGCCCGCTTCAGGCCGGCGATCTGGGGGAAGGGAATTGAACTCATTGCCGCCTACCGCGCCCAGCAGCACCGCGTCGCTTTCAAGCGCGGTTTCCAGAGTCGATTCGGGCAGCGGCGACCCATGCTGCTTGATGGCGGCGCCGCCAATCAGGGCTTCCCGGAATTCGAAATCGTAGCCGCCCAGTTCGGCGACGGAGCGCAGAATCCGCACCGCTTCGCCCGTGACTTCGGGACCGATTCCATCTCCAGCGACTACCAGTACCTTGAGCTTCATCGTTATCTCCTGCGAGTGTGGCGGCGTGCGCCTGGCGAAAAATTCAGTTGAGCTTCGTGGCTGCCTCGGTCCCGATCAGGTTTTCAGCACTTATCAGATCTTCATGCCGTTGATGGTGAGCCACCAGATTGATCAGGTCCTGGTCGTAGATGGCCTTCTTGCGGTCCGCGAGTTCAGTGAACGCGCGATAAGCGATGTCGAGATCCGCGGCTGCGAGATGATAGCCGAGCGCGACCAAGCGGGAGTGCAGCGCGTGCCGTCCTGAGTGCTTGCCCAGCACCATGCGATTGCTCGGAACACCGACCGAGGCCGGCGTCATGATCTCGTACGTCAGCGGATTCGAAAGCACGCCGTGCTGATGGATACCGGCCTCATGTGCAAAGGCATTGCTGCCGACGATGGCCTTGTTCGGCGATGGCGCAAAGCTGATCGTCCGACCCAGGAGTTGGCTGACCGAGTAGAGACGGTCCAGCTTCAGTCCATGCTCGACTGGAAAATAATCGGCGCGGACGTGCAGTGCCGCCGCAATCTCTTCAAGCGCGGAATTGCCCGCCCGCTCACCGATGCCGTTGATGGTGCATTCGACCTGCCGCGCTCCGGCCTCAATTGCCGCCAGGGAATTGGCCGTTGCCAGCCCCAGGTCGTCATGGGTGTGCGCAGAGAGGATGACCTTGTCCGCTCCCGGTACGCGTTCACGGATGATGCGAAACATAGCTGCATAATCGCCGGGGACAGCATAGCCGACGGTGTCGGGGAGGTTGATGATGGTCGCGCCGGCCGCGATGGCCACGCCGACAATTTTGCAAAGAAAATCGTGATCGGTGCGCGTGGAGTCTTCCGGAGAGAACTCGACTTCATCTGCCAGCGTGCGCGCGAGCGCGACTGACTGTGCAGTTTGGTCGAGCGCCTCTTCGCGGCTTATTTTCAATTTGTATTTGAGGTGAAGATCGGAGCTGGCCAGAAAAATATGAATCCTTGCTCGTTGAGCGTGTTTCAGGGCCTGTGCCGCCCGCTCGATGTCTCCGCCCTTGGCCCGCGCCAGCGACGTGATGACCGGTCCGCGCACCTCGCGGGCTATCGCGTCGATGGCGGCGAAATCGCCATCGGAGGAGATGGCGAAGCCGGCTTCCAGAATGTCCACGCCGAGATCGGCGAGGGAATGCGCCATTTGAAGCTTTTCGTGCTGCGTCATGCTACAGCCCGGCGACTGTTCGCCGTCGCGGAGCGTCGTATCGAAGAAATGAACCCGGTCTGGAGACATCTATATCCTCTGCAATGCGAGACTCTCTTGTCATAAGTCTGCCAAAAGACTGGATATAATTCAAATTTATAATTTCTACTGAATCGATAAATTTGGTTTATATTAACCTTAATTGTCGGCCTGACTGTGGCTTTTTCTTATGGACCTGTCCCAGCTCGAAACCTTTCTTGCTGTCGTCGAGGAGCGCGGTTTTTCGCGCGCGGCTGCCCGCCTGCACCGCACGCAGCCGGCGGTGAGTCACGCCGTTCGCCGTCTCGAAGAAGAGATTGGCGATCCGCTCTTCGAGCGCACCTCGCGGGAGGGCACACTGACCGCCGCCGGCGTGCTGCTCCGCGAATACGCCGAGCGTTTGCTGAAGCTGCGCGGCGAAGCCGCCTCAGCGCTCGAAGAGCTGCGCTCGCTGGAACGCGGACGCCTGCATCTGGCGGCTAACGAATATACCTGCCTGTATCTCTTGCCTGTGCTCGATGAGTTTCGCCGCCTGTGCCCGCACATCAGCGTCCTGGTGCAGCGCGCGCTGGCTAGCCGCATTCCCGAGCAGATCCTCGACCGTACGGTCGAGATCGGCATCATCACCTTTCGGCCCGCGGATGAACAGCTTCACCTGATCGGCGTTTACACGGATTCGGTTGTCTTCATCGTCAATCCCCGTCATCCGCTCGCACGCGAGAAGAAGGTAGCCATCCGCGATCTGGGAGCAGAAAACTTTGTCGCTCACAATGTCATCTCACCGCTGCGCAGGCGCGTGATCGATCTTTTTGAGAGGCACAAGACGCCTCTGAACATGAATGTCGAATTGCCCAGCCTTGAAGCCATCAAGCGATTCGTGGCCATGGGCAACGGCGTCGCACTCGTTCCGGGGCTGACGGTTCAGGATGAGCTGGCGCGCGGCGAATTGGTTCAGGTTCAGGTGCCGGAGCTCAAGATCGAGCGGCAGTTATTGCTCGCTCACCGGCGGCATGCGACTTTGTCGCATGCCG
>JBAVYX010000089.1:0-6245 GCA_049588475.1 Silvibacterium sp. | reverse complement strand
CCGTTCACTGAAAATCAATCGACCGGCCAGATCACTTTATCGCATTCTGAGCGCGGCCGGTGAAGCGGAGGCGGGCTCTGCGGGAGCGCAACCCGCCAAGGAATAACCGGCTGGAGACTCATCCACGGCGATGAGCGGGGCACGATTGCTCAGATCGTGCCCCATCGCATGGATAGATTTCCCCATGCCTTGAAAACTCATGCCATAAGCTGCCGCGCAGCGGCCTCCATTTTCTGCGCTGCCAGTTGGGCCTCGAACTCCGCGGGCGGCACATAATCGAGCGCCGAGTGCAGGCGCTTCTGGTTATAGACCTTCTCCAGGAACCTGTGGATCGATGCCCGAGCTTCGGCCAGATCGCGATATTCGTTGCGCAGAACCTCCTCATACTTGAGCGTCTTCATGAACGACTCGCAGGCCGCATTGTCCCAGGGATTTCCTTTGCGGCTCATGCTGATCTTGATCCCGCGCGCCTTCAGCAGGTCCGTGTAGTCGTTGCTTGCATATTGACTGCCGCGATCGGAGTGGTGCACGAGGCCAGGTTGTATGCTCCTTTGCCGGAGCGCCATTCGCAGCGCCGCCAACGTCAGCTCATCCTCAAGGGTGCGATCCAGAGCCCAGCCGATCACACGGCGCGAAAAAGCATCCAGGATCACCGCCAAAAAGACGAACTCCTCGCGCAGTCGGCTATAAGTGAGATCGGCCTGCCAAAGCTGATCCATGCCGGTCATCACCATATTGCGGGCCAGGTTCGGATAGACGTGCAGGCCGTGGTTGGAGTTAGTGGTGACCACGAACCTGCGCTTGCGCACGCACAGCAGGTTGTCCTCGCGCAGCAGGCGGTAAACCCGCTTCGCGTTCACCGCCCATCCACGCCGCCGCAACTCCCGGGTGATGCGTGGCCGGCCATAGCTGGGCCACTCTAACGCGATGCGCTGGATGGCGTCGCGCAGATCCATGTCCGGATCAGGCTTGCAATCCTCACCCAAGCGGTAGAAGCCGGACCGGCTCACTCCGCCCAGCTTCACCATCCGCTCGATCGTCAGTCTCCGCCCGGCGCTCACTTCTTCACCGACTTTCCCGTAGACCGCGGACTTCCAGTCGATGCCTGCAGCATCCGCCGTTCTTCGATGCGCTGCAAGCATCCCTTCAAAAAATCGATCTCCACCGCCTGCTGGCCGATCTTACGTTCCAACTCCGCCACCCGGCCCTCGGACCAGCAACGCTGACCCTGGCCCGGAAAGGCGTTGCCCGGCGCCTGCCGGAACTCACGCCGCCAACGATGCAACACCTTGGGGCTGACCTCCAGTCCTCGCGATACCTCGGCCAGCGAAACCCCTGCTTCCAGCCGCCGCACGGCAGCCAGCTTGAACTCCCTGGTAAACGTCCTGCGTGACAAGCCCATGACTCAATTCTCCATTCCATGGATTTTGAGTCTTAACTGGTTGTGTCAAAAATGCGGGCAAGTCCAGAAAGGGTCTCCGCAGTCCCAAATCTCCACCCCAGAACATGTCCCGGAAACCTGCCAAACGCTATTCGGGACCGTCCGCGATCCGAGAATTCACCTGGCTGGATTGTCGCCATCTTGAACAAGTGACATCCTCCAGTGCTCAATGAGTAATCGCCAACTCACTCATCAAGAAGTTTTCGATCCATTGAGAGACGTTTTCTTGCGTTGCGAGCGGATCACGCTGATCTAGAAGTAGCCCCAATTTGGGTAGGGATAGGTCAATCGACAATACCCTCGGTACTGCCGCCTCAGACAAGCCCCACAGGTGAAGGTGAGGCTCGGACGGCCAGCCTGCGCCAGGAGACTATTCGCAGCGTAACGCGGCTATGGGGTCGATGGCGAGTGCCCGGCGGGCAGGAATCAGGCAGGCCACTGCGGCAACGGCAATCAGAACGAGCGACACCGCGAAGATCATAATTGGATCGCGCGTTCCGCTCTCGATCCAGCGGGCAATCAGACGATTTAGACTTAAGCTAAGCACCAGTCCCGTAGCAATTCCGATTCCTACGCTGGTTCCGGCTGAAAGCGCGACCAAGCGCAGCACGTCGCGGCGACGCGCTCCGAGAGCGACGCGGACACCGAGCTCACTTGTCCGCTGCAGGACGGTATACGAGACAACACTGTACAGGCCCACTGCTGCCAAGGTCAGCCCTAGAACGGCGAATGCGCCGAAGAGCATGGAAATGAGCCGCCCGCGCTCAAATTCCGGCTCGCGCTGGATCCAGCCTTGGAGATCGCGTACATCGTTGAATATCTGCTGGTCCGGATCGATTGTGGCGATCTGCTGCCGGATACTGTGCAACATCGCGAGAGGCTCGCCCTGGGTGCGAACAATAACCTGGGTAAAGGGAGCCATCGCGAGCGTGTAGGGCACGTAGACCGCCGGCGCCACCGGCTTGTCCAGCCCGTCATCGAGCGAATCGCCTGTAACGCCGATGATCTGCAGCCATCCCGCAGCTCCGTTTGCCGCTAACACCATGGGAGGGAGAGTGGCGAATTGGGGCACCCGCACCGACTGCCCCTCGGCGGCTGTCCCGGAAAGATAGTGACGTACGAAAGCCTGATTTACGATGACCAGGTTTGCCCCGCGCGCGATCTCGCTCTGGTCCCAGAGGCGGCCTCTTAGCAGGGGAATGCCCAGCGCAGTGAAATATTCAGCGCCGACGAATTCCACGTGAGCTTCCTGCGCTTGCGAAGCCAGCTTCCCCATAATTTCAACGGGAAGCGTCCAGCCGCTGTCGGGCGGAGTGGCGTTCGCGGAGATTCCGGCGGAAAGAACCCCGGGGGTTGTCGCGATCTTGTCCCGAAGGTCGGTGAAGAAGCGGGCACGATCCGCCCAGGTTGTGTGCGCGTTTTCGCGAACGGGAATTACGACGGACATCGCCTGCTTCGGTTCATAACCGAGCGGAACGGTGTTCATGCGAATAAAGCCGTGAATGGCCGCGGCCGCCGCCGTCATCAGCAGTAGGGTGAGTGCGATTTGCCCGGCGATCAGAGCCGTGTGCATGCGCCTTCCCTTCACGTTGCCTGTCAGCCGCCGCGTGCCTGCCTGCATCACTTGAGAGATCTGCGGCCGCGACGAATGCAGCGCGGGGAAGAGGCCGAAGACGACCCCGCTCAACAGCGCAAGACCCACGCTGAACCAGAGAACGGCGAGGTTGATGTGGAAGTCGGCTTCGTAGGGATAGGAGTGCTCTGGAAGGCGCGGGACGATGAACCCAATCACCCGGTAGGCGACAAACACCCCCAATCCTACCCCGACCAGGGACAAGAGAAGTGATTCGGTGAGGAGCTGGCGCACAATACGCAATCCGCTGGCCCCTACTGCCGAGCGGACTGCGAACTCGTGCTGGCGCGCTGTACCACGTGCGAGGAGCAGGATGGAGAGATTGCCGCAGCCGATGGCAAGCAGCAGCGCAACTGCCCCGAAGAGCAAATACATGGTCTTTTTGAGGTCGCGGGTGTAGGTGTCCGCCAGCCCGCGCACGCTGATCTTGAATTGTTTCGGGAAGATATTCGGTGTTTGCTTGTCAAACTCCTGATAAAGGGGCCGGAACTCGTCTGCCGCAGCGGCAACACTGATGCCTGGCTTCAACTTGATTTCCGGACTGTACCGATGGAGCTGATCGGACTCCATTTTCAACGGGATGTAGACGTCTCCATCCCTCCACGTGAACCGCA
The DNA here is from genome assembly GCA_049588475.1 of Silvibacterium sp. Taxonomy (GTDB): domain Bacteria; phylum Acidobacteriota; class Terriglobia; order Terriglobales; family Acidobacteriaceae; genus Silvibacterium. Next base: position 2,557 of record JBAVYX010000089.1, on the reverse strand, counting down.
CCGGCATCACGCCGAGGATCGTGTAGGTTTTGTGGTCGAGCTGGATGGCTTTTCCCACGACCGCGGGATCGCCGCGATAATGGCGCTGCCAGAACTTGTAGCTCAATACTGCGACGGGTTGCGGATCGTGTCCGTCGGGCGCATCGTTGGGCATGATGTACCGGCCCAGCAGGGGCGGCAGCCCGAGGAACTGGAAGTGGGATCCCGTCATCTCGTCCACGACTACGTCGTCGGGTACGTCACTGCCCGTGACCGTCTGGTTCGTGTAGTTGGAGGCAACCACATCCTCGACCGAGTGGGTCTGGCGCAGTTGGCGGATTTGCGGGCCGGTCAGGCCCCACGTTCCTTCATGGCCGGCGTTGTCCGTGATCCAGACATCGCAGATCCGCTCAATGCCTGCGTAGGGCCAGGGATGCAGTACCGCGTCGTACAGGATGCTGTAGACGGCGACGGTGGCGCCGATGCCGAGCGTGAGCGAAAGAACTGCGGTGAGAGAAAATCCGAGATTGCGGAAGACTTGCCGAATGGCGAAACGAAGATCCTGGAGCAGTATCTGCATCAGCGCCTCCTGTTACTTCGAAAAAAGGAAAGCCAGCCCCATGTTAGAGCGTGAGCATTTCAGCTGCCACGTCTTTTGCTCAAGCTCGAACTATGTCGATTCGACGTTCCAGGCGGAAGAACGCTCGGTCCCAGAGCATAAATCTTCCGTTATTGCCCCAGAGATGAGGAAGCAAAGACGGAATTCAACTTAGCCAGAGCGCCGTTCACATCAGATGGATGTTGTCCGTTGCCGTACATGACCGTTCGAAAATGAACGGTGCTCTCCTCTGAGATCGGACAGACGCCGCTGCGGCGATGCACTGCTTCGACGAAACGATCAACCCCTTCGCCGATGTCGGCAGTTGCTCAGTGGTGCTTTCCCTCTCGTTTCAGGGGAGGATTGAGTTCTAGAGGAGAGTGAAATTGCGATATCGCAAAGACGTTTGCAAACTATGAGCAGCGCGTGCTCCATCTTTCATTCCAATATGTCAGCACAACAACAGTCGAGTTCGCGAGACTTCCGTATGGCCGACCACCCTACCGCGACCAGTCAAGAGTTTCTTGGCCGCGCGCGCTTCAACGGGACAAAGCCGCTTCAGTATTCCGCCAGCTTCCGCGGTCTAGGTCGTCACGTTTGGCTCAACGAAAACTGTCAATGAACTCATTCATCTCACGAACCACCTGACTTTCGTTGGAGAGGTACACGTAATGGTCCGCATTCGGGATTCGGACGACACGAGCGCTCGGCACATCTTGGCTGAAAGCGTTAGCCCAGGCGGTACAGCGTGCTGTGTCATCCGCTAGCAGAGCGGCTTTGCGAGCAGGGCTGCCAGGAAAGCGGTTCCAGTTGTGTGGACAAGCATAAATCGCGAGTGTGGGAACCGGAATACTCGTGTACTTCTGCATACCGAAGTTGAGCGCGGCGTTGATCGGCGAACGCGGCGGCAGTGGAGGCATATTCGCAATCTCCGCATTGCTCTGATGAAGAACGATTTCGAACTTCGCGATAGCGGTTTCGAGTTCCGGCAACTTCTTTTGCTCGTCCACTCCACCGGCTTCAATCTCGTCGATACGCCTCTTGATGTCATTCATCTCGATCACCATCGACGGGTGCGCAGGATCGTAGAAAGCAAAGCCGGTTGCAGCGTCGAGATAGATGAGGCCGGAGACCTTCTCCGGAAATCGGCTGCCGATGGAGCTAGGTTCCTCGCCCGCAAGAGAATGTCCCACTAGCACTGGACGCTCGATGTGAAGCGCTTGCATCACCGCAAGAACGTCTCTCCAAGGCGGTCCGCTGAGTAGTTGTCGTTAGCCGGTGCTGGTTTGCTGGACGCACCAAAACCCCTCCGCGTAATGCCGTAGACATGATGTTGTGCAACGAACTGCGGAGCAAAGCCGTCGAAGCGATGCGCGGTGTCTCCAGACCCAGCGAGGAAGATAAGCGGCCTGCCGGTCCCGCCCCAATCCAAAACCTCAAGCTGTACCCGTGGCTCGACAGTCACGAACTGCACCTCGGCGCAGTCGCAGGGGTCGCTCGCTGTACATGTGCGTTGGCGCTCCCCGTGGCCGCCACACTCAGCAACATCGTCAGAGCTAACCATTCGGTTTGCATCGCCATCATTTTCGTATACCCCGCAGCTTGCGCGCACTGCTGGGATACCAGCACCTCGCCCATGCCAGTAGTTTAGCGGCTTTCATTAACGCGCTGTGAGCACGCTCGTGAGTCGCGGTCGGATCACCGCCAAACCGAAATTTCGAGGCTCTCCCCTGACTCGGGCGTTCTTTCCGGATAGCCGACAAACCACCGTGCGCCGGGATAAACCGGCATGTTGTGGGGATGCAAGAGCCCAACAGGGTCGAAAATCTTTTTGCCGTCATGCTGCCCCCACGGGTTCGACTCGGTAGCCAAGGTTACGGAGTTCGCGGATCATTTTATGAGTGCGTCGTTGTCTTGACTTTGCATTGAGCGAGGGACCTCGCTCCTCGTAACGTACACCCCGGTGCAGAATGATCCAGA
>JBAVYX010000088.1:0-16240 GCA_049588475.1 Silvibacterium sp. | reverse complement strand
GGGTTTTCTCGGTCGGAGACGACAATCTGTTGGTTCGGAACGTCGGGATACTCGAAGCAAAACCGGCTTAGCTTCGAGCATCCGGCTGTTTCGGAATCATGCCAGAGGATCAGTAACCTGAAAGTCGTTTTTCGGACACTTGGTTACTTCCGCATAGCCCATCACTCGGAAGCTTGGGTGTGCTTTGGAGTCGGGCAGGCATAAGATTGGAGGCTGGAGATATTCAGATGCTATACAAAAAGATCAATGTCGAACTGATCGTCGTCGGTGATGAAGCCGAGGCCTTTGTCGCAGACTTGAACGCCGCGCTCGATCGACTGGAAGAGAAGCATACACTCTTCGGGGGTGGGATCGAGACCGTCGCTTTCGAGCACACGGGAACACGGAAGAGATCGGCACTCGCGCATACGATGGCCGCAGGTGAGACGGTCTCTGTCTCTCTCAAGGCTGCACGTGAGAGCGTGACGACTGCCCTCCGCACAGTCATCTGATGTAGGCCGTTCGTATAGACCATCCCGTTGAAGCGAAGGTCATAGAACGCGCGGAGACACTCAGCGGAAACGCCTCGCCCGGTGAGCATGCCCAGGCGGTTCGACGCGCAAACCCCTCGGCGGGAATCGGGAGGTCAATGTCAAATGGAGCACACAAAGAAGGGACCCCCACTGGTTGGACTCATCGTCCTCATTGTCCTAGGCTATCTCGCCTACCACGTAGCGTACCTCGCAATTCAGTGACGACTGGTTTTAGACCATTTAGAATCAGCCTCATATAGCTACGCGTGTTGTTTATGATGGTCGTGGATTTTGTCAAACCCGAATCTGGTCAGTTTGGCTGGATCAATTGAGGCCGTCTCTTTGAGGTGTCGATGAACTTTCTCTATATATCCTTCCGGACTTCTTTGAATGATCATGAAACCGAGTGTCTCGGCTTCGTTGTAAGCCGCATACAGGCCTGAATAACGCTTGAACCAAGCGTCACTGGGATGCTTTTGCGAGTGCACCTCCATCCGTGACGTGATTCCCTCATTGTCGTCTGACATGATAGTGACCTTCACTGCTAGTGGTTCGCTCATGCGGTGATTGTAGCGAACGACTCCGATGGTTGTCGGGACTGGTTACCTTTTGGTTCCTGCCGTGGATGTAACATCCACGCAGATCATCGACGCAAGTGACCACAGAACCTATTGCGCCGCTGTTACAGTTTTGCCGTGAGGTATCAAATAAAGGATTACATCATTTTTGTGGACAAAACGATTGATGAGTCTCGGCCCAACTTTGCTCCTATCTACCAGATTGCAATCTGTCCGTTCAGCCGAAGTGCATCAGCGATGACAACGAAGCAGTATCCAACCAAAGAAGCCTTGGCCGCTGACCTTCGCCGGTATCTCGGATTCACGGATGTCGAAATCGAGGCGTACTTTGCTATACCGGACTTGCGTCAGGCGTTAGTCCATCCATTGAGCGATGAAGCTGCGGCCTATTTTGGGTGGGAATGAGAATCAACCTAACCCTCGACCACACGTCTGAGAATCATCCGCGCAAGGGTCACACTGTCACTGACCGTGCTCACTACTCGTGGGCTCGATGTGCCGATCTCATCCCTTGCGAATCGGACGGCTGCAATGAGTCATCATTTGGGATGCTCTTTCCTAACGCCAACAGCCATGCTGGCTCCGCCAGTGAAATACCAGGCGCAGAAATTTGCTCGTTTAGGTATTCGTAGTCAACTCGCCGCTGTCGGCTCAGCTGGCCGAGCACCGCTACGATCATCCTGGCTCTCTTAGCGTTGCTGTGCCCTTCGGAGAGGTCAAGGATCTTTTGCACAAACTGCCAGTCAGAATCTCCCATATATATTCGACGCATTGCTCTCAAAGTTGACGCAAAGAAAAGGGCAGACGTTTCCAGAAATCTGCCCTGCTTAGGTGAATCAAGCCGTTGACAAGGACGTTAGCACTGCACGTAGGCTCTGTCGAACACCGGATGCGCCGAGCGGGGCCTACAATCAAACTGAGGCGACTATGGCCGAACAGCAAGAATTCCCGTCCATCCTCCGCATCCGCTGCAAGAGCGGCAATAGGGCGGGAATGTGGCTGTGGACGATGTCGGTTTCCAAAGAAGGGCTGCCAATTCAATCACCGAATTGGAGAGGTATTTTCCAGAACCCGAAGCAATTTACGTTTCAACCTGAGTTCGTGTCCAATGAGTCCGCTGCGTTCAGGCCCATCACCAAAAATGTAGCGGAGGGTTGTCTGCGCGTTCTGGCTGGAATCGGCATCGACGCGGAAATTCTTGCCGCCCCTGCTCGGTCCTCTGTTACGGGCTCTTAGGAGAAATGATCAAGATTTAGGCTTCGGCGGTAGAGCTGGGCTTTAGGGTAGTTCTCGCGGCTAAGCTTAATATGTGCTTTGGGACTCAATCCTTCCAAAGTAGTTTGTGCGCTTTAGATGTCAGCAAGGAGTGGTGCTTTGTTAGACGACCGAACTTGCGAAGTCGCGACGGCTGAGGAACTCGACGCAGAAGTTCGAGACATCTTTTCCCTTGACGAAATGGGCAGGGGAGATGAAATATGCGGCACGCTCAACGTGGTTTATTCCCATGAATCCGTAAAGGATTCGAGTTTGGTCCCACTGCTCGAACGTCGAGGTGTGGCAATTACTTGGCGCAAGAAGGAGTAATGAAAGACAGACTACAAATAGTGCTCGCTTCAGTCCGATTTCTTGTCAGGGCACTCACTCTCAACCAAAATGTTGAGCCGCTCGTCTTGTGCTTTGTCTTCGGCAGCCGATGTCCCCAGGTCAATATCCAGGGTCGGTTTGGACTCTTCGCCTAGGTTCCCAGGCTTTTTACCTGAGTCTGGCTCCGCTCTGCCTTGTCCGTGTGTCCTGTGTCATTTGCCATACGATAATTTGTGGGGCTGTTTACGGATTTGCGACGACGAGGTTATTCACGACAGCCTTTACGCCGTGCACCTTCTTTGCGAGCTTTTCCGCCTGCCCTTTTTGTCCTTGCGTTTTGACCTCGACGCTGAGTGTCACGACGCTGTCCACCACTGATATGCCTTTTCCACCGCTGCCTGGCATTTGTTGCGCGATCCTGATCTGAACAAGGTCGTGGATATCGTCGGTCCTCGGTTTGCCATCAGTAGCTGCTGACACCAAAGTCACCTGCGGAATGAGAAACTCTAGAAGTAATCGGTCAGGCTTCATGGGAAGCGAATGTACATGAAGACCCCACCGCTGGTGTTCAAACGATGGGGTCTCAGTTCGTCTTTGGGAGAGGAGGTCAGCTGCTGCGTTTTCATCCTCGCGCGCGCTTTCTGAAATGCCAATTGTGTAAGTTTCACTGCTGCCGCTCTTGAGCATCACAGAGGCCCGGAGAAGTCATGGTTGACTGGTTGGGTTGTAGGGGTTGTAGAGTCCTCAGAGAACGTAAACACGCTGCTTTGGTCTAATGGACTACTGCGTCGTGTAACCAACAACAAACGCAAAACTCCATGAAGGGAAGTAAGCGTCCGCGACTCGCCGTCTGGACAGGTAGCTTTTTCAGGCCGACGATGGCATCGAACCGCAGCCGGAGCCGCGACGACCCGAGTCTCCAAGAAGCAGCCTATGCTTCTTGGGGTGGAACGGCAGGTCTTCGGTATGCGTTCCTGCGCCCTGTGACACAGCTTCTCCGCACCACATGTGTTATCAGCACAGTGCGAAGGAGGCGCACCCAGCTAAGGATTAGCATTCCAGTATTCTTCGATAAGTGCAGGCGTGTAACCTTCCCACTCCCAGGGCGTTACCGTATCGCCAAGTATGGTCTCAAGCAGGGGACGGAAGGCGAGCTCTCCGTTATCGCTGTTCGTCAGCAGAATCATGCACGATTTTTGCCGCTCGAAGCAGACCATATAGTTCTCGGCCCCGTCGCCATGCCCTTCCTTGAAGAACGCCGGTCCAAACCGGGTGTGGGTAAGCAATCCCCACCCGGCCCCATAGGCCAGACCGACGTTTTCCGCCTCTTTGCCGTTCTCTTGGCTTGCGCCAGGGCCAAACTGAGCCAGCGTCTCGATTTTCAACACGGGCTGGAGCATCTCCGCCCGCGTCGCATCCCTGACGATCTTTCCATCCAAGAACGCCGTGGTGAACTTTGCTAGGTCCTCGGCGCTGGTGGTCATCGACCCTGCCGCACGCGCGGGGAATCGCTTCGTCTCGGCCCGGAATTTCTCGCTCCGGCCATACCGGTCGGCCACATCGCCTTCAAACTCTTTGCGATAGATAACTCCGGTGCGCGTCATTGCCAACGGCGTGAAGAGCGCATCCTGCATGAGCTCATCCAATGGTTTGTGCATCTTCTGCTCGATCACAAACTGCACCAGATTGAAGCCCTCGCCCGAATACTGAAACCCTGTCCCGGGCCTGAAGTGCAGGTGCATTTTTTTGTCTGGTTCAATAAAAGCAAAGTTTCCCAGCCCCGATGAATGCGAGAGCAGCATCCGCGGCGTGACGCTCGGCCATGCCGGATCGTGAACCAGATCTGACGCCGTCTCCTTGTATGGCTCATACTCGTTGAGCGGTTTCTTCAGTTGGTTGGCGACCGGTTGGTCAAGGCTGAACTCGCCACGCTCAACCAATGTCATCACGTAAGTCGCAAAGACGCTCTTGGTAATGGAAGCTGCCCAAGTCGTCGTCTCCCGATCCATGGGCAACGCGGGCTCCCTGCGCCGCAGACCATAGGCGGCGATCCACACAAGCCGTCCGTGATTGATGATGGCAAGCTCGGCTCCGGTCACGTGCGCCGCTGCGAGAGTCTTTTTCGCGAAAGCATCTGCCTCTTGGATCGAGATCTTCGATCCATCGAGACGATGCATGGACTCGGAGACCTGAGCCTGTGCAGCCGGTGCAGAAAAAGCAAGCAATGCTACCATGAGCCCGGAAAATCGCATCTTGCGAAAAGCCTCCAATTCCAGCATCGATTCCGTTGAATAGTACCGCAGTGCGGCCGACCATAATGGTCAATACTAGACACCCTGCGGCCAAACGCGGAGATCGGGCTGAATTTTTCTTGGGAATCCTAAGGCTAAACTCTGATCCGCTCAAACTGCCGCCGGAGGCGGTCCGGTGGCTTGGTTCGCTTGTGGGATCGTAAAACAGAGCGACTCTGCACCTCACCCGATTCGGCCGGGTAGCCGAGGTACCGGCCGATCTCTGCTCCAAATCCATTAGGAAGTGCTTCTACGAACGGCGCAAAGAGGTCCCCAGTGCCATCCATGCTGGGTAGGAGAACGAGTTTAGGAGCCGTACGAACACAAAAGGTGGTGTTAGTAGCCGCACACCCCATGACTTGCCAGGCTGGCCGTAAACTGAGTCAAACAATCGGCCAAACGGAGTTTGTGCCGACTTCAGGGCCGGCGCTCGAGATTCGCCGCACATAAGTTTTCCTTGAAAAAGTGCGGAGAGCTAAGAGGGACAAATGTCAGATGGGCTGACTTAGCTCAGAACCATGAGGGAGCCGATAACACGGACTCTTCTCCAGAATCAATCTTTCAAAGACGCGGAACAATAACTGAGCTAAATTGCTCACTTTGGTTGGCAAGATGCTAGGATGCTGCTTCTAAGCCACTGAAGCGACCTCATTGCCCCGGATGGCAACCGCCGTCGCCGGAGGAATGATCGACAGGGGTACTGTTCGATCGAACGAAGACAAAACCGCGCCCTGCTGAATCTGATACGGATAAACCCTAACCCTGGCCAGCACGAACCACGGATACTTTGTTAGCTCAATGTGCTCAACCTCCGCGGCATTGAAGCGCTCGCTTACCCGGCGCAGAGCCAGCTTGAGCGCGCCGGCAATCGCCTCCTGCGATGTTTGCCCTAGGCCACTTCTTAGCATTCCTTCAGCGATCCAGATGAAGTGCCATCCGCGCGTTCGGATCTCTTCATCCAGCCAGCGCACATCACCGGAGCCCACGATGTTCCAGCCTTCTCGAAATTTTTCAGTGACAAGGTTGAGGTTATCGGGCAACTCAACGTGTCCGCGTAAGAGCATCGTATGTTCAGCTATATTGCGCATCGGTGCAACCCTCTCTTATTACCTTCACGAGTTGAGATCGGGCACGCTCTGTGGCGTGAGCATCCACGTGCCTGACTCCCGCTGAAAAGCCTGCGAAGACGCCGGGCTGCCGGCAGGATGATTGCGTAGCGAATCAAAACTGTAGCAATAGACGCAACCTCCTTCGTGGGCCGGACAGATGGCTTGATCGAGATCCTTTGGGAAAGTCCTTAAGCACTCCGGGCAGCTAAGGCTCATGTACGCATCTTCAGAAGAGTTATGTCCGTTACTCGGCATCCAGACAGGCATCGATGTGCTGGGATGTTGTAGAGACGGCGGCCGCTCCGCCTTGCCCACTGCTCCCACGATCTGCAACAAATATCCCAGACTACTGCCCTTTTCATAGAAGGCGTCGGCGCAAACCCCAGGCGGTAGGCCGGTACCTGAAAACGCTCCGCTCATGGCGATCACCCGGATAGCGGGAAATTGGTTACGGACCACCGATAGCAATTCAAAGCCGGAAATACCAGGCATATTGAGGTCGGAGAGAAGGATGTCGGGAATCTCCTGTCGAATCTTGACCAGCGCCGTAAAGCCATCTTCAGCGGATCGCAAACAATATCCAAACTCAGTGAAGATCTCCGACAATGCTGTTCGAGTCGAGGGCTCATCATCTACGATAAGCAGGTTTACTTTCGCGCCAGGCATCATGAACCCTCCTCAGAGCACCAAATACTTGCTCATAAAGGGGAGTATTCCATCGCCCTGATCGGGATACTGTTCAATTTTGCTCACGCTTGCCGTCTGCGCCCCTGGTCGCTCCTGATTCCACCTGTGAAGGTTATGAGAAAGAAGCACTACGGTGTTTTCCTCAGACGATTTAATCGTGCAGAATCACGTTGAGCAGCGACTTATGAACCTGGATTCGGCCATTGTATGCAATAAACCCGAGCTTGCGAAAGCGGTTCATGAAGAAGCTCACGCGGGACCGGGTGGTACCGATCATTTCCGCCAGGGTTTCCTGCGTGATTTGTGGAATAAGTGTTTCCGGTTCACCCGGTTTGCCGAATTCCGCCATCAACAGGAGAATTCTCGCCAGACGCTTTTCGCTGGAGTTGAAAAGCTGATCCACCAGATCGGCCTGGATTCGCATGCTGCGAGCCAGCAGAAACTTTAAGAACAGGTCGGAGAAAGCATGTTCCTCGTGCATCACGCGGACCATCTCCTGCCTCTCTATCTTGAGCGCCGTACAGGCAGCAATGGCAGTGGCAGTTGCCATTCGCAGCCCACCGACACTCGCGAGCGACTCCTCCCCAACAAAATCCCCGGCGGAGAGAAGCGTGATGGTGGCTTCTTTGCCATTTGCCGAAACGACGGTGAGTTTTGCTCGCCCCTTCTGAAGATAAAAGATCGAGTCCGCAGGAAGTCCCTGTGCAAAGAATGCCTGCTTTGGCTTAAATTGGACAATTTTTCGCCCCAGTCCCGTGCTTGCCAGAAAACTGGCCGGATCGAATTCAAGGGACTTTAGTTCAGACATCTCAGACATACCTCCCTACCGCAGCGGATCGTGCCGGGGGCAGGCAGCTCAGACAGTTCGCGACCGCTTCGGATCGAAGTAACCAGAGGAGATTTCCTAATTATTATAAATTTGGCGACATTATTCAAGGCCCTGTGTTGCGCCGAAACTGCTCATCGGATTGAGCAGCTTCAGAATTTTGTTCCGGAGCATACTTCTCCGCGCACGTTACAACAGCATCGCAACAGCGGGAACACAATCTGTTCCCTTTTGCTTATTCGTGGCCGAAATCGTGAACGCTAACGTTAATACCCAACTTCAGCACTTTCGTGGCTGTCTGAAAGCGGATCGGCTTTAGCGGAAAATCCCCAGAAAATAGGCTATCAGGCAAATCACCAGTACCGTGCCAAGCCCGATGCCTGCGCCTCCGCCGGTGCCCCAGCGGCCGTAGCCGTAGTATCCTCCGCCCAGGCCGAAAACCAACACCAGAACCCTCGGTTATGCTACAGATTTAATTTCGACGGGCGTCTGTACCTGGACCAGTTCATCGAAAAGGCTGCGGTATTGGATCATCGCGGTTCGCAGGTCCTCCGTGCTTGCCTCTTCTCTGCCGGGCCGCACCGCGATCCCATGTGCAGCGCGATAGCTTTCCACTAAGCGTGGATGATCGACGGAAATATCCGCGGCGCGCTGCTCGAAATTGTCCATAGGATGCCACGCGCCTGCATGAGCGAAGAGACCAGCTCATCGGCTTCCGTGACCGCGCTTTTCGGGTGATCGACAAAGTGAGATTGTACCGACAGCCAATCTGCCACAAAGCCTTCACGTTCCGTGGCGCCAAGAGCGCGGATCTTCAGGCGTTCCACCCGCGTCTCAGATCCGCAAGCTTCGCTTCAGCCTTGTGTTCGGACCCATGCTCAAGAACAGCCCGGTCGTACTCCGACCCAAAACGCTTGCGGAAACCGGCGGTAGTCTTTCTGCGTTTTTGCACATACAGTGCAACGCCAACAACGATGATCAGAACCCCCTGAATACCTAGACCTCGACCTTGAGGGGCAACGACGAGCCGGACGAGAATCTGAGAATCACGTGCGGTCCGGAACCTCCGAAGGATCGGGAGGAGCCATCGGGATCGATTGCAGGATCATCTGCAGCAATCCGGACAAAACCTCAGAGTTTAGCTCCTTTAGAATTCAGAAAAAGGCGCAGGCGTTTAGTTGCGACAGGCCCATGGTTCGTCACGTCCTCAACTGTTTTTAGCATTGGCTCTCCAACACGCCGGAGGAAGTTCTCTTTGTTTGCGCCCGGCGGCAGTTCATTTGCCATTCTGGACTCAAGATACCGGCTGTAAGAGACAAGTGCCTCCTGATTTTCACTGAGACCGGTAGGTTTCGGGTCCTCAGGCGGTAATGTGAAGGCCAGAGTGCGAGGCAATTCTGCCCGCGGCGTGTCGAGCCAGACAAGTTCCTGTGCAAAGTTATTTGCGTTGGGCACGCGAGCCCCGAGAGGTCCAAGGCTAAACTTTTCCGTAAGGTACTTGAGCAGACTCGTATGGTCATAGACACCGTGGAGCACTCCAGTATTTAGCAGAGGGGACACGAGCACCGCTGGCACTCGGAGACCAAACAGATCGAAGGCAAAATTCTCGGGCGTGCGATGTGAATCCGGAGGCACGGCCTTTGCCTTGTATTGAGGCTGTCGCGGGTCGACATGATCGAAGAAACCGCCGTGCTCGTCATGCAGGATAACGAAAAGCGTGGAGTTCCAAAGATCGTCATTCTTACGAATAGCATTGTAGACCTGCGCGATCAGGGCATCGCCACGACGGATATCGCTGATCGGGTGTTGATCGTTTTGTCCAGGCCAAAAGAACTTCGGTTCGATAAACGCGTATTGTGGAAAGTTGCCTGCGTCTCGGCAATCCAGCTCAAAGCTCGGCATGTATCGATAGTTGAGGGCGTAGGCCTCCTGTCGGACCATAAGAATTGTTTGCGAGAAGTCCGAAAAATAAATCCTCCACGTCTTGCCCGCCTCGGAGAGCCGTTCAAAGACAGTCGGCTCGTCATAGAGATGAACTGCGGGACTGCCCAACACGAGACACGCACTTTTGGGATGAGGCGGCGTTCAATCAGCGCCTTTGGACGTTCCCGCAAGCCTGTGGAAGCGGACGCAGCCATCTAAGCTCGCCCTCAGTGCTAACTCCAGCCAGTGTTAAGCCGAAGACCTTCGCTTGGATGTGGAGGCGACTTTGGTTACCGCCAAATTCTCGTTTGCCGGCTGGCGGCATTTGGCCAACCAACGAGCAGGGTGATATTGTGTGTGTCACCCGGAGGCCTCGCGCCAGCTGGCACAATGTTCATCAATCTCTCGCCCCTGGGTTGAGCAACTAAGTAAATGCCACCACACCCTTACGCGCGCTCTTGTGGCGGTTGAACGCGTGTGATGAGCCAGTCAGAAGGCAGGACGTTCATCCATTCGTCGCATCATCGCACTAAGTAGTCTCTCTCAACTCTGGCTCAAGTGAGCAGGAGCCATATCAGTTAAGACAGTGTGCATCGGCCCGCGAAAGGCCTTATTGCGCGGGGGACTCGGTGCGCCGTATAGTCCGCGACTTCAACGCTCGAAACGACAATCTGACAAGGTGGTGTCTTATGTCCGCACGGAGTACTCAGGTTTTATTCCACAACGAGACAGGCTTTCTACTAACCCGCATTGAGGAGGACATTCCTCACGGAGAATGGGGTGATGACGGGCGGCAGGAGCCTCCTACGCAGATTGAGCCGCAAATAACGGCCAACATGGGATCAGACTCCTCAGGCATCGCAACGGGAACCGAGGCGTCAGTTCGCTATCGCATAGAGGACGGGAGGAATTCATCTGTCTACGTGCATTGGGATAATCCCTTCGATGGCGTGAATTCGTATCACGAGTTTACCGACTCGGGGTACGAAGTCTTTCATACCGGTGGCGACGGGAATAATGCGGTTATCGACGTGTTCCTGCGCGTTTCGGTGCGTCATGCCGTCTCCGGCTTTCTTCCCAGCATCCACGGCTATCACTTCGTTAATCACTGGGGAGACGTCCCGTATACTCTGCCACCGCTCCGAGGCTCGGTTCTCGACCAAAAATATGGAAACGCCAAAAACGGCCTCTGCGGCGGAATGGTCTATTCGGTGCGGGATTACTTTGAGGCTCAAAAGCCGGTTCCCCCCGACATTGTCCCGCCCGCTGGAGAACAGAATCCGCTGTTCATCTACATCGTGAATCGGCTGTTCGATACCTTTGATGTCGATGACGTGAGCTTGTATCTGAAGCTGATGGATCCTCTCTATCCGGACACGGACGACAATATCCTGAATCCAATTGGACTTGCCAACGGCCGTGCCTTCGTAATGGCCAAGATTGAGTTTCCTCTGATCCGCCAGGACATTCTCGCGGGCCATACCTCGCCGATGGGCCTGGTGATGATCAAGTCGGCTAACCCAGGCGACCTAGGAGAGAACCACCAGGTGCTGGCATATGCGTATTGGGCGCGCGGACAAGATGTCGATCTGTGGGTCTACGACCCGAACAAACCCGATAACGACGCTACAACGATCTCCTTCAACATTAGCTCCACTGCTGATGTCATGAACGTGGTACACAACGTCGAGGACAACAAAGATCCCATCTATTGCTTTTTTCGCACCAACTATTCGTTCGTTAATCCACCTGATTTCTGGATGCCGCGATCGTCGCAAAATACGGTGGCGCGAACTCCTGATCACCTTGATGTGTTCTGGAGCGGCAACGATGGGGCGATATGGACTACGTGGTGGGATGCGCACATAAACAATGGCAACTGGAACCCGCCGTTTACGGTGTCTCCGCCGGTTGCTGCTGAGCCAGGAACTCCGATCGCAAGCATAGCGCGGAACACGCAGCATCTCGATGTCTTCTGGGTGGGCTACGACGGCAGCGTTTGGACGAACTGGTGGGATCAGAATGCCGACAACGCCCAATGGCACGCGCCGGGAAGGCTTGCTGGATCGGCAGCGGCTCAAATCGGATCAGCGGTCACAGCGGTGGCGCGCACGACCGATCACCTGGACCTGTTCTGGGTAGGGCAGGACGGCGGTATCTGGACCACGTGGTGGGATGCATTTATCGATAATGCGCAATGGCATCCGCCGTTTCGCATCGCCGGCCAAGTATCCGCACGGTTGGGTGCACCGGTTAATGCTATTTCGCGCAACAATCGGCACCTGGATCTGTTCTGGGTTGGCATGGACGGATCGATCCAGACAACCTGGTGGGACCAGGACATCGATAACGCTATCTGGCATCCGGCCTTTCCGCTGACTGGTGTGGGATCAGTTCAGTTGGGTGCGCCGCTTTGTTCGGTTGCGCGCACCCAGGATCACCTCGATTTGTTCTGGACTGGGCAGGATGGCGCCGTCTGGACCACGTGGTGGGATGCGAATATCGACAAGGCACAATGGCATGCTCCCTTTACGCTCAGCCCGGCGGCGGCGCTGCAGCCGGGCTCTCCAATCGTTGCGAGCAGCAGAAACACTGAGCATCTAGACATTTTCTGGGTGGGGAACAACGGAGCGATCTGGACGACGTGGTGGGATGTAAATATCGACAACGCGCAATGGCATCCGCCTTTCCCGCTGACCGATCCGGCTGCGGTGCAGTTAGTCACGTCGTCTCTAGCGGCTATTTCAAGGATCGAGCCGCATCTTGACCTGTTCTGGGTGGGACAAGATGGCGGCATCTGGAACAAGTGGTGGGACAGCAACCTCAACAACGGCGCCTGGCAAGGTCCCCTCCTCATTACTGGGCCGGTGATGGGGCAGGCAGTGCGTGGCCGCCGTCCCGTTCAGGGCACGACACAGTGCATCTCGCGGCATCCCGATCATGTGGATTGCTACTGGATCGGCCCCGATGGCGCGATCGGGACAACGTGGTGGGATGCCCACATCGACAATGGGAGCTGGCATACTCCGTTTCCGCTTACTCCCCCGGGAGCTGCGAGGGCAGATTCGCCGCTGGTTGCGATCAGCCGCGCAGTCGATCATCTGGACCTTTTCTGGATCGGGCCGGATGGCGCAATCGGGACTACATGGTGGGATGCTCACATCGACAATGCAAGCTGGCATACGCCGTTTCCACTCACTCCACCCGGAGCCGCACGGTCCGGCTCTCCGCTGACGGCGGTAAGCCGTGTGCTGGATCATCTGGACCTATTCTGGATAGGGCCGGACAACGCGATCGGCACAACCTGGTGGGACACTCACATCGATAACGGAATCTGGCATCCTCCATTTCCCGTGACACCGCCAGGGGCATCACGGGGGAACTCACCACTCGTATCGATCAGCCGAATTCCGGAGCACCTGGATTTGTTCTGGCTCGGACCTGATGGAGCGGTCGGCACTACGTGGTGGGACCAGAACATCGACCAGGCTCGCTGGCATGATCCCTTCCCCCTCACGCCACCAGGAGCAGCCGGCGCGGAATCCCCCTTGGCTACAGTGAGCCGCATCCCGGAGCATCTGGACGTATTTTGGTTTGGGGCCGACGGAGCGGTCGGGTCCACGTGGTGGGATCAGAACATAGATCAAGGAGCATGGCATAACCCCTTCCCGCTCACGCCGCCGGGAGCGGCGAGAGCCGATTCTTCGCTCGCAGCCTGCAGCCGCGCCCCCGAACATCTGGATCTATTCTGGTTCGGACCGGACGGGGCAATCGGGACCACGTGGTGGGACCAGAATATCGACAAGGGTGCCTGGCACATGCCGTTTCCGCTTACACCACCCAGAGCCGCTGCATCTGGTTCTTTTCTTTCCGCAGTGACTCGGGTGAACGATCATCTCGATTTGTTCTGGAGAGGGCCAGATGCGGCGATCGGAACCACATGGTGGGATGCACATATTGATAACGCGAACTGGCATACTCCGTTTCCGCTCACGCCAGCTGGCGCTGCTCGCTAACAGGCATAGTGCAAATCACAGAGGAAACCTGCTGTGACTCAAAATGGGAGGCGGGCCAACTAGACGCTATCCGCTGGACATAAGTCCGCCTGTCCGGAGATACGGCATGAAAGACATCTCGACATCACTCGAATCCTGAGTTGTCAGCAATCCGGAATCAATCTGGTTATCTTCGGTTAGTCCGTGATCCTTCCATAACTCCCGAAGTCCAAAATTCGGACGCAGACTGCTTTCCGACGAGCAGGGAGGCCCCCTCGAGATGTCACCTCGATTCGTCCTTGCTTCACTGGTTGCCATGATTGGCGAGCAACTGGACCACTTCCTTGTGGTGATGCAGAGTCGCCAGTTGCTGGGCCGTCTGGCCGTCGTTGTTTCGCTTACTCGGATCAGCTCTCCCTCGGATCAACACTCGCGTGGCACCCTCAAGGCCAGCTCTTGCAGCAAACATGAGGGCGGTCATGCCTTCGAGATCATGCAGATTTGGGTCGGCTCCATTTTCAAGCACGGCCTGCACCGTCGCAGGATCATCGACGTTGTCAATGGCTCCGGAGGTATACATCAACGCCGTGGAACCACGGTCGTCTTGCGCATTGATATCGGCGCCTTTGTCTACCAACACTTTGATAAGCTTCGCGTGGTGCCGCCCCGCTGCATACATCAAAGCCGTCGCTTGCGACTTGGTTCTCGCATTCACATCGGCACCGTTGGCAAGCAGCAGGGAAACGATATCTGGATGATCAAGAGCATTCATCAAACCAGTAGTTCCCCGTTCATCCTGAGCAACTACAGACGCACCCGCCTTTAGCAAGAGAGTGACGATTCCGAGGGAATTCTCCGCACTACTCCGAGTAGCGTAAAGCAGCGGGGTTTCTCCCTGGCCTCCAGTGTTGGTATCCACCGCGTTCACATCGGCACCACGCCGTAACAAGTATTTGACTACGTCAGTCCGTCCAGAGTAGGCCGCCCCTGACAAGGCAACGCTTCCAGCCCATCGAGCATTCACGTCCACACCGTGATCGACAAGCTGCTGCACAAGATCGAGATGTCCGTTTTCAGCTGCCTGGTAGAGAGCGCCTGCTATAGCTTTCGGGCTCGGCTTCTTGCTCAGTAGCATCTGAAACAGCTCCTGATTGCCCTTTTGTGCGACCCATGGCAAAGCGCGATCCACATTGGCACCGCCCTGGATAAGTGACTTCGCGACGTCGAAATGCCCCTCCTCCACTGCAATTTCAAATGGAGTGTAGCTTCCGGGCGTTTCATCTGGATTCATTCCGGCTCGGAGGAAAAGCGAAACAGCGAGTGCGTCGCCTTGGCGTGCGGAGTTTGCGAAGCTGTCCGCGTCATAGCTTAGATGCATGAGGGCCAGCTGTAAGCGAGCTTCTTCGGACGTAATAACCGGCCCGACCGGCGCCGGGCTGAGCGTGCCCGGCGCGGCCGAATTCACGGTTTCTATTTTCTTCCCAAAGTGTTGCCGCAACCAAAGAGCACTCAAGACAATGGATGTAATGATTAAGACTCCGAGGGCAAGGAGATAGATCGGCCGCGATTTGAGTTTTTGAAGGACTCCTAAGCCGCGCCCCTTCTTGGCCACGGCAATGAGTTCGAGGACATCCCGGTCGAAATGCGTCTCGCTGATCTCGAATGCATTGAGTTGGTGGAGCGGCGCGAGAGTCTCGGGCAACTCGTTCGCGCTGGGCATCAGCGCACCGGGCAGGAGTACGGGAATTATGCGCATCTTGCGCTCTAGCCCCATCTCTATCTCAAGCCGGACCACATCGTTCGGGTCTTCCAAACGCCTCCGGCTTTCCCGGTCCACGGCCATCAGCCACCTCGGGCCGATTAGTACAAGGAGTAGTTCCGAGGCGATGATTTTTTCTCTAATAGCCTCGGTAAAGTTATCGCCAGGGCGAATGTTGTCCACGTCGCGAAAGACGTGAGCTCGACCGAGCTTTCTGGCAAGGTGATCGAACAACCGCCCCGCATGGCCAGAGCTGTCCTCGCGTCGGTAGCTTATAAATACTCCTGAAGCACCCATCCGGGGCAGGGCCTCCCACCGCGAATTCTAGCGCCAATCCGCAAACAAGTGCGCAGGCAGATCCTTCGGCAACGAGATCGGGGCGAAGAAACAACATCTGGCTAGGATCACGGACACCGTGAAGAAGACATACGCGACATTTGGACGGACTCGTCGATTCTCGTTGCTCGCCTCAAATTCCTGGCGAGCTTCATCGGTATCTTTGGAATGTTCATCTTCTTTATAGGGTCGATCGTTAGATTAAATGCCCTGCGCGGATTTCAGGATGATGAGCAAGCGCACCCTTAAGTACAGAAGCGCGAGCACGAATCAGCACGGCGCACAGAAAAAGAGAGGGGCGCAAAAGCAGAAAGAAGCGAAGCAATAACGGGTGTGCGGCCGCTACCAACGTCGCTCGCCGCAATCGATAGGGATGTGTTGCAACTTTCAGGGTGGCTGGCTGGTGACGTGAAAGAATCGCGAAGTGGGAACCCGACCCGCGATCTTCAAATGGCGTCAGACCGAACCCGGCCTCATACTCTGCGCGGTCCGGTGGTATCTTCGCTATTCTCTCTCGCTGCGCGATGTTGAGGAACTGCTGGAAGAGCGCGGTCTCCATGTCGATCACACAACGGTCTGGAAGCTGTGAAAAAACCTGTTTGGCTGGATTTTCGCAATTTCAAGATGGATGGAAAATGTA
>JBAVYX010000087.1:0-5049 GCA_049588475.1 Silvibacterium sp. | reverse complement strand
TCGAGGACCTTTCCTCCGTGAGACTCAGGAATAAACATCAGACAGCCTGATTTCTCGTCGACGTCCTGCAAGGCAACCCATATTGTTACCTCCTTATATTCGAATTGAGGATCGCGAAAGGCGTCATCCTGATGCCACGGGGTTGGTTCACCACTACCCGCCCGCTTGAGGATTGCGAGATCCAATACAAAGGCGGCCTCCTCACCCAATATCTGCTTTGCCATTTCGAGAGCATTCAGGAAGGTGTCGGTACGATGCAATTCCGGAGC
Source organism: Silvibacterium sp. (assembly GCA_049588475.1). Taxonomy (GTDB): domain Bacteria; phylum Acidobacteriota; class Terriglobia; order Terriglobales; family Acidobacteriaceae; genus Silvibacterium. The sequence goes on along the minus strand of JBAVYX010000087.1, from coordinate 4,780 downwards.
GTAGTTGACGGGCAGAAGGATTTGCGGGGAGTTGGCCTGCTTGTCCTCATCTTTTTTGGCGGCCAGATCCCCATAGGCTCCTTCCTTCCACCCGGCCTTTTCCGCGAATAGTCTCTCCAAAGTCGCCCTGATCTTCAAAGCCTCCTCGTTCGACGTGATTCTTGACACCCTTAGAAACCCGTCACGATTTACGGAATCAATTTGTTCGTCTGTTAACTGCAGGGTTGCTGTGGCCACAAAGCTTCTCCGATCCTGAAAATATGAAGCCCATGAAATCTGTAAGTATAGAGGAGACAACCAGCGCGCTTTGTTTACTTAATTGATCCGCTTACCGCGTCTTAGTTTCGCCTAGCGCTACGGAATCCAGCTTGTCGCGCCGAAGATACTCGAGACCCCCGATGCCTAGATCTCTGAAGTATCCCGTATGAACCTCTGTCACACGTGAAAATACAAAAGCTCCCGCGATAGCAACAAACATTGCGCCAAACACTATCGACCAATTCCATAGATGGTCTGGGGTCATTTTCCACCCTGTACCAAAGTAGTGGGTCATCGCCGCACCATAAAGGTTCAGGATAGGAATGTGGACACAATAGAGCGAGAAAGAGAACGCTGCCAGACTATAGTTCAGCTTGCCCCATTTCAACGGTCTCAGGGTTTTACTAAACCTCATGGTCGTTAGAAGATTCGCGAAGGCGCATGCGACCACAAGATCAATGCCCAGCTGGTCTATAGGGTGGTTTGTCTCAAGCGTGCGGCGAACGAATAGCCTTGTCATCAAGACAGTGACGAGAAACAGGGCCGTTGACCATGGGATGGATCGAATGACAGGCCGCTTCGCTCCTGCCACGGCAATACCCAGAAGCCAAATCAGCATGTAGGGTCCGACCATCGACGACGGGCCACGGAAAGACATCGTTAGGACAGCGAGTACCGATATCGCGAGTAAGGTGAGGACTACGCGGTTTAGCTTCGCAGCCGCGCACCAGCCAAACAGCAGCAGCGGCCAGATCACGTAGTACCAAAACTCATTGGAAAGGGACCACAAAGCGCCGTCTTCACCATATGTGTGACAGAACCCGTTTTGAAGATAAGCGGCATTGCATAGCAGAGTCGACGGTTGCATTGTGGCTAAGGTGTCTGCTGGGTACACTCCAGTACCAAGGCCATGCAGACCGAAGATTCCGATAAGGTTCAAGACTGCAATCACTAAGAAAGCCGGATAAAGAACCATTCCCAGTCTGGTCACGCGCTTGACCAGGTACAGTGGTACGTCAACGGACCCCTTGCGCTGCATCTCCCGCAGCAAGCCGCCGCCTACAAGATAGCCGCTCAGCACGAAGAAGATCATCACTGCCTGATGAGCGAACCCTGCTAAGAAGGCAAACGTGTAGAAGTCAAGGCCGCGATGCGCCGGACTTATGTCCGTGATCTGGACTAGAAATCGGTTTTGCGTGTGCGCCAATAGGACCGAGAATGCGGCGGTCCAACGAAAGAAGTCGAGCCAGTATGAAAACGCACTATCGCTTGCGTGAATGACTTTCGGATTCGCCTCTTCTACGCCAGGATGTACACCGGCAAGCATCATCATTTCTCCTAGCGGGGGCCTACCAAGGGCGAAACGAGTTTAGGCTGGCTAATGTTTCGGAAAAGACAGTCATCCGGTGTATCTCGGGCGTGTTCCTGAGCGGCTTGATTTAGATCAGCTTAGAGATCTTCCGGGGAACTGGCTGCGTGTGCTTATTTAAGACGGCCGCCAAAATTGGAATATTCGATGAGCGGAGGCTGGATACGGCGGCCGCGGCCGGTTCCCTGCGCGTCGAACCAGCCTCCAGAACCAATACCAGGCCATCCGCCAGTTGGCCAAGAATGATGGCCTCCGCAAAGCTCTCCAGCGGGGGAGCATCGACGATGACAAATTCGAAGGCGTTTCGCAGCTCAATCAGCCTGCTCTTGAGATTCTCCGAAGTGAGCAGGCTGGGCGAGTCCGCATCCAGAGCGCCGGCGGAAAGTATCCACAGGTTTTCTTGGGCCAAAGGCTTGCAGAAGATCGTGATTGCCTCTTCACTAACAAGGGCATCCGCCAGGCCATAATCGTTTGTCATATTGGAAGTGCTCGCCAAAGCGGGCGAGCGAAAATTCCCTTCCAGCAGGCAAACGGGGCGGCGCACAACTCGTGCCAATGTCTCCGCGACCGAAGCACAGATCTGGCTGCATCCCGAGCCGTGTTCAACACCAGCAAAGACAACAACGTGAGGGGGTTTTTGTGCCTGCATCAGGAAGATCCGCTGAACCAGGTTCAGCGCTTCATCATGAAATGGAGTACGCGCTGCGGAGCCTTCGCGGCTTTTTGCGGTTGTTGAAACGTGTTCCACGCTTCTATGGGAGACAGTTGCCTGACCCACTTGTAATGGCTGCATCAATTCGACATGTCCGCTCATTTTTTGGCTTCCTCTGCTCGAGTAGTAGCACTATTTAATTTGTAACGATTCTCTGTTCCTGTATGGATAACGGTGTCACTAAGACCTTTTGTCCATCGCTACGCTTCACCTGAAGACCGACTCATTGCGGAATTGGGGAACCACTCGGTTGTTGGTCATAGCTGGGTACTAACGCTCCGGACAAGTGCCCAGACCTGCAAGTATCCTCAGCGATGCCACATCCACGATTTGTTTCCGATGGGCGGCCGATCGCTTCCACATCGCTCTCGGAGACTGTGGTCGCCAGAGAGCGATGAAGGACTTCAATCGAAATAACGATTTGGGACTTTGAACCGATGCGTACAAGGGTGCCTTCAACTCCGGCCAATGCCCCGCGAACCACCCGCACACGATCCCCCTGCTTGAGAAACGGATGAGGCGAGAGCTCGGCTCCGCTTGTGACCAGATTCGATATACCGTCGATCTCTGAATCCTGGATCGAAATAGGCCCCATCCGATCTCCGACGAATCTGACCACGCCCGGAGCCTTGAGAACTTCCAGCTTCAGGCGGCTCGATGGATCGATATGAACAAATAGATATCCAGGGAACAGGGGGGTGTTTACCGATTGCATTCGATCGCTCCACCGGCGTCTTTCAGTCTGCAATGGAAGGAAATGCGCGATTCCAAGAGCATCCAGCGTACTTGCAGCTACCTTCTCCTGCCTCGACCGCGTGGAGACCGCATACCAGCGGATTCTCGAATCCGATTCATTTGATCGATAGTCCATGTGATGACAACGCCTCAATCCGGAAATGGTTGGCTACATCTCAGACAGCTGAAACATAGCTTCGCCCTTTCGGTCCCAAGATCGAACTTTGATCTCATACGGGGCCGGTGAATGAAAATGCAATGCGACGACGATTAGCAAGTAACTAGTTGCTACCGTTCGTCGATGAAGACTGCTACTTTTGTTTGTCCAGACCTGCTGCTCTCAGAGCCTCAGCCGCATTTATGAATCCGACTCCACTGAGCAGGACGGGATCGGGGCATCCGCCTGCTCGCTTCACGCCCACGAAAGCTCTCACGTACTCGTCAGCGCGCGCCAAAACTTCTGTAGCCGATCTATTCCTCTGCCGGACCACTATGCCTCTCATGCAATCCGCAGTTCGCCGTCACGATAAAATGCGGCTAAAATCAGCAATCCGATTCGTACATCGGGCCCCACTGGCGGACTAATGCTGCTTATCATCAACGCCCAGACCCCCTACGTCCGTGAACTCGCGTGCTCCAGCGTTCCCAGGTTGAGATGCATAAAAACGCGATTCAGTATAAAAAACCGTAATTCTTAATGAATTAAGACCTTCGGTACAAAATGTATTGAACTACTTCAGCCAAGTACATCCGTGAAGTAGAGCGTACTTCACGGACGTGCCACTGACAAGTAGCCGATAGTTTGAAAATCGAGTGAGAAGCTTTGCTCTATTATTTATGCTTCATCTCTATGCGCTAGACCCGATCCCCCGGGTTAGCCGTCTAGTTTGAAGGAGTTTAATCAGAAGGAGAGTCAGAAGAATGTAAGGTTCAAGCCACCTGACATCAGACGCAGCTCGTGGCGAGCCGAATCTCGACTTGCGTTTTTTCTTCGGTCGGACCTGTGGCTTGGAGTGAGTGGCTGTATTCTAGTTGTGCACGGAGCAAGCTTGGCAACGACACCCTGACGAGGTACCCATGAAAACGCTTCTCATCTACCTGGCTCTATTGACTGGTCAAATGAATACGCTGCAAGAGAAGCAAATAGTGCACCTGGCCCCAAACCACGAAAACATCGATGCTACGTTCGGCGGCGAACTACTGGAGCTTATCAACGCGCCTGCAGTGATCCAGTTGCCAGCAATGCCGCCCAAGACGGACTCCACAGGAAATCCATGGATAGTCGACGTGAAGAACCTGGGCCCTGGCGTAGTCACCGTGCAAGGTAAGGGTCAGTTCAGCGTGAAGATCAATATCGGCCAGACTGTGCATATCTTTTCAAACGGTGCGGCGTACTCCCTAAAACGGTAAAGATTCCCAGGCTAGCGGCCGTCTGCAGTGGCAATCCATCGTTCTAGGCCTATAAACCTATGTGATGAAACAAATCAAACTGTTTTATGGGCTTCCTGTTTTATGGGCTTCTCGACACATGAAGGTTAGAAAAATCTAGCTTCACGCATGCTGAATTCAGGCGCCAGTACCGCGGATAACCACGTTCGCGGTGCGAATCAGGATCTTCAGGTCGAGCCAGAAGCTCCAGTTTTCGACGTAGGCGGTGTCGAGTGCAATGTATTTGGCGAAGGAGGAGTCCTGGCGCGCCTGGATCT
>JBAVYX010000086.1:0-15456 GCA_049588475.1 Silvibacterium sp. | reverse complement strand
GCATACAGCGCATCGAACTCCTGACTCAGAGTCCGCAACACGGCATCCGTCAACTTGCGAACTGACCGCAATGGATGATCCTGAGGCACACGCTCCTCCAACGATATATAGCTGAACATCCCGTCCTGATCCCGCTCGTCTCCACGCATAACCGTTAGACGATTTACCGCAGACCTCCGCCGCTGAAGGTACCTATTTCAACAAGTTCCTAGAGCTACCAGAGCTACCCAATAATCAAAAACACCAGTATTTATGCGGCGCTAGACCAGAGCGTCGAGAGTGTTCCGGTTCAGTTGGAAATGGAGAAGGCGTTCTCCCAGTAAGGTAAAGGAGAGAACGCATGAAGAAGCAACGGAAGCACTACTCGCCGGAAGAGAAGGTCGCCATCCTGAGGCGACCCTTCACGCAAACGTAGATCTCGTCCACCCGCCACGATTTGTTTGTCGGCTTGAGATGCTGTCGGAGTCGCTGCTCCAACTCCGGGCCGTAATCCTGCACCCAGTGCCAGACGGTTGTGTGATCGACATGGAGACCGCGCTCTTCCAGCAGCTCCTCAACGTCGCGTAGCGAAAGAGAATAGCGAAGATACCACCGGACAGCACAAAGGATGAGGCCTGCTTCGGTCTGACGCCATTTGAAGATCGCCGGTCGGGTTCCCATTTCGCGATTCTTTCACATCACCAGCCAGCCACCCTGAAAGTTGCAACACATCCCATTAGGGGGTAGAGACTTTTCCTGGGAAGTGAGGCGATTTGATGAGAGCCGCTCGGTACGGATGACGTTGATTGTCTTGAATCGATAATGCTGCGCCAGTTGAAGCACGTACTTCCCCACGCTGGATGCAGCCGCCGTCTGCAGAAGCCAGTCTCCCTCCTTGAGTTTGTGAGTTGATACGGTCAATGCCCATGCCGTCAAAGGATTGATATAGGAAGCGGTGGCGGCCGAATCGTCCAGGCCGTCTGGAACGGGCCCGAGTCTGTCTGCTGGGCACACGATCTGCTCGCGCCAAGTGTTCCACGTGTCAATGAAAACTACGCGAGTCCCAACGGTCAGACCTTGCGCGCCTGGACCCACGACCTCCACAATCCCGACGCCTTCAATGCCCACACTCGTGTTATCACCGTGAAAGAATCCGCTCAACTCGCAACATTAACGCACTGCTGAGAATCAGAATGCATCGGTAAGAATCCCAGCAACAGGAACGAACAGCTTAAGTGCCCGCAACTGTCCGCGGTGCCTATAGATGCTTGACCTAAATCTGCGACGCCGACGTTCGACGGTAACTATCGAACTGCCCTAATCCTCAGATCCATTTTTCCGGCGTGGCATCAAAGCTCGCTTTATGGCCGGGCGAGCAAAAGTAATAGGTCTTACCTTTGTATGTTGACTTCGGCGCTCCCGCAGGATTAACGTCCATCTCGCACACCGGACACACCGGATGCTCGTCCGTTGAAACCTTGACCTCCGCGTACACGGCGTTGGATTCCGGGTTGGTCCAGCCTTGTCCCTGATACTCCATGTCATACGCAACGCTGGTGGCGATCGCGCGTCCGAAGTAGCGCTCAACCACGTGCAGGGCAAGATCGATTCCGGAGGACAGGCCGCCAGCGGTGGCAACATTTCCTACATCCACAAACCGCGCCCCTCGTTTCACCTGGATATCGGGATACTGCACGGCAAACTCCCGATACGCATCGTGGTGCGTTGTGGCAGGCTTGCCGGCGAGCAAACCCGTTTCCGCCAGAATAAATGCGCCCGTGCAGACCGACATCGTAAGGTCCGCATGCTGCGAAGAAGACTTGATCCAATCCACCATCCTCTTGCTGTCGCCACCCTGTGCAGGAATCACAATCACCTTCGGCGCCGGCGCATTGTCGAAGGTATAGTTAGGCTCGATCTTCATCCCATCCGACACGGTCACCGCCTTGGCCGTCTCCGCCACGGTATACAGATCGAAGGGCATCTGGTCATCCATCGTCGCGCCACGCGAGGGAACCATCACGTTGCCGAATACCGCCCAGGGACCAGCAAAGTCAATCATCACTGCGCCTCTGGACAGGACAAAGGCCACTGGAATCTTGTCCTTTGCCGGAGCCTGCAACGGATTGGCAGATGCTGCCGCTGCCGCGCCTGTCCCTTGAGCCAATCCTGTGAACTTAGTTGACGCTTTCACCTTCTCGCAACCCAGGCCGGGAAAAGCTGCCAGCGCTGCCAATGCGGCCGATTGTCCCAAAAACTCTCTGCGTCTCATCTTTCGTCTCCCGGTTCATCTTCAATTGGCTGATTATCCCCGCAACGATTCGTCGATGCGAGCCGGCTCCCTGCACCGAATCGGCAGTTCACTGCAACTAAGTGACGATTGGCCGGGCGAACGGACTATCATCGCCGCAATGCCCACTGAACCCATCGGATCGAAAGCCGCCTGGTGGATATGGAACCTGTCCATCTGGGTGGGTATCGGCCTCTTTGACGCTACACAGAACGTCGTCGTCATGCACTCCGAGGGCATGCATCACGCGTGGGTCGCATTATTCTTCGTCCTGCTTGTCTCTCGTCTGCCCTGGGCGCTGTTCACACCTGTCATTCTTCGTTTGGCGCGCCGCTACCCGCCCACGCAATTCACACGGCCCATAACTCTGGGGCCGCATGTCATCGCCGGTCTGATCATGGGACTGGTCGTCGCTGCGTGGGTTGCAGGATGGGAGAAGCTCTTGAACCCATGGGCGTATTCCAGCGATGCCGGGCCGCTTCTTGATCTCTGGAAAGGGAGATTTTATAACGGCCTCCTCGAAACCTTCTTCCTTTATTCCGCCGTTCTCGCCGCCTACCAGATCATCGAATCCAGAAATCGCCTTTTACGAGAAGCAGCCGATAAAGCCCAACTGAACGAGCAGCTTGCGAAGGCCCAGCTCAGCGCCCTTCGGCGCCAAATTGAACCGCACTTCCTGTTCAATACTCTCAACTCCATCGCCGCCCAGGTCCGTGATGGCAAAAATGACTCCGCGGTGAGCATGATCGCCGCTTTGAGTGATGTCCTGCGCTCATTAATGGCGGGGTCCAGCCGGCCTGAGGTGCCGCTGGCCGAGGAAGTTCAGCTCCTGCGGCAATACCTCGAGATTCAGAAGGCGCGATTTGCAGAGCGGCTTCAGGTAAAGCTCGACATCCCCAATGAGCTGCTTCCGGCCTTGGTTCCCGGTCTACTTCTGCAGCTCATCGTCGAAAATGCGATCCGCCATGGCATCGCCAAGCGAGCCTTCGGCGGCGCCGTCGAAATCACCGCGTCTCAGCTCAATGGCTCTGTCACCATCAACGTGTACAATGACGGACCCACCCTCCCCGCAAACTGGGAAAACAGCTCCACGGGCATCGGTCTGTCGAATCTCCGCGAGCGGCTGCGAAGCCTTTACGGCGACGGCTACAAGTTCACTATACAAAACCGCCACGACAGCGGTGTTGAGGTTTCCATCTCCGTGCCCTTCAGGGAAGCGTGATTGAATGATTCCCAACGGAACCGCCCGCATACGCGCCCTGATCGTCGACGATGAGCCTTTGGCACGCAACAATCTCGCCATCCTCCTGCGCCGCGACGCCGACATCGAAGTCATCGGTGAGTGCGGTACCGGTGCGGAGGCGGTAGAACAGATCCGCCATCACAAACCCGATCTGGTCTTTCTCGACGTCCAGATGCCGGAGTGTGACGGCTTTGACGTACTTGAATTGCTGGGGGGCGACGCGCCTCCGGTCATTATCTTTGTCACCGCCTACGATGAATACGCCTTGCGGGCCTTCGAAGCCGGCGCACTCGATTATCTGCTGAAGCCATTCGAAGACTCGCGCTTCGATCTCGCCTTGGGTAGAGCAAAGGAAAAACTCGCCCAGGGCAAGTCTCTGCCGCGAACGCTCGAATTGCTGGCCATCAAGAGCACAGGCCTGATCTCCTTCGTGAAGATCCGCGAAATTGATTGGATTGAAGCCGCTGACTACTACGCATGCCTTCACCTCGCGGGAAAAACCCACCTGTTGCGGCGAAGCATCGCCGACCTGGAGCAGGAGCTGGATCCGAAGCGCTTCTGCCGCATCCACCGCTCCACCATCGTCAATCTCGAGCGCATCCAGGGACTCAAGGTGAATAAAGAGGGCGAGTATGACGTGATACTGCGCGACGGCACGCGCCTTCGTCTAAGCCGCGGCTATCGCCGCTCGCTGCAATTGCGAATGGGAATCTAACCCCGAAACCAGGGAAGCCAGCAGGTAGGATCGACGTGGCAGAACGGCCACTCGATCTTGTCCTCGGCGGCTAGGTGTCTGGGAAGATAGCCGACCTACCACGCCGGAAACCCCGGGGTGCGCCCGGATTAGAATGTCCGTGCCGTCGATTCAGCCAAAGGAACTTGACAATGCGAATCGTTCCGGTTTCTTACTTCATGTGGATTGGTTTTCGCGGGACTTCCGGCCGCCGCACATCCCTCCGGTTCCACCACAGGCGCCGGTCCCAGCGACAAGTGCGATCAACTGACCGCCCTCACACAGCCGAATGCACGCATCACTACGGCGAAGACGTATACCGCGGGTACTTTTGTCGGGCCCACAGCGGTTCTCCCTTATGCGCTCTGATGAATCTGCAGCATAACTCGCGAGGCTAACCACGGCTCCTGGCCAAACGATTTCATGTAAATACGGCCGCCATGAGCAATAGATTGTCCAACCTCGGCATGCTTCGGTGACGGTAGCCGTCCGAATTAAAAAGATCTGGCAGTCAGGTTATTGCCGGAAGTCACATGTACGAGTAGTAGTATAGGCGAACAATAGGGCGAATATTCGCTGCGAATTTCTGATCTGCGAGTTCGAAGCCGAAACAAATACTCACGTCCAATTCACGTCCAATAACGAGTGCCAAGGGTATCTTAAATGGCCTTCAGAGAGCCATCCGTGGCCTGTATTATCAAGAAGTTACCGAGAGATAAAACCCTTTCACGGCGATAGCACGGGTTCAAATCCCTAGCCCCGGAGGCGATGGAGTCTGAGTATAGGACGTCTGCCGATTTGCCAGCACCTAGGCTGGAAAGGCTATGTAAAAGATGTGGGCTTCGCCAACTTGGAAAACGCTCTCAGCGTTTCACACTTCCCACAGCTTGGACGACGGTTGAGTTCTTAGCATCGCCCGTGCGCAGTGAGACCAGGTCAGTTTCCTACTGGAATTTATCTACTTTGGAAGACGCTTGCGCTGCAGCAGGCGCAACTGATTGAATTCGGCGGAGCAACGAAACTGATCCCATGATGTGACGGTGAAGCTATGCGGAAGGCCACCGCATAGGATTAACTGCTCCGCGAATGCTCTGTGGCAAATGCGCTGTTCTTAGCTAACGCTTTTCGTTTGTTGGCGTCCCCGACGGGATTTGAACCCGTGTTATCGCCGTAAAAGCGAGCCTAGCCGCTCGCGTAGGCAGGGGAGAGATGATTGTATGATCCATGTCATGCGCACGGACCTTGCGGCTGCCCGAAGTCGGCATGTTGTTCTCAGGCACCCTCAGCTGGGACGCTTAACGAAGATGATCGGCTGTTTTCTGATTGTTGTGTCACTGGGCGGATGCCGGCATCCTGCACAAGAACCCGTGACGCTGACTTTCCTCGATCCTGAGTGGTCGCACGACCTGACAGAACGCAATGTGCTACCAGATGAAAGCTTGCTGGAGTTCACGCGGCTAACAGGAATTAGGGTCAAGCACCTGCCCACTCCGGAGCCCACTCTTGACCAGCTAAACATGGCGCGGGAGGTACTCGGAGAAGGAGCTTCAAGTCCCGATGTCTTGGGCATCGATGTAACCTGGCCTGGAACCTTGAGTCAGGATTTGATCGATCTGAAACCATATTTCGCAACAGAACTCTCTTCCGTGGACCCGGATATAGTCGCGAGCTACACGGTCAAGGGGAAGCTAGTTGCTATGCCATTTCATGCCGACATAGGAGTCCTGTTTTATCGAAAAGATCTTCTTCAAGAGTATGGGTACGGTGCACCACCCAGGACATGGGACCAACTCGAGAAAATGGCCACCCGCATCCAGCGGGGAGAGCGTGCCAAAGGACAAAAGAATTTTTGGGGGTTTATATGGCCGGGTGCGGCCGGCGAAGGTTTGACCTGCAACGCGCTGGAATGGCAGACGTCAGAGGGTGGCGGGAGTATCATCGAAGCCGCCAACACGATCAGCGTGAACAATCCTAACGCCATCCGCGCCTGGCAACGCGCTTCGCACTGGATAGGTCGGATCTCAACTCCCGACGTGATTTCCTATGAGGAATGGGATGCCGTCAACGCATTTTACTCCGGACAGGCAGCTTTTTTTCGTGGGTGGGCGCGATCTTACTTTCTGAGCGTCGAGGCGGAGGCTAACCCGGCAATTCGAGACACAGCGAAGATCGGTAGCTCGAAGATTGGTATCACCAGTGTCCCAGGCGGTAACAATGGGCAAGCCGCAACTTTGGGCGGGTTCGGTATCGGAGTTTCCCGATCGACAGTTCATCCCTCTGAAGCAGTGGAGTTGGTCCGATTCCTTGTTCATGAAGAAATGCAGTCTGAGGTGCGCTCGCATTCCAAAGCAGTGAAGCAGCCTGAGCTGGATGAGGCGCCCGCAATATTAATGCTGTACTCTGACTTTGCTCACGTTGGGCGAGGAACTGGCGTGGTAAATCGACCCGCTACGATTGTTGGGCAGAGATATGAGGACGTGGATCAGGCTTATATCCGGGCGGTGCGTTCTGTTTTAACGGGCAAAATCAAAGCGCCCGAAGCTGCGAAAGAGTTGGAAAATGAACTAGTTGGGATCACCGGATTCAAGACGGGACCGCCGAGCGGGATTCGAAATCACAAGGATCAGACTGCGGAACTGGTTCGCTAGCCAGGTCACCTGCAGGCCGGTCGACGGGAGGCTGGTCCGTGAAACTCAAGTGATGATAGCGCATGACTCACACCAACAGCCCGACTCGATTTTCTGGATGGCTGAGGCATGCGTCGGCGAACATTTCATTCCTCTACCGCGTCAACATCCATCGCCGACTGACACTCTGCTTTATCTTCGTCATTGTGCTGATGTTGGTTGGCAATGGCGTCCTCCTTTGGCAGTTGCACTTGATCCGTGTCCAAGTGGAACGTTTGAACGGTGTGAACGAAGAGCTCATCGAGGTGCTGCGGGTACATACCGATCTCCTGTCAGTCTACGAGAGGCTCGGTGTCTTGGCGCGTTCCGAAGACTCTGCGCGGTTGCTGAGAGAATCGGCCACACTTCGGAAGGGCCTTCTTGACGATGCCCAGCGCACCTCGGCGACCTTCAATCACCTGCCTCCCGAGATGAAGGTGGATCAGACAGTGCTGCCAACTCTGGAATCAATTGAGCGTACCCTGCCGTCACATCTGGATGCGATCACATCCGCGGCTGCATCAGGAGAGTGGGACGCTGTGCGTTTCCGGATCGAGAGACAAGTTCAGCCGCTGGAATCCCTGAGCTCCGAGTTAGTCAAAGATGTAACCCGCGAGGTGGAAGAGCAGCGCGCGCAAGCAGCTTCAAATATTTCGCGTGCAGAACGCCGAATCTTTCTCGCTGTGCCAATCACGGGATTCGTCACGCTCTTGATTGCCGCTGGCCTCGGAGTAGCAATCACCCGCAGTATCACGGAACCGCTGGGGCGGGTAGTAGAGGGGTCCAAAGCTTTGGCACGAGGTGAGTTTGAGCACCAGATTTCGGTGATCGGAGCAGACGAACTCGCTCACCTCGGACTAGTGTTCAACGATACGGCCCGCAAACTCCGTGACCTTTACGAGGATTTGCGTGGCAGGGAAGAGAAGCTGCGGCGGAGCGAAGCATCTCTGCTCGAGGGTCAAAGATTAACTCACACGGGCAACTGGAGGCATGATATTTCATCGGGGAAAGTGACAACGTCGCCTGAAATGCATCGAATATACGGCGTGACACCCGATGACGATGCCTCAGTCGCTGATTTCTTTTTCAATAGACTTCATCCTGAGGATCGGTCGTTCGTAGAGCAGAAGTATGAAAAGGCACAGCAGTCGAAAACGAACTTTGAATCGGACTATCGCATTGTTCTTCCAGACGGGTCGATAAAACACATCCATAACATTGGCCACCCCATCCTGAACGAGTCGAATGTCGTCGTGGAACTTGTAGGGACGGCGATGGACGTTACGGAACAGCGTCTCGCACGCGCCGACCTCGAACAGGCATTCGAAGAAATTAAGCTTCTCAAAGATCGACTTCACGATGAAAACCTGGCGTTGAGGGAGCAGATTGATCAGGCATTCATGTTTGAGGAAATTGTCGGCTCGTCACCGGCCCTGCAGACCGTGCTCTCCAGCATTGTCAAAGTAGCCCCCACCGATTCCACGGTGCTTATCAACGGCGAAACCGGCACCGGAAAGGAACTGATTGCTCGCGCCATACACAAGCACTCACAACGTTCCGGCCAGGCATTCATCAGCGTAAACTGTGCGTCGATTCCTTCCTCCTTGATTGCGTCGGAGCTGTTTGGCCACGAGAAAGGCGCCTTCACCGGAGCGGTCCAGCGACGCCAGGGCCGCTTTGAGCTGGCACATTCCGGTACGATTTTTCTGGACGAAATCGGCGAGCTTCCCGCAGAGACCCAGATTGCGTTGCTGCGAGTACTTCAGGAGCGGCAGTTCGAACGAGTGGGAGGTAACCGAACTATTTCCACCGACGTTCGTGTCATAGCCGCAACCAACCGTGATTTAACGGCAGCCATTGCCGCGGGAACGTTTCGAGCCGATTTGTTTTATCGGCTCAACGTTTTTCCGATCGAGGTACCTCCTTTGCGCAAGCGGAGGGAGGATATTCCAATGCTAGTTGAGTACTTCGTTAAGCGATATGCACAGAAGACTGGCAAGCAGATTCCCAAAATCGACATGAATACCCTGGAACGGTGCCAATCGTATGCATGGCCGGGAAATATCCGTGAGCTGCAAAACATCGTTGAGAGATCGGTGATCTTGAGCAGCGGCGACACGTTTTGGATCGAAAAGGCTTGGCTGGCAAACGTGCAGCCACCCCGGCAGGAATCAGCAGGTCCTTTGCCGAACGCTCTCCAGAATCAAGAGAGAGAGATGATTGAAGCCGCATTGGCTGAATGCAAAGGAAAAGTCGCTGGCCCGAGAGGTGCGGCGGCGAAACTCGGAATTCCCCGATCTACGCTGGACTCGAAAATCAATCAGCTGAAGATCAAGAAACACAAGTTTATCTCCGATTGAGTAATAGCGCTCTCAGCTCCCGAAAATTCGGCACATGCCGATATTTCGTCATCCGCGCAATGGCTCCGACCTTTTTTTTCAATGGGTTGCAAGCGGCCTCTGGATTGCCTTTCAGGGAAGTCAGTGTCTGGAATGGCGGCAAATGCAGAGCATCGCGACAATATCGATGACCTTGAAAATCAAGAGATCAGAGCGGCAGAGATTCACAGTGTTCAACCTAATTGGCCGGATCGAGGCGGAGCATGTCGCGGAGCTCATTGAGCTTTTTGACCGCGACTACCAAAACATCATTTTGGATTTGGAAGAGGTCAGGCTGGTGGATCGTGGCGCAGTCAGGTTTCTAAGTGCTTGCGAGCAGTATGGCATGAAGCTTGAACACTGTCCGACGTACATCCGCGAGTGGATGGACAGAGAAAAAGATTGAGATCGCGATGTTTCATTTGGACTATCTCTCTTGTTTCCTCACCGTGCTAGCGACAATACTGCTCGCACGAAAATCTTGGATTGGACTCGTTGTCGCGATTGTCAACAGCTTGATCGTCTGTGCAATTGGATTGCGAACGTTACAGCTTGGCTTCATTCCAGCAAATCTATTTTGCATCTGCATATACGCGATCAGCATGCGGTCGTGGCTCAAGAAGCAAACACACACAAAACGTGATCATACGCAGGCGCAAGATAACAATTTCGTCGCGGATGGCTCTCGGGTTAACACTGCCATGCAGCATCGTATTTACTTCTGGTTCAGCCACGAGTGCTTTGCGTTAAGGTCCAAAACCCCGGGCGCTCCACCAAAGCGCCTTCGCAACTCATGAAGGGAGTAGTGTGTATCGCTACCTTACTCTTGTTCTCGTTCTCCTGGGACATGCTGGCGTTGCTCAAGAATGCCCCGAGACAAATCCGGCAACTCCCGTCGTAATCCACGTGACTCACGAGGAGTACCCTATCGCCTCTCTTAAATCGCGTCTTATCCAATTACTCACGGATTCCCTCATTGACGAGGGCCGTGGCCTCGTGGATGTTGCACGTGAAGGCCAAATCCAAAAACTGATGAAACAGATCAAGGAAGAATCAGCTTATGATCCTCATGGTCCACGCGGGAATGAGGGCACAGATGACGCGCGACGCGCTCGCGCAGATTCCTCCATGCGAACCGATGGACGGAAGGCACCCAACTCTCAAACTGAAATGGTGACAACCGCGATCCGATAGCTCCTGGTTCTTAAAGGGCTCTTATCTTCACGAAGATGCCTTCCAACGGTTGTCTTCGTTACCGCTGACGAGCTTCGAGGCAACATGCCGCGAGCGATGGGAAAAGGAATCACAAGGGGAACTGTGAGAACACACCTTAAGAAACCAAAGATTTCAGACCGCGGCAATATTCTCATCTTTGACAAGGACGTTGGTCGTGAGCTGCCAAGAGCGCCGCACCGGCTGGCACAGCGCCAACTAATAGAGGCAGAGCGGATGGCAGCAATCGGCATGATGGCATGCTCGATATCCCACGATATGCGCCACTCGCTCTCGGCAATCTATGCGAACGCTGAGTTCCTCGAAGGCTTCGATAGATGCGCGAGCGAGCGGACTGATCTGCTGCTCGAAATTCAGGAAGCAGTACTCGCGATGACCGAACGTATTGATTCACTGCTTCAATTCGGTAGGAGTGGACTGTACAATCCGCGAGTACCTGAGCGTATTGCATTCGTTCTTGAGAAAGCCGTTGCGGCGGTGAAGTCGCATCCAGACGGACGGAACATTTCCATCTCAGTCTGCGATGTCCCCTCGACGGAAGCAGACATCGATGCGAGGAATCTTGAAAGTGCCATCTACAACTTGTTACTAAATGCCTGCCAAGCTGCGACACGCTCAACTCAGGTGCCTGAGGTGGAGGTCCACGCTACGGAGCTGAATGAACAGGTCTACATCACGATCTCCGACAATGGCCCTGGTATACCTGCCCCAGTTCGAAGAACCTTGTTCAATCCGTTTGTGACCGCAGGAAAACCCAACGGAACAGGGTTGGGGCTCTCCCTGGCTCGACGGATAGCTGAAGAGCACGGGGGTAGCGTTCGCCTCGTCGAATCGAATCTGGGGAAAACGGTATTCACGCTCAGTTTGATGAAGAACAGGCCGCTACCTTTGGATCACCTAAAAGCTGACAGAGCCGGATTCGAAGCCAGGAGCATTGGTTCTGCGAACCGCACCTAAAGAATCAGAAACCGAGATAGGCGCTCTGAAAATGAAGCCGCCTCGACGGAAGCATCCATTGACTTACAGCAACCCACCTTCAGACGTTGAATCCGACCGCATCGGTGAGGTGCAGGCGCCGAGCACCGTTGAAGAAGACCACATTCGTGCAGCCTACGGCGGCACAAATCTGGTCGGAAGTAAGTCTCGCTTCGTTGGTGAGGATGTAACGACTGGCGAGGCGACTCGGAGCGCTTGACTCGAAAACCTTACCTACTTGAACAAGGAGAAACTATGTCAACACAGTTAGCTAAAACAAGTCTGAATCTTGTCGATCCCGAAACTGCCTCACAACCAATCAAGGATGCCCTCGCACTGCTTCCTTTGATCAACGTGTTCCGTGCAATGGCAAACGCGGAGACACTCTATCCATACTTCGGCAAGTACATGTTGCAGCTGTCCGGCCGATGGAACTCGACAAAGCGCTGGAACGAATGATTGTCCTTCACGTTGCGAAACGCTCCGACTGCCCCTATGCCTGGCGCCAGAACGTAGTGGTGGGACACAGCGTCGGAGTTACTGATAAGCAGATCGCCGCTCTCGAGACGGGGGACATCAAGGCGAACTGCTTTAGCGAAGCCGAGCAGAGCGTCTTTTTCTTCACGGATGAAGTGATGGATCTCATCGAAGCAACAGATGAGACCTATGCCGCGGTGAAGAAGAATTTCTCCGACCGCGCCATCACCGAGATGCTCTACGTGATCGGCACTTACATGCTAGTCGTGCGTGTGCTTCTGACGGGACGAGTTCCACTGACGATGAGCCCGCAGCGTCCCCACAGTAAATCGCGCGAACGCCAGAGCCGATCACGTTTTGAAATGCAACTGAAAAGGAGAAAGAGATGTCGGACAAAATAACGTTTGGTACCTTCGGTCGATACACCGAAATTCCAGTCGATCAAATGCCCCCCGAACAGAAGAAGGGGTATGAATATGTGGTCAAAGAACGTGGCGAAGCGCCGGGGCCATACAAGATCATCCTTCAGAATCCAAACTTGCTGCAGGTTTTGGTTCCTGTCGGCAGGTACTTTCAACAAAGCCACTCTTCGCTGTCGGACGCGGAACGCGAAATTGTAGTGAATTTGATCAATGCCAAATGGCACGCGGCCTATTCGAATTACGAACACTAGATGATCGGGGAAAGAGCGGGTCTGCCGCCAGAGAAAGTGCAGGCACTGATCGCAGGCTTGCACACATCATTTGACGACCCGCGGCAGCAGGTTGTCTATGACGTGACCTGTACATTGATAGCCTCGCGTATCGTTCCGCAAGGACTTTATGAGCGCGCGGTGAAGTTGTTGGGAAACACGGGCCTGACGGATGTCACCGTACTCATCGGGTACTTTACCTCCATATCTATGACACTCGCTGCCTATGACGTCCCATCGAATGCCGTTGGATTGAAGCGGTAACCCCAGCGCCGACGATAGTGCTATAGCGACACGACCAAAACGACTTGCTGGGCTATCGCAGTTCGTAAGGTCCGCATATCGGCGGACCCACCTAGTGTAGTCAACCGTTATTAGTGAATGGAGAAGTGCTTTGGCTATGAAGGTAAGACGCATCGTGACCGGTCACAATGACGATGGAAAAGCAGTTATTAAGACCGACGAGCAGATCGCAGTAGTTCCGCGGATAGGGGCAGGTATCTCAGGTGCCGAGATCTGGTCGACTGATCAAATGCCGATCGACAACTCGGCGGCCGCTGACGCCGCCCAACGAGCCGGTTTCGTTAAGCACACCAATTACGTGGGCGACGGCGTCGGCACGACGTTCCGAATTAACGAATTCGCTCCCGGATGCGCGAGATTCACGCACCGCACGGAAACCATGGACTATGCGATTCAGCTGTCGGGCGAGCTTGATTGCGAACTCGAAAATGATGAGGTCGCGCATCTGAGGCCCGGTGATGTCTTGATCCAACGCGGCACGATTCACACATGGGTCAACAAAGGCTCGGTGCCCGCAGTAATTGCATTCATCTTGATCGACGCCAAACCCGTCGAGGTTAACGGTACGGAAATGCCCACTGTATTCCCGATTCCGTCAAAAGCAGACCGCCAATAAAAAACACTTGCATCCCGCGTATTTATGACACTCACGGCTTATGACGTTCCATCCGGCGCCGTTGGATTGAAGCGGTAAGCAACATCACAACCCTTTCAAGGCGTCCTGCATGCGTGCCGGACACCGCACATATGGAGTACATTATGACACCGAGTCCTGTGCCTCAAGTCCGTCTTGCTACCGTCGCTACGTTCCCTAAAAACTACTTTCTGGAGAACCTGGCCGTCCGTGCGGACAATTCTATTCTTGTTACCGCGTTGAACCATAAAGAACTGTGGTACGTTCCATCTTCCGCCGACGGCACCGAGGTTGCGCCACGGTTGCTCTTCACCTTTCCTCATCTGGCGATGGGGATCGTAGAGGCTAAGCCGGATATTTTCTATATCGCAACGTCCGAGATATACAACTGGAGTGCATCGCACCTCTACCGTCTTGATTTGAACGGATGGACTCCCGGCAAGCCGGTTAACCCCGAAGTGATTCTGCATTTCCCGGAACCGGTCCGTGGCCTCAATGGTAGCTGTGTAGTTGCGCCGGGCGTCATTTTCATCGCAGACTGTTTTGCGAGCTTGATCTGGCGTGTGGATCTCAACGCGCAAGATGGTAAGCCGAAAGCCAGCGTTTGGCTCAGGCATGACAGCATGGGTTACTTCCCAGGCCAGATGAAGCCTGAGCAGCCGGGTGTCAATGGTGTGCAGTATTCACCGAAGCGCGGCTATCTCTATTACACCAATACTGCGAAACAGCTCTTCTTGCGAGTCAAGGTAGAACCTGAGACCTACGATCCAGTCGGGGAGCCGGAAGTTGTCGGCGGCGGTAGGATGTTCGATGACTTCTGGATTGATCAAGATGCCGGCTTTGCCTATCTGGCGACGCATCGACAGAATACGATCGATCGTCTGTCGCTCGAACCCGCACAAAACAGCGAGAAAAGGATTAGCATCGCCGGCGACCCCTTCACTCCTGAACTCATCGGCCCCTCAGCCGGTCACTGGGGAAGGCGGCCTGGCGAATATGGGAGACTTGCGTTCTTCACCACCGACGGAGGTACAGCATCACCGCCGGCGATTGGTCCTCAACCAGGGAGGCTCATGAAGGTCGACTTACTGCCGTAGGCTGCCGTTTCATAATGCCGCAGCCGCTCTGATCGTCACTACATTCGGCCCGCGGATAACTGCCTGAGCTAACAAGGTAGTGTTGCAAGTTTCAACTGCAGACAATTCTGTTGCCGAGCGTCTGTCGTGGTTTCTTAGGCTGCCAAATCGAAAAGACTGTCGATGAACTGAATCTGCCGAAGAAGATCATCTCCTGCCACCCATCGAACTTGCCCCTTCCGGATCATGTGGACTGCTTCGTAGCCCTGAATCGTTCGCCGACCCGCCCGGAATTCTCGGAAGCCCTGCTTGGCGTTCACTCGACGCTTGATGGCTCGATGATCCTGTTCGAGAATGTTGTTCAAGTACTGCACGGGTCGGTGTCGACAGCAGTTGTGCAGCGTTCCTTCCTTCTTACTGTCGGGGATCGTGGCCCTGTAAACGGGTGCCAGGTCGGTGTTGATCACTCGAGGTTGGGGATGGGATCGATCGCCGAGCGCCTTGCGAAACAGGCGCTTGGACCATCAGCGTCACGCAACGCTGACAGCAAGAAATCGATGGTGGCACCCTTGGAATCGATGGCCCGATACAAGTAGCTCCAGCGTCCCTTCACGCGAATGTAGGTTTCGTCCACTCGCCAGGACTTGTTGGTCGGCTTGAGATGCTGTCGCAGTCGCTGCTCCAACTCCGGGCCGTAAGACCGCACCCAGCGCCAAACTGTTGTGTGATCGACATAGAGACCGCGCTCCTCCAGCAGCTCCTCAACATCGCGCAGCGA
>JBAVYX010000085.1:0-13924 GCA_049588475.1 Silvibacterium sp. | reverse complement strand
TTGGTTAAACTTACGTTGCCCCGCTGTACCGGCAGGCTGTCTTTGATCCGTGCGTATTGTTCCTCGGTAATTTCCATCTATATCGACTTACACGAGTTAGATTGAAATAGTGTTAACACGCCCTAGTTACGCATTCGATGTGCGCTCCAACCCTTCGCCTCGCCTCAACTCTCTTCCTGGAGCCGCTTTAGGAACAAAACCAACCATCCGCCACCGCTTTATCCCAGCGCACTGAGTTGGCGATTTGGCAGCATGTGAGAGCAGCTTCTCACTTGGCGTGCTTTGGGATTTGCGTATTGAGCAGCGAAACCAGGGACTGGCCCCCAGGCGTAGGCGTAACAGCGTTGCCGATCACGATCTCCCGGGCGCTGATCGTTTTCCCGTAAAGCCGCTCATTGGCATCGCTGTCCGGGGACATGGAGGAACCGTTGAGAGACATGCCGGCGAACAGTCCCTTGGCCCGGCCATAGGACAATATGTCGGCACCGCCCACGGCGCCCGCCGTGGTGGCGCCGCTGGGGCCGGCGGTTGCAGTCATGTCGCTGCCGACCTTCACTTTGCCATTCAATACCTTATCCACAGCTGTCGGCTCCATAATGAGGAGCACGTAATCGGTGGACGAGCCGCCGACCTGCATGCCATAGCTGGCGCCCCCGATCGTGTACATGGCGGGCGCTGACCATTTGCCGTTGAAGTTCTTGCCCCCGCGACAACTCATCGGGCCACGACCGCCGCTGCCTCCGATGAGGAAGGCGGCTTTTTTCACGCTCGGCAGAACGACGATGCAATCCGCTTTGGCAATCAGACTTGAAGAGATGCTCTTGTCACTGAGCATTGCCTGCAACACTGCGGCGGCATTTCTAAGGGTCTCTTCGTCGTCCCCTTTATCTGCACCCCGCGCAGGCAGCGTCAAGAGAATGAGTGCTAGGGAGGTGAGCAAACTAGTCGCAGCTCTCTTTATGGATAGCATAGGGCTTAATCCACCTTTGGAAAGAAAGCATAACAGGTTGTGATCGGGTAAGGCGCCGTGTGCTCCCGTGCGCCAAGGACTTCGTAATGGCCTCAGCACTCCCATAGCCGACAGGCAACCAGAAGTTATCCATATGGACGTGTATGTTGGTCCGCCGTACGACTGCAAGAGGAAAAGCTGAGGCGTTGGCAGGTGCGCTTACTTCGGACTTTCGCGATCCGTAGAGCGTTGCAAGTTGGCTTACTGGTCAATTCGGTTTCGAGGGGGGTGCGGGAGCTTTTGTCTCCTCAGTCTCTTCGAATCCCGGCAGCATGCGCGATTCCGACCCGAACTTGTGGTAGCCATCGAAGGTCGCGTCGTTGATCATGGTTTCGAAATAGCTGTAGAGCCTGAAGACCATACCCCACTCGTAGAGTTCGCGCTCGGAGCGTCCACGGGAAATCTGCACGCTCCGCTGGGGACAGATATAGGTCTTGCCGCCCAGTTCCTCCGGGCCGTACTCGACCATGATTTGCGATCGGATGAGGGGTACATCAGGGTCCCGTTCTTCGTCGAGATCTGCATTGATCACGATCCGCATGATGGCCCCGGTGTCGGGGTTGAGCGCGAATTCGCCGTAGGTGTCGGCCTTGTTTTGGTAGGGGGTGGTCCCGTCACCTTCAGGAAGACAGCAATACGTGATTTCGGGCACGATATTCGTGCTCGCAACTCTGTAGGAGAACACCGCCAGATCTCCGTCCTTGCCGCGCTCCCAGCGCTTCCAGCTCAGGGAGCTTGGACTGGTAGCCGCAGCCATCAGCACGTAGGCAAGAATGGGGCCGAACGTGCCCCTTGTTTCAAGATCGCTTGCTCGCACCCCGGCGACGACTCGGCGTTTATCTAGTTTCTGCTTTTGCTCATCCACCTCGTTCCCGTTTCGATAGAGAACCGCCGCGTGCTCCGAGGTCCCAAAGTGGAGAGTCTGGTCCTGGTGCGGCATCTTCCAGATCTCGTTGTCGCGTTTCGGATGCTCTTCGAAGCGCACCGTGCTTCTTAAGGCATAGAAGTTGGGCAGTTTGGGAATGGCATTCTGCAGGTAGTCGAATGTTCGCCGGAGAATGGCGCGCTGCTCCTCCCCCGGAGGCGGCGGGCGATTCACAATTTCGTCGGTCGGGAGTGCGAGCGCGAACGACAAATCGGCATCCGCCGTCAGTGCCTGGCGTTCCCGTTCGCTACGGATCTCGATCAAAAGCGCATCGAGCCGGGCCGTGCTTAGCCGTTCGGTCAATTCGAGATTCGCCAACTTTCGCGGCAGCTCGGTCTGCGAATGCACCAGTTCTTCAAGCTGCGCGACGGTGACCTTTTCTATCCCAGGCCGGGGATTGTCGAAATACACAGGCTCGTTGTAGTAGCCCGTGGGAGCGCGGACCGTCAGGGCAGGACGAGCCACCTGGACACGAAGGTCGCGGTATTCGTCCATCTGGTAGGTGTGCGGGGGATTGAAGGTGAGAGTGTAGAAGCTCCGCACCTCTTCGACACAGCGCTCGATGTCTCGATCCAGGTCGCCCAACGAATCCAGCACCAAGCCTCCTGTGTGTGTCGCGAGCACCTGCAGAGCCATTTGGGCCGGATGCATGTCTTTTTGCGACCGGGGCGCTTCGAGGTAGTCGTGATAATCGAATGACTGGTGTGGAGTCGGCCACAGGCTAACGTTGTTTAGAGTGATGCGCGCTTCGCGTAGCCGTGTAGAAAATTCCGTTGCCTCGTCGAAGCCGACATCGCTGCGATCCACAGGCCAGCCAAGACTGATCCACACCACGACTTTGTGGCCGGGGACGTCTCGCTGATCGATGGCAATCGAGCCCAGGGCGCGCAGAGTGAGCGGGGTGGGCTGCGACCGGCCCACCCATGAGCGAAGTAAAAGGGATTCATTATTTCGGTCCGATCCCCATACTATTCGCGGAGACCTGTGCTGCTCCACCTCATTAGCCAGCAGATTTCCATCTCGCGTGAGCTTCGAGGACGAGAACAACCCGTCCCGTGTAAGCCGGTAGAGAAAGCATGGCGCTTCGAGACTGCCGCTATTCCGGCGCAGGAAATGAACAATCGCGCTTTCGGTCCGCGCGAGCTGCTGGGGCGAGAGAATGACAGTGTCGAGGACGAAGATCAGCTCGGGTGCTGGCTCGGACGCCGCCAAAGAACTGTACATGGTGCGAATCTTCGCCGGTTGGCCGTTGTCGAGAAGAGTGAAATCCCTGGGCGCAAGGTCCGCAACCGGGTTCCCTGCCGCATCTGTCACGACGACGTCAATGCTGAAGAGGCCATCCCGAACGACGGGATCGGTGGCGCTCAGGGGTGCCAATGGCTTATGCGCAACGGAAGGATCTTGCAATGGCGGGGTTTGCCCGCTCGCCCCGCAAGTCCCGAGGGCCATCATGCTTGCGAGAAAAGCCGTGCACTTTGGGTTCGATCGATTCACCACGATGCCACGTATCCCGAGAGACTCGCGGAGAGCATAGCAGGCGCACCTTCTGCAGCGAAACCGAGAAGCGATACACAGACAAAGCCACGCATGCGACACTCCCCGTAAATACTGACGGCATCCGCCCACTCCTGGTTTCGACGCGACAGATTCAGTTCAGAGGGTCGAATCACCGCAAGTTGGAAGTTTCTACGTCTATGAAAGGTTTCAGGCCAATGCACGCATTAAGCTGGTCGATTGAATTGGAAGAAGAGGCGGAATAACCGGCTTTTCGGACAAGTGCCCGCAAAGTCATGCCGGCGCAATGAACGGTGATCCGCGAACTTACTGAAAAGCCTGTCGGTCATCTGACTCCGGCAAATGGTCACGTTGGATTCAAGGCAGCCGTTCCATGGGTGAGCAAGCACCGTGAAACGGTCAACTGTCCGAGCCGGCACCCGTCTATCGTCCATACCTCGATGAGTCCGTCACCCTGTCATCAGTAATTTAGAAGTAGACTGTTAGCCCGGAGTGCATGCTGCGATGGAACGCTCTTGACAAATCTGGATTTGTTGAGAGATCATTCATAATGAATAATGCATTATGAATGATAAAACTGATCAAAATCGACGATCAGCACCTGCCGAGATCGTAGCCATGGCCGACCAAATACGATCCTTCTGTTCAGCCATCACGAAGATCGCACGCGCCGATCTCCAATCACACCTGGAGAGTCATGATTTTGGAATCGGCGCTATCGAGCATGGTGTCCTTCGCCATCTGTCCCACAGCGTCACCTCGATGGCAGAGATCAGCCGGTTGATGGGAGTTGCGCCGTCAACGCTGGTATACGTCGTCGATGGGCTTGAGAAGAAAAACCTGGTAAAGCGCAGCAAAGATCCGAACGACCGACGCCGCGAGCCACTTTTGCTTACGAAAAGAGGCGCAGATTTGTTCGCCAGAATCCCGGGAATGGAGAGGAGCAGCCTCCTCGTGAAGAGCCTGGAGAGTATGAAAGAAACTGGGCGACGCGAGCTCCTGAAACTGCTAAATGAATTCGTCGAAGGTTTGCCGGGATCGGAAATGCACCTCCGCCCGGAATCCGAAGAGACGAACGGAGCTTCGGCTGCCTCACAGGAGGAACTGATCACATCGGGAGCAAAAGCGAGGAGACGAAGCCATGCATAGTTCCCAATGGATTCTAATGACAACCTTCGCGGCCAGCTTCTACGGCGTTGGCAACATCTGGATGACGCAGTTTGGATGGCGGCTGTGGCCGTATGTCGCTCCTAATGACTTTGGCGCGTACCACAACGCATGGTGGGCAATGATCAAGCCAGTCATTTTCCCTGTAGCTGCGATCGCGGTGCTGGGATCGATTGCATTAATCTGGTGGCGGCCTGAGGGGGTTACTGCGGCGCCGATTTGGCTGAACATCGGCCTGCACGTGGCAACTTACACTTTGACCGTCATATTTTGGGCGCGTTGGCAAACACAGACCCACTTCGCAAAACTTCCGGATGGTCGCTCGATCCCATGTACGTGCGTGCGATCAGCACTCATTGGATTCGTGCCACCTTGATTACTTTGAACGGACTCGCGGTTTTCTGGATGGTCGTCGAGCACTTGTCTAGCAAAGCTCACAGGCTACCGTAAGAATTCGTCGCGCTGAGAAGAATCAATCGGGCCCACAATTTTCCAGGGCTCCGGTAACAGGGAGACATGTCTATGCTACGACATGACAGGATCGTCGTTGTTTTCTCGGTCTCTCTGTTTCTGCTCCACGCGCATGCTTTTTCGCAAACAGATCCTGCCCGCCTGAAGTACGGCGAATCGATGCCGTCATTAGCCGGTCAGGCCCTCTCTGGCAAGTGGATTGATCTGCCCCGGGCTACCCATGGCAATCCGGCCGCAGTGATCTTTTCCTTCAGTCGTGCCGCAGGGCGCGATTCACAAAACTGGACGCAGCATCTCTCAAAGGATGACCCACTCCTGACGCTCTATACCGTCATCTTTCTCGAATCTGTTCCACGGCTTCTTCGTAGTATGGTCGCCACGGGAATCCAGCGCGAGATGCCAGCAGCCATGCAGGATCGAACGATCCTCTTGTACCGGGACGAGCCGGCTTGGAAGCAGCGATTACAGATGACTGATGAAAGTCACGCGTGCGTTACTCTCGTTGGACCAGATGGAGAGGTCCAATGGATTACTTCGGAGTCATTCACTGAGGCGCGCTATTCGGAGCTAAAGAAACATATCCCGGTCTCGAAATAAACGTCTACCCTCGATTGTGAGAGCCAATCTCCTTCAAAGCAGCGTAAGAGCGCGGTTCGTTTACCGGGAACCTCAGGCGACGCCGATGGCTCTGATCGTCCGACTCTTCGTTCTTATGATGCCGAAGATGACTGGAATTGCACGAACACAGCCCCGACCGAATACCGGTTCATTTCCATGATTCAACAGCAGATCGCTATTTTGGCGAGCCACAGCTATTGCGGACGTCGGCAATCCGTAAACAATCCGCATGGGCGAGTAGTCGCTTATCGTAAGTTGGTTTCCGGAGCCGTCGAGCAGCCACTCTGAGGGACGATCTGCAAGTGGAATGATAGTTGGCACATGAAGAGAAGATAGCAGGAATTTGCTTGCTTTTTGGAACGCCTTACGGGATGATCAGCAACAACTCAAAACATGCGTAAGTCCAAAGCGGTTCCTCTCAGTGTGCTGGCGGCTGCAGCGCTCCTTGCCGCAACCGGCTGCGATGATCATCGCTCCGAAGTTCGCAACTGCGTGGACGCACAGAATCATATTGTCCCCGATTCCCGGTGTGGCCAGTCTCCTCCGTCCGGCGGCTATGCCGGTGGATATCACTACATCTATGAC
The DNA here is from genome assembly GCA_049588475.1 of Silvibacterium sp. Taxonomy (GTDB): domain Bacteria; phylum Acidobacteriota; class Terriglobia; order Terriglobales; family Acidobacteriaceae; genus Silvibacterium. Next base: position 7,634 of record JBAVYX010000085.1, on the reverse strand, counting down.
GGAGCAAGCGGCGGAAACATCGGGGACACGGTTGAGGGCGGATCTGGCGAGCCCGAGGCTGGGGCGCGGATTGTCTCTGGAGAGACCGGAGCCGTCGTGCGCGGGGGCTTCGGCGGAGGTGATGGTGACGGCGGGCATGGGGCGGGCGAGTAGTGAAGCGGCATGTTATCCAGCCTCGCCTGGAATGGCAGAGCAAAGTAGAACGCGTTGGGCTTACCTACCACACACCCGGTATGCAGACTTACTGGGACGAGTCGGTGTACTGGGAGTACACCGCGGCCGAAATTGATCGCATCGAGGCTGCGACGGCCGAACTTCAGACCATGTGCCTGGCAGCCGGCGATTTCATCCTCGATCACGGCCGGCTCGGCGCCATGATGATTCCTGAAGTGGCCTGGGCGCGAATTCGCGAAACCTGGACCACGGAGCCCCCAGCCCTCTACGGCAGGATCGATCTGGCCTACAATGGCCGCGACCTGAAATTGCTGGAGTACAACGCGGATACCCCGACGGCGCTGGTGGAAGCTGCCGTAACGCAGTGGTATTGGTTGGAAGAGCTCTTTCCCGGAGCGGACCAGTTCAACTCGATTCACGAGCATCTGGTGACGAAGTGGAAAGATCTCATCGACCATGTGCATCAGCCGACATACTTCGGATGCGAGTCCTCCGACGAAGATTGGATGACCATCGAGTACCTGCGGGACACCGCGAAGCAGGCGGGACTCCGAACGGAGGCCATCTTGATGGCAGCGATTGGATGGAACGCGAAGAAGCGTCAGTTCGTGGATAGCGAAAATTGCACGATGGAGACGATTTTCAAACTCTACCCTTGGGAGTTGCTGGTCAGCGATCACTTCGGCAAATATGCGCTCGAATGCATGGACGCAGTGCAGTGGATCGAGCCAATCTGGAAGATGCTGTGGTCGAACAAGGCGCTGCTGGCCGTGCTGTGGGAGATGTATCCGGGGCACGAGCTGCTGCTGCCGGCGTATTTAGACGGGCCTCGGGACATGGTGTCATGGGTGCGCAAGCCCTTGCTGGGGCGCGAAGGGGCGAATGTCACTGTAAGGCTGATGGGTATTACCGTGGAAGATACGAAGGGGCGCTACAATGACGGCGGCTTTGTGTATCAGCAATACATCGATCTCAATCCATTGGGAAGCCAGCGCATCGTGCTGGGAAGTTGGCTCATCGACGGAGAGCCCTGTGGGATGGGAATTCGCGAACCCGACGGATACGTAACGACAAACGGAAGCCGGTTTGTGCCACACTTGTTCCGGTGAGGTTCGCGGAACACAAGGAACTGCGTTTTTGACCCAGGGCCGTCGTAACAAGTGCCGCCAGGCTCCCCATCAGCATCTGTACAGGAAAAGCCCTCCCTGCCCTACTAAGGACGTTCTCTACCAACCGAGACCCCGACAATCGGTTGCTGCAGGTTGATATCGGTGCGTTGGAAAGTAGAGTAGCGTTCAGCCAACCACGTATTTGCTCCCTGGTGCGAGCGAAAGAATCTTGATCAAGCAATAGGTTGTCACAAAGGTGGTCAGAGCACTCGATGGAACACGTAGGAACGCATTTGAAATCGTAGGAGCTATTAGGGCGTGGATACTATTGAGCACAATGATGTGTGCCAGGTACATGCCGTAGCTCTTTTGCGATACATCCCTGACGACTTTACCCAGCACACCATCCGGCTCGTTCTCCTGGAGATTACGGAAAAGAAGAAAGAGCCCAGCTGTCATGAGGGCGACATTGATCGTTGTGAAATTCCACGTCAGCTCGACTTTCGGAAGTGAGTTTTCAGTTGGTAACCTATGGAGGAAGCCACCCGCCGTAATGGCGTATCCCACGACAATCATTCCGATCGCGGCGCAATCAACACGTAATGAGCGTTCCATACAGAATCTTCGGATGTAAGCGGCCAAGACTGCATATCCCATGAAGCCTGAGAAGTAGTACAGCATCGGCGTCGAGTTCCAAAAGGCTTCACCCCAGATCTGCGGAAAATATAAGTGGATATAAGGAATGGATAGCGCGACCGCCCAGAGCACGAGAAATAGCTGCATGCTTCCCCGGCTCGCTGAAACCACCCAGGGAGAAAGGACAGGAGCCATTAGATAAAGCCCCATGAGCATGTATACGAACCAGAGATGCCCGACATCGGTTCCGTAGTTCACCGGAATCTTCGCGATATTCACAAACGTGGTTGTGAGGGAGGCCTGCCCCTGAGCGTAGAAGTACAAGGCATAGACGACGCACCAGAAAATGAATGGCGTCAGCACTCGGGTAAAGCGCTTCCTGAAAAAGATGCGCTCATCGCCGACCGGGAACAGGAAGTAGCCCGAGATCATGACAAAGAGCGGGACGCTGGAGCGGAACAGCGAATTTATCCAGCCCACAGCCCACGCACCGTCTGAGTGGATGACACCGTTCGATCCGATGTACTCGAACTCACCGGTGTGAATTTGAATGACCATATAGGTGGCGAAGACTCGAAGAAGGTCGAATCCGAAATGTCGTCGTTGGGCAACTGCAGCTGGCATATGCTCGATTTCCTGATACTTTTATGTTCGGTCGTTCGGAGATATTCGCTCTTTCTCGAGACGGGGTCCCCGAGGACCTGCGCGCGCCCATTCTCGACGGGTATCGTGCTCTCATAGGCAGGCCGACGGGATTTAAGAAGGCAGCGCTGGGATCGACCGCTGAGACAGTATTTCGATCCTCCCCGTTCCTGTGTGAACAGTAGTCTCATAGAGCGACTAACACCTTACGCCGCCCGCTTCCTTGTCCGCGCCGCCTCATCCTGTCATCCCAATGGCGGGACAAAGTTGGCCACGGACTCATCTTCACCTCCCTCGGCGTCGACGTCCTCCACGCTCTTCGTTCCGAGCTTGGCCAAAGGGGGTAGACGTGAAAGACGGATCGTGGGGCTACAAGCTCATGGTCATTCACGGCCCCGACGGCAACGAACTTTACTTCAACTACCCGAAACCTCCGGATACGCAGAAGCAGCCGTGACGGATGAAGCTCTCCGCCGAAAAATCGCATCCCCGGCCCTTTTCAGATCACGCGGCTCGATAAAGAGAACGTAGGCCGACAGAACATCCCACTGGAACATGGGAGTGTTCAATGCGTATTCGATACAAAGATGAAAGAGTACACCCAGGAGGAGCAAGTAATATCGAAATCGCCTGACCCAGATCAGGATTCCAAGCGAAAACTCCAGCGCAAGCGTTAGCCAGCCTCCGAATTTCAACATCGCAGCATTCAGTAACCATGACGGCAATGGAAACCGGCGAATCTCATGAAGATGGATCACGTAATAGAGCGCGGTTCCATTCAGCCACGCATGTCCTTTGAGCTTCCACCAAAACGACGTCAAATAGAGGAGCGAAAGCTGAAGCTGAATCATTCGTTGTGCCCACGGCGCTCTCGGTTCAACTTCTGGGCCTTCCTGTTTGTTTCGTAATCGGATCACGCGATCCAGGGACAAAGCCGCGCCAGCCGGCGCAAACATAAGAAAGAATCCGGTGATGCGTAGAAACGTGTCTCCACCGTGCATGATGAGAAGAGCCCGCTGGTCGATCGAGACGACGCAGACAAAGACCACGATGCTGCTGATGCGCGTCCACAACCCAACGGTGAGCAGAACGGCAAACGCGAGCGAAAGCCAGAAGAACCCCGTAATCCAATGGTCGTTCTGTGGCAGGAGTGTGAAGAGATTAATGCGCGGTCCCGGTTCGATGACTTTCATCGTATCTTCGAGAACCCAAGCGTGGACGCCAAACCAGTTCAGCCAGTCCGAATGAAGCAGAATCAGCGTCATCGAAACGCAAATTCCAAATAGGATGCGGAACAGGGCTACCGGCAGTGGTGATCTGGGCGTAAAGAAGAAGCTGTTCCACGCCTCACGCAGCGTCATTGCAGGTCCCCGGGCTCGATATATTCGTCCCAAAAGTCCATCACCTTGGGCCTGTCCTCATGCTCATCGTTCGACTCGGGTGTGATATCCGACTGATACCTGATCAGCATTACCTTCTGTGGAGGATCCGACGTATCGTCATAGTATCTTGCAATGTGTCTCACAATGTCCGGCAGCGTAGGCGCACTCTGATCCCGCAACATATTCTCCTGAAACTTCCTGTATCGCTCCTTCTCGTATCGTTGGCCGAAGCTCAGCTCTTCCATCCTCGGAAAATCCCACACATGAACATGGTGTTTTGTTATTACTACGGCTTTGAAGTAGGTGCTCGTTTCCGGAGGATTGGGCGCGAACGCGTCCCATGACTGAAAAAGGCCGGTCCACAACATGTAAGGCCGTACAAGCGCCCTTACTGCAACCACAGGGAGCCAGTTAACCGGGAGCGCCCAGCATGTGATAGCAATCAGGTGAAACAGGATAAACACGTTGACCGCGCCCCGGCGCCATCCTTTGTTCACCGGTTTCGACACTCTTTCACTGCCCGGCTGTCTGCGTTTGATTTTCCCTGAAGCCACCTGCGCCTTTCCTCGCGGAACCCGTCTCGATATCGTGGCTGCACCCATTGCAGCCACATGCAGGACGTCGGGAGAGTCACTCCCGTTCACTATTGGTCCCAACTCGTGATGATTTTGCCTGCTGTTCGATTCTCAACGCTTCTGACAATCATTCTCGCCCTGCTCACCTTGCTCGTTGCGCCCGCGCAAACTCCAAAATCCAACCCGAAGCCCGCCAGCACCGTAACGCCCTACCCGACCACCACCGACCCCGCCCCTCCCACCTGGTTCATCGACGTCCCCTCTCAGGCCGGAGTCATCGCCCGCAACGTCAACGGCAGCGTCGACCACACGCTCTACATCATTGAAGCCCGGCACCGGAGTCGCCATCATCGACTACGACCGCGACGGCTGGCCTGACATCTTCCTCGGCAACGGCCAGGAGATGGACCCCATCGAAGTGCGGTGGCCGAATGGCGAGACGGAAGCATTTACAGTCCCCAGTGTCGACCGCTACCTTGACCTCGTAGAAGGGCATAGCACATTACGTTAGCCCACGGTGAACACTCAGTCATTTTTTCATACTTATAGAATCCAGGCCTGATGTTGCGGGCTCTTACTGTTCTTCACCCTTTTCCTGAGCCTCAACTTCCTCTATTGTTTCGTTGAGAATGTTACGGAACTGAGTCCATGAGCGAACCTGCTTAGCTACCTGCTTTATGTATCCGGATTGACGCTGGCTACATGAAAGGCATAATCGAGTTCCTGCATCAGGATACCTTCGTTAAGCAACTCAGGCGGTTACGCAGTATGTCCCGGATGTAATAGATAGCCGACATATGCGGCTTTTTCTTTTCAAGGCGCTTCGCGCCGCAGATTCTCGGAATATAGTGAAATGCAGTGTGCCTCGAATCAGCAATTACGGCTTTCGTCTTCGGTGTTTTCTTCACGTATGTCGCAGCCCTTCCCGCACAGTTAAGCAGTTCGACCACGACAGAAGACATCGTGGTACGCATACAAGCTCAAGATGTGACTGCCGGCCTCCCTGTCGGCTTTAGTTTTCAGCTTGTAAATACGAGCGGTCACGACATCCTGCTTCCCTCGCCTTCGATCCGCTGCGAAGACCCCACGATGGCCGGCAGCATTTATTTGAAAACTAACTTTACACCTCGTGATCCTAACGCTCCCCGACAGGAAACCGCCTGCACAAATGACAACACGAATCACCTACCCATATTCGAAAGAATCAAAGGCTGGAAAACCCTGCATCCAGGGGAATCGCTATCCTTGTCCGCCTCGCGAAAGCGATTGGGGAACGACTTCCAAGATCCGGGCACATACGATTTTTGGGCCATTTACTTTCCTCCAGCGATGGAGAAGGAGGAGCGCAAAGCGCTCCTTGCGCGGGGCATTCACATTGCACAGGAAATGGCTGTTTCAAACCACATAACCCTAAATAAAGATGCACGTTGAAGCCCCCGCTAGAAAACACCCCCTCAAAATCCCATTACTCGCCGGAAGACGGAGTTCGCGTCACTGAAATTCATTTAGGGCCTATGATCGGCCACTCGGAAACAATCGCAGGCTTGATTCACTCATTGGGCGCTAGAATGACTTGTGCGAAAAGCCTTCGTTGTCGTTCTCGTCCTTATAGTTTTATTGCCAGTTGCCTTTCTCGTTGCACGTTCAGCGACACCCGTTGTGGAAGTGCCATCTCTCGTCACTACTCTCGGCCATGCCACACCCATTACCGTCCACGTAGTCGATCCGCGCGGTGTTCGCAGGCTGGAAGCGTCTGTCGAGCAGAATGGCGTCCGGTATCAGGTCTGGGAAGCCGCGCAACCTTCGCGCGATACTGACGGCACATGGAACTTTACGACCGGAATCAACTCCACGCCGCAGCTCAAAGACGGTAAGGCGAAATTGATTCTTGAAGCCACATCCAACGATTTGCTGAGGAAGACAGCACGTTGGGAGCGCGAGGTCATGGTGGTGACGCGACCACCGATCGTCAGTGTCGATTCAGACCAACACTATCTATACCTGGGCATGGCTGATCTGGCCACCTTCAAGGTCTCCGGTACTTGGACAGAAGCGGGAGTGCGTGTCGGCGATCAAAACTTTCGGTCCTGGCCTATGCCCGCCGGAAAGCCGGGCTTCTTTTCGCTCTTCGCCTTCGCTTGGAATATGCCACCCAACACGGTTCCGCTGGTCTACGCGTCGAACGGTGCAGGAAACGACGTAACGAGCCCGATCGTCTTCCAGTTTCCCAAAAAGGAGCAGCCGAAGTACACCGTACATGACTTGCAGGTGAGCGACGGGTTCATGCAGAAGGTCGTCGGCGAGCTTGACCCTAATGGCTCGGGTGATCCAGTGGCACGCTTTATAAAGATCAATAACGAAATGCGGCACACAAACAATAAGGCCCTTTCGGACCTGCGGTTAAAGACCGCTGATAGGTTTTTGTGGTCGCAGCCTTTTGTCCGGCAGTCGCATTCGCAGTCCGAGTCGAGCTTTGCGGAAGTGCGGAATTATATTTATCAGGGGAAAAAGATCGATCAGCAAGTGCACCTCGGATATGATCTCGCGGTTACACAGCATGTTGGTGTAGAGGCCTCCAATGATGGCAGGGTCATATATGCGGCTCCCTTGGGCATCTACGGCAACTGCATCGTGATTGATCATGGTTACGGGCTACAGACGCTCTATGGTCACTTAAGCCATATTGATGTGCACGAAGGCGACATGGTAAAGCGGGGCCAGGTCATGGGCACGAGCGGCCAGACTGGAATGGCCGGAGGCGACCATATTCACTTCGGCATGCTCCTCGATGGCGTCCAGATTGACCCGAAGGAGTGGTGGGACGGCCATTGGATTAAGGATCACATTGCAAAACGCATAGACTTACCCGGATTCAACAACTGAACGTGTGGAAATGCCTCTTACAACTGCGGGCAACTGTCAAATGACCGAGGAGCCCGTTCGACAAAGTGGATTCTTTCCGGGCAGGCTCAAAAAAACCTGCCGCGCTCGCTAGCCTGCATTTCTCACCAGGGGTTGAGGAACGCGGTGATCCTAGGTTGAAAAAGGTTTGGAAAGGCCGTTCTTTCATGGCATAACTGCGTTATCGAAGCGTAGTTGTAGCCGTGCGGAGACGG
>JBAVYX010000084.1:0-7267 GCA_049588475.1 Silvibacterium sp. | reverse complement strand
TAGTAGAGATATGCGTTCAGGTCCTGTTTCTTCTGCGCGTAGTTGCGAGCCGCGTTCCAGTACCAGACGCCATCGTGGCCGGCGGCAGTGAGGGGGCGGATGAAGAGGCCGGCAAGCTTCCATTGAGCGCTGCCGAATGGATCATTCTGAAGCAACAGCGTGAGTTGCTGTGGATGTTCTACTCCCGTGGCGTGCAGAATGGCGAGCGCGTAGTCGCCCGGCGGAAGCTGAGGGATGGTCATGGAGATCACCAGCGAGGAGCCGGGCACGGAACAGAAGAACTGCGTTTCGTCCTGAGTGGCCTTGAGGTCGGAGGCCTTCAAGGCGTAGACGGCGTTGACGGTGAGGGTGGCACCTTGAATCTGCGGCGCGACAGCCTGTATGCTCGCGGCGACGGGGTCGAACTGAGCGGCAACTGGGGCGATGGTCGTCTGACGCACGGCATTGATATTGGCGCCCTGGATCTGAGTCCCGAGGTTTCGCGCTGCCTGGATAAGGACTTCGCGCTCCGCGGGCGTCATCTGACTTCCGGTGATGCAGGAGACAGCCCGTGCCGCTGGGGAGGACGCGAACAGCGTCGCCAGGACAAGCAGAACTGCGAGATAAGAACGGCTTGGGGAGGGGAGGTCGAGACAGATTGAGTCGAGACGCATAGAGTTGAGATTGAGGCGGCAAAAAGTCGTGAGCAAATTGAAACCACTGCTAGTCTAGTACAGAGTAGAGATATACGCGGCGGAAGCCGGGCGAAGCGGCGATTTGATGGAGTGCAAGAATCATCACGGAATAAGGTTCAAGGCCATCCTCTGGATGGGGTGGGCCTGCCTTGCCGTTTGCGCGGCAAGCTGGGGACAGGTTGCCCAGAAGATGGAAACGTCTCCGCGAACGCAGGGGCAATTTCCGCCAACGGCTCAGACTTACGGACCGAGTCACGCGAATCAACCTGTGGCCGCTCCAACTTCAGCGCCTTCCCTGCTCGATAAACCGGCTAAGCCGGCTACCGTCAACCTGGCAGCTGGACATTTGACGATCCAGGCCGATAACTCGAGCCTGATGGATATCCTGGGCCAAGTGACGGCAGCCAGCGGAATGGCGGTTGAAGGTCTGGGTGTGGACCAACGCATCTTCGGTAGCTATGGTCCGGGCGATCCGCACGAGGTGCTTTCGGCGCTCCTCGACGGCTCAGGGTACAACATGGTGATGCTAGGCCAGACGGCGGCGGGCGCTCCCAGACAGCTCACGCTGAGTCCACGCGGCGCCGGGGTCTCAAGCAACGGGCCGGGCCGACCGACGCAGACAAACCCGGACGATGAAGAGGATGAGGTCCAGACGCAGCCGGTGTCTGAGCCGCCTCCTCCGCCAGCGAACCCACAGCAGGGACCTCCAACACAAAATGGCGTGCGAACTCCACAGCAGATGTTGCAGGAACTACAGCAGATGCGGCAACAGCAACAACAGCAACAACAACAGCAACAACAGCCTCAGTAAAGCGTTATGAAGACGGGCAGATTGGGGGATTTGTGCGCAAGTTCGCTTTCTTTCTCATGTTGTGCATTACCGGGGGTGGTATGTCCGCCGCTGTGACGAGCATTTACGATTTCACGATGAAATCCATTGACGGGAAACCGGTGAGCCTGTCGGAGTATCACGGCAAGGTTCTTCTTCTCGTGAACGTGGCCAGCAAGTGCGGGTTCACTCCGCAGTATGCAGGGCTGGAGGCGTTGTATGAAAAGTACAAGAATCAGGGCTTGGTGATCGTCGGGGTTCCAGCTAACAACTTTGCCGGGCAGGAGCCGGGCACCAATGAGGAGATCAAGAAGTTCTGCAGCAACAAGTACAACGTTACCTTCCCGATGATGGCCAAGGTGTCGGTGCTGGGCCCAGACAAGACTCCGCTGTACGTTTTCCTTACAGACAAATCGACTGACCCGCAGCTCGCGGGCGATATCAAGTGGAACTTCACGAAGTTTCTCTTCGACCGGAATGGTAAGCCGGTCGCGCGGTTCGAGCCGGATGTGACTCCGGATTCGCCACAGGTGACGTCGGCGGTCGAGGCCGCGTTGAAGCAATAGGTTTTCGGGAGATATTAGGACAGATATGCGGGCAGGCACGTGTCTGCCCGTTTTGCCGGCAGCAAGACGCGAGTCTTACTCGTCCCTGTGCAGCTTCACAAAGGTGTACCTTCCCGTAACTTGAAAACGGGGTGCATCGGCATGGGCCCCGCTCTTTTCCTCCACCCATCCGTATAGAAACTCCGCGCCGAAAGACAGACTGCCTACTGGGTTCCAGATGATGTTGGCTGACGAATAGGTGCTCTTGTGATACGTGGCGTCCGGCTGGAATTCGGTGTTCTCGAGTTGTACCAATCCAAAGGTCGCACTCGATCGAACAGATCTGGTCCACCAGTGCTGATATCCAATATATGGACCAACGAGGGGCAGCGCTCGCAGCGATAGATCTGTCTCCGTCCTGGGGGCTGCATCCAGACCCATGCCCCCCGTGTCACCCGCATACCGCGATATTCCATGGCCATAAGCAAGCTGATAAACAATATTGTCCCTGCCGTAGACGCGTATCGCACCCGATACATTCACGCCCCACCCAAAGGATGACTCTTGTGGGCCTCCATTCGGCAGAAGCACAGCCAACTCTCTAAAGACACTTGACACCTGGAGATGCCCACGTCCCCATTCGTAGCGAAACTTTAATGCTCCGTCCGGAGCGGGAGTGATCGGGACTGCCGTGGCGCCATTCAAGGAGAAGTTGATTTGGGAATTCGGCATTTCCACGGAGACAGCGCCGCTCGCGCCCTTCCCCAGCGCGAAGCTGTATCTAGCCTGCGGAAGACGCACGTTGAGGCCCGGCGTTGGTCCTTGGGCGTCCAGCGAGTCCGGCCAAGCGTCAGGATCCATGAAATTCGTAAACGTCTGGCCCACCAGGATGTTAGCTATCTGGGCATAGGCGTGGCGCAGCCGTGGCGTAGTAGCCCCATTAGAACCGAAGAAATCGAACTGCATGAACATTCGCGCAGTTCCCACGTTGCTCACTGGAATGCGAAAGTCTGTCGAAAATCGGCTCTCACGAATGCTCACATTGAAGTTGCTGGGACTCGACTCGGATGGAATCGGTATCGACGAAGGAATAAACGAGTCCGGCATCCCGGCAGGCCTCGGGTCATAGATAAAATCGCTCTTCATCGACCCATTGAGACGCAGCATGGTCTGGGTGCCCGGCAGAACAAAGAATCCAGGATACGACGGCTCCAATGGAGCGTTATAGAGACGCGGTGCGGCCTCTGGCTCTTCAGAAAATGTCTCGTAGTCCATGGTTTCCTTGCCCATGGCTGCTCGCTGCTGGTCCGAAGAGAGCGCTACGGCGGGCGGCAACGGCGGCAGGGTTCTCTCGATGGCTCCCGTTTGCAGAGGCTCGGGCACAGGTTTCAGGTTCTTTACTGCCTGAGAAAGATTTGTCGCTCCGTGCAGCGCATCCAGCTCGGACTGAATCTCGATCATTTCGGCCCGTAGCTCATCCATTGTGGTCTGCAGATGACGTATCGCCTCCTGCTGCGCGTTCCCAGCGTCCTGTGCCATCATCTGTGTCGCGGCACAGAGGCCCACAAAAAGCAAAAGCATTGTCTTTAGAGTTTTCCGCAAGCTCGATCCCACCGCCGCTGGGCGATCAAACAAGGGCGTGTGCATGTTAAATGCAGTTGTCGGAGGGTGTGTTTGTTAGCGTAAGACGCAGCCTTCGCCTTACTCGTTCGGGTGCAGCTTCACAAAGGTATACCTTCCCGACACCTGAATACGCGGCGCGTTGGCAGAAGCTCCGTTCTTCTCCTCAACCCATCCATAGATAAACTCCGCACCGAAAGACAGGCTGCCGTAGGCATTCCAGATAATGTTGCCGGACGAATAGCTGCTCTTGTGATATGTGTTGCCCGGCTGGAATGCGGTGTTCTGCAACTGCAGATATCCAAACGTCGCACTTGATCGGACGGATCTGGTCCACCAGTGCTGATAACTGATCCACGGAGCAAAGAGCGGCAGCGCTTTCAACGTCAGATCCGCATCCGTCCTCGGGGCCGCATCCAGACCCAGACCACCCGTGTCGCCCGCATACCTTGAGATTCCATTGCCGTAAGCCACCTGATAATTCAGAGTGTCCCTGCCGACGATGCGCCAGGTACTTGACAAATTCAAGCCCCATCCAAAGGCATTTTCCTGTGGTCCGCCATTTGGCAGATTCACCGCCAGCTTTCGAAATACACTTGAAAAATAGATATGCCCCCGTTCCGCTTCGTAGCGAAGCCGCAATGCGCCATCAGGAGCGGGAGTGATCGGGACAGCCGGTGAGCCGTCCACGGAAAAGGCGATATCGGAGTTTGGCTGCTCCACAGAGGCTGCACCACTGAAGCCATTCCCCAGCGGGAAGCTAATTCGAAACTGTGGAGGACGCGCGAGAAGGCCAGAGGTAGGTCCCTGGAATTCGACAATGTCCGGCCATGCATCCGGATCCATGAAAACTGTATTCGTCTGGCCTACCAGAATGTTGTGAATCTGGCCATAGAAATGGCGCAGCCTCGGCGTCGTCGCCCCATTGGAACCGAAGAAATCGAACTGTATGAACGTCCTCGCAGTTCCTATGTCGGCCACAGGAAAGCGAAAGTCTGCCGAAATGCGGCTTTCACGAATGCCCACGTTGAAATTGTTGGTGCTCGACACCTGTGGAACCGGTATTGTGGAAGGAATAAAGATGTCCGGCAACCCGGCAGGTCTGGGATCAAAGATAAAATCAGTCTTAAGGTTCCCATTGATACGCAGCATGGTCTGCGTACCTGGCAGAACAAAGAATCCGGGAAGCGTCGGTTCCAGCGGAGCGTTGTAGAGACGCGGAACAGGCTCCGACTCTTCGGAAAATGTCTCGTGGTCAGAGGTTTCCTTGCCTACAGCTTCTCGCTGCTGTTCCGGAGTTAGCTGTACCACAGGCGGCAAGGGCGGCATTGTTCTCTCGACAGCTCCTGTCTGGAGCGGCACAGGAACAGGTTTCAAATCCTTCACTGCCTTGGAAAGATCGGCCACTCCGTGTATCGCATCCAGCTCAGACTGAATCTCGCCCATCTGGGTACGCATCTCATCCATCCTGGTCTGCAGCTTACGTATCGCCTCGTCCTGTGCGCTTCCCGCGTCCTGAGCCATCATCCGTGTCGCGCCACAAAGCGCCACAACAAGCAGCGCCATTGTTTTTAGAAGTTTCCGCATACCCAATCCTCCTTTAAGCCGTCATAGAAACCGTGCGGGATATCTCCAAGGACTTCGCTGTAGATTCATACTGAAACCTGACCCAGCAACGATCCTTTAGACCGTGGGTGCCGTCGCAGTCTTTGCGTCGCCCGGCTGAATGCGCTCGATCTTGAAACCAGTGAAGCCCAACACCAGCGACATAAGTGGAGCGGCAATGTTGAAGAAAGCGAAAGGCAAGTACGCCATCGTGGGTATGCCGAGCGTACCGGACATGAATGCGCCGCACGAGTTCCACGGCACAAGCGGCGATGTCACTGTTCCCGCATCCGCAGCCGGTCGTGAGAGGTTTTGCGGTTTCAGGCCGCGTTTCTCGAACACGATGGCATACATCCGCACAGGCAACACCAGTGCGATGTATTGGTCAGCGGCGATGATATTTAACCCAATCGCTGTCGCAACCACTGCCGCGATCAATTGCCCGGTTGTTTTTACGCGTTCAAGAATCGGATTGATCAGTTTCGCCAGCAGATTGAATTCTTCGAGTAATGTGCCAAAGACCACCGCGCCGATAATGATCCAAAGCGTTGGCAACATGCTGCCCATACCGCCGCGTGAAAGGAGGCTGTCAATCTCTTTGATGCCCGAATTCACAGAATAGCCATTCGCCATCACCAGCCAAACGCTTCTGATATATGCGAACGGCGCCCAAATCGATGACCCGCTGAGGGTGTGTTCCATGGCCGGCCGTTGCAAAATCGTGGCCATGATGCCCGCGAGCAGCGCCGAGCTGAGAATTGCAAGTGAGGGCGGTACTTTGCGAATCGAAAGTATGATCAGAACGAGCAAAGGGATCAGGTTCAACGGCGTAATCCAAAAAAGCTGATCCAGCTTGGATAGTTCGCTCGCTGTATCGACGTTGTGGATGACGCCGCCTTCGCGGAAACTGAGAATCGCAAACCCAATGAAGGCAATGATGCAAGCAGGCCCTGTACTCCAAAGCATGGCGCGGATGTGCGTGAAGACGTCGATCTTCGCCAACTCGGCTGTTAGGACAGTGGTCTCGGAAAGAGGGGATATTTTATCGCCTACGTAGGAGCCGGAAACGACCGCTCCGGCGGTAATGACTGGCGAAACCCCGACCATGGTTGCGAGTCCAACCAATCCGACGCCCATTGTCCCGGCCGTTGTCCAGGAACTCCCAATGCCGAGCGATATCACGACACAGATGGCAAACGCAGCAACATAGAAATAAGCCGGATGCAGCAGTTGAATGCCATAAAAGACCATGGTCGGAATAGTGCCCGACATATTCCAGGTACCAATCAGTGCGCCGACACCAAACAAAATAAAAAATGGGGTGGAGACGGACGCGAGGGCGGTTCCCGCGGATTTGGAGATCTCCTCCCAGGGATGCCCATTCTTGAGAAGGATCAGGGAGGCGACCGCGGCGCTGAGAATCAACGCGACCTGCATGGGGCCGTCAACAGCGGCCAATCCAAACAGAAAGACGCCCCCCGCGACCAAGCCGATAAGGGTAACCACCGGAATGATCGCATCCGCAAACGACGGTTCCCTGATGATGCGGGACGTACTGGGTTGGCCAGCCATATGTTGCCTCCTTTTCAGACGGCTCTTGCTTGCCTATCATGCCGGCCCGGCGGCCATGGATATTCACTGACCCTCTGGCTAGTGGTCGACGGGTTCGCGGATGATGGGGCAGGTCATGCAATGCCCGCCCCCGCGTCCGCGGCCCAGTTCGGCGCCCACGATGGTTATCACCTCGATGCCTTCCTTGCGCAGCAGCGTGTTCGTATACACATTCCGGTCGTAGGCGAAGACCACCCCCGGCGAGGCGCACACCAGGTTCGCGCCGCTGTCCCACTGCGTCCGCTCCCGCATATATGCGTTGCCCCCGGTCTCGACTACCCGCAGCTTCTTCAGACCCAGAGCCTCGGCCACCACCTCGACGAACGACCCCTTGTCTTTGGTCAGCTCAACGCCGCTCGGCGCACTGCTCGGGCGATAGGAGA
>JBAVYX010000083.1:0-9470 GCA_049588475.1 Silvibacterium sp. | reverse complement strand
AAAGAGGTTCTGGTAGGGGACGACACCATCACCATCCGCCACAGCATCCCCATCCCTTCCGGACCGCCGCAAAATGATGGCGCACCGTCACGGGGAGACCCAGATTACCTTTTGTGTAAGGGGCGTGGCTTCGCCTCTGCTCAGCAATCTCGTGCTTGATGCGCTCGATCGCGAGTTGGAGCTTCGCGGACATCGTTATGTTCGCTACGCAGATGACAGCAATATCTATGTGCGTAGCGAGCGTGCGGGTCAACGAGTGATGAAGAGCGTTACGCGCTTTATCACGCAGCAACTCAAACTCTAGGTAAATGAGAACAAGAGCGCGGTGGCGCGACCGCAGGAGCGAAAGTTCCTCGGATTTAGTTTTACGAGCGGCCCAGAGATCAAACGAGCGATTGCTCCGAAGGCTCTGACGCGCTTCAAAGACCGAATCCGGGAGATCACGCGACAGGCCAAGGGCGTCAGCATCGAGACGACAGTGAAGCGACTGGCCACCTATATGGTGGGATGGCGCGGCTACTTCGGCTTTTGCGAAACCCCCGAGGTGCTGATCGGCCTTATTCGTTGGGTGCGGCTCAGGCTGCGATGTGCGCTCTGGCGACAGTGGAAAACTCCACGTCGCCGCCGGGCCGCGTTGCTGGAACTGGGAGTGCGTACGCGACTGGCCGCCAATACGGCCGGGAGTGGTCGCGGCCCTTGGTACCTGGCACGCTCCAAAGCTCTCTCCGTGGGAGCCTCGAATGCTTACTTCCGCTCGCTCGGTCTTCCTTCACTGTTCGAGAACTACTAGCGTAACCTCTCGAACCGCCGTGTACGGACCCGTACGCACGGTGGTGTGGCAGGGGTCGGCAGGTGACTGCCGCCCCTATGCCGATCATGTCGACTTTTGAGGACCTATTCGACTTCGATGAGTGAGTTGGCGAAGATAACCGGCCAGCCATGCAAAACTGGCTGATTGCGAAAACCCCTGATCTGGCGCGGAGTTCAGAGGTGTTTTATTATTCTTCAGCTGGGTTTCTTACCGTTTGGTAAGGTCAACCCAGCCGGCAATAACGGACTCATCAGTAGTGGCGGCAGACTGGAACTCATTTGGACAGAGCATCGGGCCTCCAGGAGCTGCGCTGGGCGCAAAAGCCACACCTGTAGCGGAGATCGCAACTCGAGTAACCGAGTGCTTTGGAACGACCAATGGTTATCTCAGCCTACCTAGAGCAACATCGCCTGCGACGAGCGCAATATTTTACACACCATTAGAACGGGAAGCGATTGGCCGGTTATGGGGATTTAGCGATCATCGAGGTCGTCCAGTTCCCAAACTTCGCGGGCGGACCGAGCTGTCAAATCTCCCACAGGCTAGCCTTCACTTCTGGGGCCGCGACGAGGATGTACGAGGGAATTTCCTGGTCTTTATTCCCGCTTCTTGAAAAAGAAGTTCAGCGTTACGCCGCCTGCATTCCAGTTTGCCGGTGTGCAGCTCGGGCAGTGTTCTCGGAGGTAATAGGTTTCCAGCATGAAAATGCGCTTATACGGCATCTGAACACCTCCGGTGTACCATTCCTGGTCCCATGAATGCTTCGGGCTGTCGTAAAAGAACTCGGCTGTGCCGAAGGGAGTGAAGCGGATGTCGTGAACACGAAGGTCAACTTCGCCCACCACCATGTTGCGATAGGTTGTCGAGTACGTTCCGTTGATCCAACGAAGCTCGGTCCAGTTCCTGTCGCGCAGAAGTAGTCTAGACACCGGACGAAGGCTGGGGGTCACGTCGAAAGTTATCCGGTTCTCGTTGGACACTTCTCCGGAATGAGTCGTTCGAAGGTATTCATACCCGCCACCTAAAAGAAGATAGTGCTCTTTGTCTGGATCGATGTTCTCCCAGTGCGGCCTTAAAATGGGTTTGATTTGACGACCGATCGCCGCCGCTAAATACCACTGCTGGAAGGGATAACCTGCCGCCTGCTCCAGCCCGACGAACGAAAGCACGCGCCAGTTTGACGCCAGTTGCACATGGGCACCCGCTTCTGGCCACGCTTCATTCTCTGTGGAGGACGTCGCTGACTGGCCGGCAGCGCGTGAGTGGCAAATCACTGACAGCGACAATCCGAGAAAAATCCCAAGTAAAGCGGACTTGGCTGTCATGTATTCCTCGGGAGGCAGAAAACCTATTAAAACGTTCTCTAAATTCGCAATGCTTTCTCGGGACCCACGCCCGTGATTGTCCTCATCCGTATCGGACGGTCAAGTCGTCGTCTGATGAAGAAATGAAACTACGGCGGCTGCGGCTTTCTTTGGCTCCGTCACAATAAACAGATGGCCTGCGCCGGGGAATGAGACGAGCGTAGCTCGCTCACCGAGTTCTTGCTTCAGCAGCACTGCATTTTCTGGAGGTGCGATCTGGTCATTAGTTCCTTGCAGTATGAGATATTTCGTTTTTCCCGGCGGTGCCCACCAATCCTTAAGGGGCGTGTTTTGCATCGCTGTCCTTTGTATTCCCGCTACCTGCGGGGCACGACACGGCTTGATGGCTTGCCACGCCATTGGAATCTCGGCAGCATTGCCAACCATGTATTTCATCTGGCTCAGAATGTCTGCATCGGTCGATGCAGGATTGAAAATCGCCTGTAAGGCACGTTCTCCGGGCGGGTCTGGCGGGACCTTTCCGCCTGCAGTAAACAGGATGACACTGCGAACCAACTCTGGATGATCTGCGGCCAAAGTTCGTGCCACACGATTTCCAAACGCGTGCCCGGCGATGTTCACTCTTCCTAGCTTCAGCGCTCTGATCACACCAGCGACATCTGCGGCTAGCGTGTGTAGAGTGATGCCTTCCCCGGGCCCCGAACTCTTTCCCGAACCTCTGAAATTGATTCGAACCACCCGATATCCGGCGTTAGCAAGATCGTTTGAGAGTTCCTGCATATAGCCAACTGTGAGTCCTCCGAAAGGTAGCAAGACAATTGACTCACCCTGGCCCTGGCTGAAGTACTCAATGTTCGAGTCGGCAAGCTTTACGACGCCCTCCTGCACAGAAGCGTTCGACGGCGCTCCCTGCGTTGGCCCGTCTCCGCTCGCGTACATCGTCAAAAGATTGGGAATCAGAACGAGAAGGACGGCCCAGCTAATAAGTTGGCATGATAATGATGCCATTCCAGCTGCCCTCTGTAACTTCATATCACCGCCACGCAGCCCGCCACGATTGATTAATTCTGAGCCACACCTCATTTCCGTTCGAAACTTCCGCGTCGCAAGCATCCCAGCCATCGATCTTGAAAAGGATGGAAGTCTCATCTGTTCCAGCTCCGGTCATGAGCGGAGTCTGCGCTGCCGACGAGCCTGGTAATACGACTGTTAAGGCTGGAGCCGTTGCAAGGAGTGTCGCTCCCTGAATAATGAAAGCTCTTCGATCGATCATCATGCGGTTGATCTCTCCGACGCTGGTTTGTCCCCGTAAGTCCTGGCTAATTGCGAAAAACGAAAGGCGTTCGTTGCTCCCCAACGATCCTCGGCAGCCGCGACAATCTTTGCTGCACGCTCCGACTCTCCAGCGGCGACGGAGGCTTCATACGCCTGTTCGAAGGCCCGCATTGTCGGACGGTTTGCGAGGTTAATGCTCGCGAGTTCGAAAGCTCTTCGCGGATCATTGCCGCTGCCGACATAGAACTCCGCACCATGGTCAGCAAACGCGAGCAGATGTTTTTCCAGAAGAGACTCGAAGCCGGATCGGGCGGCTTGCATCTTCTCTTTCGCCTCCGCGAATTTTCCCATCGCGACCAGCACATCGGCCAGTCGCCAGGATACTTCGGGATCACCGCTCACAGCGGCTGGCATCAACAAGGCTTCCGCTTCGCCCACCAATTCGTAGCGCAAATAGATTTCTGCCAGATGTACACGTGCCTTCACATATCCTGGTAAATATTGAATGGCGTGCTGATACCAGCCCGCAGCCCGAGTCGGTTGGCCTCCGGGAACCAATTCTCCCCACAAAACGCCCAGCTGAAAGCAGACCCATGCGACAGCGAAAGGAGACGTATCGTGATATTCCCTAAGCGCACGTTGATAGATCCGGTCAGCCTCGTCGAACTCGCGAAGATCGGCGTACAACGCAGCTAGTGGGACTAGGTCTTCCAAGCGCTTTGACTTCGCAGCGATCCACCGTCTGGCTTCAAGTACGACTTCCAGGTCGATTCCGCAGGCTTGGTCGATACTCAAAGAGAGGCGATTTGCATCCTCAGACAACTCACCCCAACCTCCAATCTCGTCGAGATACCTCTTTGCTTCAGCAAAGCGGTGCCCCATGGACGCAATCTGAGCACGGATGAGGGTGGTTCGGGGCGACTCCGCCTCCACACGATCCAAATGCTGGACGAGTGTGTCGAGGCGGTCGAGCGCACCCAAGTCGCCGACGAATTGCGCCGCTAATTGCTCCTGCTCGACGGTGCACTCCGCTATGCCCGGCCGTAATGGATCGCGCCAGAATCGGCTCCAGGAATGTTTCCGTGCGCTCTCCAGATTGTTGACGGCGATATCCCCATCCGTCAGTGGATACGCGAGATCGATTTCCGGCGCTTCAATCATTTCAGGGCTCCAAAGCGTTTTGTCAGGGCATCGAACCCTGTTTTCATCAGGGTGGCAACGATGGTCCTTACGACAAGGGTCGCTTGGTTGTCAGCAAGAAACTGAACCCGCCACTCCACGGAGCTTCCGCTGCCCTTTGGCTTCAGATCGAACGTTCCCGTGTAATCCACAACCCCAAGTCCACTCACATTTGTATAGCGATAGAGGCGTTGTGAATTATCCTCGGCCTCGAGGCGCTCAATAATCTGCTTGCCATCGATCGTTTCGATTGTGCGCAACTGCCCGACACCTTTGCCGGTGAGCTTTACGCTGGCAATCAGTGGATGCCACATTCCACCAAATTGGCCGATGAGAGCCCAGACCTGATTCGGAGAGGCCGCGAGATCAACGTTGTCGGCAACAGTCTGCAACTCCGTATTTGGTGAAGCCTCGTAGGGAAATACTTTGAGGCCTGGCTTCGTCGCGCCCGTTGCTCCACCTTGCATAAACTCCTTGTCGTCATTCACCATCCAGGTGATCATGATGTCGACCACATTTGCGTCAACCGTGCGTCCGCCACCCGTCGCGTAGGGTTTTCCTCGAAGTGTGCTTTTCTCGATTTCAAAAAAACTGGTGTCACTCGTCGGCTTGGAGACGTCGAACAACAGGAAATCATCGAGATAGACATTGGCCGCGGCGTGCAGTGCCCCGGACGACCAATCTGCCTTCCCGTCACGCATATCCCAGTTAGTCAGACTTTTCACCAGCTTTTGGTGAAATACGGGCTTCAATTCTTCTGCAATCGCAAAGGGTGTTTGCTGATTCCATAGGTCGCGGAGATCGTCTGTCCCCTGAATCCCAGGATTATTCAAGCGCATGTTGGTCTGTTCCGGACGGCCAACCCAATCGTAACGGGGAGGGTTTACCCCGATCGGGCTGGCGCGTCCGGGTAACGGGGTGATTTCGGCGATCACCCCAAAAAGCGACCCTTCACTTGGACTGAGTACTCGTTGCGTGTCGAACTCGACGACGATCGCAAGCACATTGTCGTGTTGCAACAGATTGGGAAGCTTCTTAAGCTCTGCGGGAGCCCACGCGAGATTGAACGGATCAGAGCGCAAGCCCGCAAATACGCGGAAAACTCCATCCGCAGTCGATGCCCCCTTCTCGTCGTTGACGACGAACGGTAGCATCTGGCCATCGGGACTGGTACAGGTGCCGCGCTGCACCGGCTTCGAGTCGCCATTTGCGTGTTCAAGAACATCGAACCGGAAGCTGAAGCGATACTCTTTGTCACTTGGCTTGAATTTCGCATTCTCGCCAGTGCCGGCAACTGTCACCCTGCGAACCACAATCGAGTGATTGACTGCGTTGGAGAACATCGCAGTCACACCCGCCGAAGGGAATACATTCGCGGCCAGCACCGTGTGCGCGGGATTTTCCGGGCTGGTGAACGCGAACAGATCGGTGAGATCAGTTGCCGGCTCACCGATCTGCCGTGGTCCATCTACGTGGTCTGACATCGCTCCCCTCCTCTGGCGATCAGTTCAGCGTTGCGGAGCTTCCGGTGGGTTCGCATACTTGGCGTGTCCGGTGACCGCGTTCGGTGGACCCCCGAACGGCGTCACCCGGCCTGCTTCCTCAGGAATGGACTTCAGGTACTCAACGAGCGCCCAACGTTCTTCGTCGGTCAACAAGGGACCGATGACGCCATTCCCGAGGGGAGCGTTCTCGAATGAGTGCCCGGAATTCGAGCTTCCAATGAGTGAGGTGTCAATGAGATAGGTTCCGGATTTTCCTGAGGTGTCCACACCCACCTTGACCGGATCGAAGTCCCGCCCCAGGTAAAACTTCTTTGTGCGCTGCGCCGCCGGAAGGAGCATTTCATAAAGATTGGGTACCGACCCGTTGTGCATGAAAGGCGGGGTAGCCCACACGCCATCGCGTGGCGCGGCCTTGTAGTGGGGAACTTGAGAGGGACGTGGGACAGGAAGTTCCCTGTAGCCGTGCATCTTAACGGCCTCCTCTTCGGTCTGATTGACCTTCGACAAGGCAACATGAAGAATGCTTTCCTGCAATCCGACGTAGAGGTAGCCGCCTGGAATAAGCGGCTTATCCTTGAGCGGTCCGGGAAGATACGGAGCCAGGTGAGCCGTCTGCACAAACGGCCTGACGTCCTCGAACTGCATCCGATCTGTGCCTACATAGCTTTCTGGCACCAGTCCAACTTCAAGGAAGCGCTTGCCATACTTGTTGGGTTCCGTCCACGTATAGGGATAAGAATTGTGGCACTCCGCGCAGTGTTTGGCAAAGAGCTCCTTGCCCCTCGCCGCTTTGGCACGGTCGATTTTTCCAAACACTTCTTCTGGCCACTTGGGAGGCGCCAGATGAGTCAGCCAATCCTCAATCTCCTCGAGATTCTTCAGGCGAGCATTCGAATCGAAGAGACCTTCCTGAGGTGAGTTGGCCGTCAGATTCATGGACATAAAAACGCCCATGGTTTCGGTAAGGTTGCGATTGATTGGATCTTGTTGCACGCCACGCCATTGTGTCCATGAGCCCTGCGGAGAATTCCAAAGGAAGGGAGGCTTGGTTGGCGCGAGAGCCGCAGACCAGTTCTGAGGAATATCGGGCGCTACGGAAGTTACGCGGGCGACGATCAGAGCGATGGCGTCCATTCGCGACGGCCCCCAGGGGTAGGGAGTGAGCAGAACGCGGGTCCGGAAATGATGGACACGATCGGCGGTACTTTCGAAACGTTGGCGCAGGTCACTCTTTGCGTCCGTATTCGAAGCTCCCATTCGCGCTGCCAGACGATCAAACTTTGCTGCATCCTTCAGCGTTTCCTGTACAGCGTCATCGAGAGCAAATACATACGCTTCCAGGTCGAAGTGATTTCCGACTCCGCCATCGATACGAACCCGTTTCCCTTGATAAAACAGCTCCGTATTATGGCAGGTGGCGCAGTTTATCCCGACGTCTTCACCCTTCCATGGACCCTCAGTCGTCACGGTCTTACCCAGCCCGATTGGCAAGCCATCTGGGTTCCATTTGGGGTCTGCCGGGTCGGGCGTCAGGCCATACCGTTCGCTATTCGCATCTGAGCGAAAAAGGTCCTGGCTGCCTGCGGCCTCGAGGTTAAGAAAGATGTCATACGGCATCACCGTTGTGCCCTGCGAGATGTGGTAGTACCCCTCCCGAACGTCTTTCGACCACCCCTGATCGAGAAAGATGACATGGTCAGTTGAAGCCTGCGCGGCGGCGGCGGCTGGCACTGGTATCATGTGCTTCAATGCGTATGCGCCGGAGAGAGACACGGTCAATGCGGCGACGCTCCAAGCGATAATCTTGTTTCGTTGCATGAGACCTCCTGGTAAAGACGACCTGGAATTACTGGCCCTGAATTTCCGACGCCAAAGCTGTACCATCCCGTTTCCGGGTACATGGCCCAACATCGACTCATCCCACACGAGCAACTGAGCCCTGCCTGAGACAGAACAGGGAAGAAACCGCGAGTCCCAAATGAAGTACTACTGTCGGCCACAGGGCTATGCCCGTCAAACCCGCAGCCAGCCGGGCTGAAAGGAGAAGGGCAACGAAGACAGCATCATAGAGGAGCATCGCCATAATCAGCGCCCTCGCAGCCGAGGTGTCGCTTGCATCGCGTGCCAGCCAGCATGCGAATCCCATCGCGAATATTGCTCCACCAAACATGCGAAAGGCATAGGTTCCGGCTGTATCCAACGGCGCTCCGAGCAGAATGAGAAACAGACTGCTCGGAAATAACGCAAATGCCAGGCCGGCCAGCATCTCCACAGCCGTTTTCACAATGAGGAGAGTCTTCAATGGAACCTCCCACCCCACTCAAACCGCTTCACAGAAATCGCAAGCGTCTCACGCGATTGACAGTATCAACGCGATAAGGGATCGATGACAACTGTCACTTGCGGCAGTGAGATCCAGTTGCAGGCTCGAAAGCGGCGGAGAAAGAAGCGGCGAATATGTAGCGCTATCAACTCTGCCCCCAACTCTGAAGCTATCACCAAGACCGTCAAGCAGTGGAATTCCAAGGAGCTTGACGATCTTGTAGCCAGCAAGGGAATGGTGATGGGTTTGCACCGAACCACCGAGGAATGGGCACAGCACCCGGAGGGCCAGCATCTCGCCAAGATTCCTGCGATCGAAATCATCAAGATCAATGACACCGATCCGATCCCCTTCAAGCCTAATCCGGTGCAACCGCTCTCCGGGATCAAGGCTTTGGCGTGCACACATGTCATCGCCAGTAGTGTCGCGGCGCGCACGCTTGCCGAAAATGGTGCGGAAATCCTGCACATTGCGCGCGATCAATCGTTCGAGCACGAACTCTTCTCGACTGACTGCACTGTCGGCATGCGTTCGAGCTTCGTGGATCTGAGAAATCCGGCTCAGAGCAAACATTTTGCAACGCTCATCCCGGACGCCGACGTATTCATCGAGGGCTTCCGTGGAGGGGCGATGGAAAGGCTGGGTTTCGGCGTCAAGGAAGTGGCAATGAAAAAGCCCGGCATCATCTACCTCACGATACGCTGCTACAGTTGGGACGGACCGTGGTGGAATCGCGCTGGATTCGACATGGAAGCGCTCACGGTTTCGGGGTTCACCATCGCCGAGGCCGGCGGGCTGGGACACAGACCGGGTTTCCCTTCCACGATGGTGCTCAATGACTTCATCGCGGGCTATATGGGCGCTGCGGGGGTGATTGCCGCACTGAGACGCCGGGCGAAAGAGGGCGGCAGCTACCATGTGCGCATCAGCCTGACGCGGGCGGCCATGTGGTTTATGAGCCTCGGCTCTTTCCCTACCACCACGGACTTCGATCACAATGATCCGGAGCATCGCATGATCGAGCCAGAGACGATCAAAGGACAGACACCTTA
>JBAVYX010000082.1:0-4858 GCA_049588475.1 Silvibacterium sp. | reverse complement strand
CGACGCTCGGCAAAACACTCCGCTCGATCATCCATCAAAGGACCGGAGTCGATACTTTCCGCGACTGTCAGATCGTCGGCATTGTGCGCGACACCAAATACGATTCATTGCGCGAGGCGCCGCCGCCGATTGTGTACATACCAATCACCACAGGGGAAGGAGGGATGACGAACGCAGGGTCAAACCTCTTCTTCGTCATTCATGCCGGCAGTCTAGCAGCTGCAAAATCAGCCTATCTGGCCACCCTGCATGAGATGGCGCCATCCAGCCCGTTGATCCCACCCATGGAGTTCAGCCAGACACTTTATGACTCGGTTGCGCGTGAGCGATTGTTATCCGTTCTGTCGGGGTTCTTCGCGCTGCTTGGTTTGCTGCTCAGCGGCATCGGCATTTATGGCCTGGTGGCCTGGAATGTGACGCGCCGCACTACGGAAATCGGCGTTCGAATGGCTCTGGGAGCCACTCGGCCAAGGGTATTCCTGCTGGTAATTCGACCGGTTGCTGGGCTGCTGGCGATCGGCGTGTTATGTGGAGGAGTTGCTGCCCTCTTTGCCGCACGATCCGTGCGCAGCTTTCTGTTCGAGGTGCAGCCGGGCAATCCCTGGGTTTTCGTGCTGTCTGCCCTGATGTTGATAGTGATCGGGCTGCTTGCCGCAGTACTGCCGGCGCGACGCGCCGTGTCGATCAATCCCATGCAAGCTCTCAGGGCAGAATGATCGCCGGCCTTCAAAAGAGAGCGGCGATGTCCATGGTCTGCAGTCTCGAGCTGTAGGCAGGATCGGCGCTGAGCTGGGCGCGCTTTCTCTTGATTTCCTCTTCAATGACGTGAGCCTCATTCCGCTTGTATTGGTCGCGAAGGAAGTGTGCGTATTGCGTCATGAAAAAGAGATAAGCGGGATGCCATCCCATCTCTTTGCCGACGATGTCATATCCGCGCTTCATGTGTTCGTCTGCGGACGCCAGATCGCCGTTCTTCCAGTCGGCATAGCCCAGCAGGAACATGTTCAGTCCCGTTGGATAGTGTTGAGGGCCATATGTCTTCATTGTGAGCTGAAGCGAAGTCTGAAACTCTGCGATCGCCTCAGAGTATCGATGAGACTGGCAATCAGAAGAAGCCAGAACAAGGAGGCTGCCGATTTTGTCTTCAGGAGCGGCATCCGGATCTCGAGAGAAGGCGTCAACAGCCTGTCTCGCAAAATTCTCCGACTTTGCCGGACGGCGCTCACGGAGATAAAGAGTAGCGAGGTGATACCAGCTTTTCGGAAGCTCTGATTTCAACCCCGTTCCTTCGCGGATCTTCAAGGCCTTTAATTCTGCTTGTTCTGCTTCTTTTACGTTCCCTGTTTCCATGTATAAAGTTCCCAAATTATCGATGGCGACCGCCAGGTCCGGTTGAGATACAGGGGGCATAGTTAACAATCTCATCGCGTGTTCATAGGCTGCCTGGGACTGATCGTATTTGCCCGCGTCCTGATACAAGGTGCCGAGGTGTGACCAGATCCGTCCTGCCTGGAGCGAAGGCATGTTCGACCGTTCTAGGTCGCGCGACGCGGCTTCATATGCCATGGTTTCCTTCTGCAAGTCTTCTCTTGTCAGGATCTGCGCGTTTAGCGGCAAGCTGCTTATACAGCATGCTGCCAGGCAGGCAATGATCATGGACATTCTCTGCAGGCGACCGGACGATCTTCGGTAATACATATTGAAAGCTGTCATGAGAAAGGTCCCTCCTCAAAGACCACACTCACGAACAGCATTTCGATTGCCATGTTGAATGTCTACATAAGTGCACTATTTATGTTGAATATCTACAGGAGATGCCAGGACTCAGGGTGTCCGGTTGCAGAAAAGATTGTCCGGAATCGAACGGCGCCTCACTGAAAAAGACTTTCGCCTGCTTGAAGACGGCAAGCCGCAGCGCATCGAATATTACGACGCGCACAGCTACGAGGCACCAGCACCTGAGCAGCAGGTGCAAGCCAAAAGTTGGCCCCCTCTTCTCCAAGAACAACACCGTATGAGTTTACTAATCTGTCTGCGCAAGGTGCTAAATCTGGCTCGGTTAACATCGTCCTCTTCGATCTGCTCAATACGTCGGCATCCAATCAGGCCTATGCGTACCCAGCTGCTCAAGTTTTTGGAAACCCTACCGCGGCGGCAAGAGATACCCTCCACAAGGGGTTTTGGAAGAATCGGAATCATTCACTTGTCGGCTAAAGTAATCTCCACATGCGTGTGAGCATAGCCGAGAGAATTGGTGGGCGCATACGGTCCCTGCATCGTGACCTCGTAAGAGACGTCCGACAATTGCCGGATCGTCGCCCCTTTGAGTGTGACGATCTTCCAGGAAGTCCGCAGTCGGAAAGTAGCATTCCCGGCTAAGTTCACGTCCGCGTCAATCGATAAAATTTGATTCTGCAGATGGAGGCTGGTCAGCTTCATGTCAGTGCTGGGGTCGCCGAGGTGCGGCGCAGGTCGTGTCAGAACTAGGGATACCCCTTCTGCGAATCGGAGACGGCAGTGACTTGTGCCGGATGGAGCCTCGATTTCCACCTTAGCGTGCTCATCTTCGGGAAATAGTTCGGGATCGGCGGTAACCGGCCGGCCTTCGAATTCAGCGCTGAGTAAGTGTGCCCCAAGTGGAAGCTGAGGTTCGAACAGTATTCGGGCCGAAGTGCCTTCGTTTCGGATTTCAAGGTCGACTCCATCCATGCTTTGACTGACTTCAAACGCGAGCGTGGAGTGGGGCAAGCGGATATTTTCGACTGAAGTTCGACCCCACTCCGCCGGTAGGTGGGGAGTGAAGACGATGCGGTTCTGGGCGCCCTGAATATCGAGTCCGAGCAGGCCGCGTATCGCTGCATCGAGCAACCCGGCCGAAGACCACGTTTGTTCAGGCACCGACTCCGCCTGTTCGCGGTAATAATTACCGGCGAGGACTTCATGGATGTGGCCGAGCGAATCGAGAGTGTTCCACGGAAGGATTGCGCTCCATAGCGCGAAGGCAGTGGTGGGGCGATGTTCCAACCAAAATGTGTTGGACGCCTCGGTCGTGCCCAGCGCGAAGATGCTCCCCTTCGCGTAAGAGTTTGGGTCGAAGATTTTGGAGCTTGCCGCTACTCCACGCATCCCCCAGTCTGATTGAAAATCCGAAGAGGCAAGCTGGTTCAACAGTTCGTCATTCTGCTCCGCCGAGAAGACGTTCTGAGCGATCACCTGAGTTGGACCTCTCCTACGACTAAAAATGGGCGTTCCGGACTCCATGTGACCGTCGATCCAAAAATGATGCGCGGAATCCCAATAGTGAGTTGCGATGGCCTCCCGTGCGAGCTGATTTGCTTTGAGAGCCTCATCGGCAAACTGCAGATGCCCTGCGAACCTGGCTAGTTGTGCAAAGCTGTTGGTAGCAGTGACCCAGCTCGAAGAAAGCCCCAGATCGTCGTCTGGCCGGTCCTGCTCATCTCCTGCCTCTTTGTCTGCTGGAATATGTGGCAGATTGTCGGAGGCGCGAATGAGAGATTTGCAGTATCGATAGGCGGCCTCAATGGATGACCAATGATCCACTGCAAATGCAGTGTCGCCACTTGCGGAGACATACCGGGCAACGGTATTCAGATAGTCGAAGCTGATATCAACGTGAACGAACATGTAGGGGTACTTTGACCAGTCGAGATATCCAGCACTCTGCGAAAGCTCGTGCCAGATCATTCCCGTCTTCGGGTCCTGATACTTTGCGATAAATTCGAGTTGATCGCGCGCTCGGGAGTATTCGCCTGCTGCCACTAGAGCATTGGTCGCAACCAATCCATCACCCGCAAAGAACCAGGCGTACTGTGGGCGGCGCGCGTCCCGGGAGGGACCGTAGCCCGCTACCATGCCGCAGCCGAGCTGAGGATTGCACACCCACGCCTGATCGAGGGCCACCTCAGCCCATGCCAGTGCCCGATTCACATCTTCGTCGGGAGTGCGAATCTGGAGGGCGCTGTGCTCCATCTCTGCATGGTGAGCTGCTGCCTGAACTTCCATATCGGCCCGATGGTCGGACAATTCGCGAATCGTCGCGGCCGGGTCTTTCGACCTATTCGCCTGCAGCGCAATGTAAACAGTTGCAACAGCGGGGCCACCTGTTGTTACACGCGGACGTAAAGAAAAAGAGAGCTTACCATCCGTTCGCAGCGTGCTGTTTAGAGTGCCATCATGCGTAAAAATCTCGTTTGCGCTGACAACCGCTGAGAATTTGTGCAAAGGCTCAGAAAGCACATACCCCGGCACATCCGGGTTCCACTCCGCGCTTTGTCCACCTGCCGCGCCAGGCCACATCAGGTTGAGAACCGGCGTAAAGTGAATCACAATATCGACCGGCATCTGGGCTTCAACTTCATAGCTTAGGATTGCGCCCGGCCGATCCAGCGGCACAAAGAGCTTCTCGCGAACGATGTAATTGGGCCCGATATAAGTGCGAGTGACGTAATCAGGAGTATAAGTAATGCGTCTGAGGATGGACCGCCCATCGGATTCAGTCGTGGCTCCAACTGGTCTAAAGCCTATCTGGTAACCGCTGAGGATCTGGAGTGGATACGTCCAAACCTCGAGGCCTCCCTCTGGATACCCCATAATGAGGGACCGGCGGCCGTGGACTGCAACGAAACGTCGGGGTGCTACGGAATCAGTGCTCAGAGTAAGGTGATCAAGAAAAGATTGCTGATCAGGACTTGATCGCTGCGCAAAAGCCCAGGGGAGAAGAAGGGAAACAAACAACAGAAACCGAGTAATGGGGAAGCCGATTCGCAAGCTCCAATTTGCTTCGTGTCGTTCTCCGCACGCGCTTCCGCTCCTTTTTTCCATCATGCAGCTTCTAGCT
>JBAVYX010000081.1:0-21546 GCA_049588475.1 Silvibacterium sp. | reverse complement strand
TCGGTCAGCTTCCGAACTTCCCGCAACGGATGATCCGCCGGCACTCGCTGCTCCAGCGAAACATAGCTGAACATCCCGTCCTGAATACGCTCGTCTCCTCGCATGCACATAAGACGCACAGCACATGGGCTATGCCGCAGAGGCAGTACCTATTTCAACAAGTTCCTAGAGGCCTTAACACGAGTGACTCAAACGGTTATATCCGCCCCACGTGACTCGCGCCCAAAGTAAGTAACCAGCGCCAGGCAGCTGGCGACCAGCAGGACGGTGACGGCGAGCACGCGCCCGAAGCCGCCGAAGCGCTCAGCGGCCCGCGCTTGCAGAACCGCATTGCGCGAAGTAATCAGGTTGCCGAGTTGGTAGGCAAGGCCCGGAAAAATCGCTCGCATCGGACCCGGCGACAGCTCGCTTAGATAAGCGGGCACGACACCCCATGCCCCCTGCACCATGAACTGCATCAGAAACGCGCCGCTCGCAAGCGCAATCAGCGAGTGCGCCAGCGCATACAGAGGAATCACCGGCAGCGACAACAGCGCCGCGGTAATGATCGTCCGCTTGCGCCCGAAGCGCTCCGAGATGCCTCCGAAGAACACGCCCCCCAGCAGCGCGCCGACGTTGTAGATAATCCCCACCACGCCCGTCAGCGTCGCCGAAAAATGGTGGCCCTTCTCCAGAAAAGTCGGATATAAATCCTGCGTGCCGTGCGAGAAGGCGTTGAAGCAGGTCATCAGCAGCACCAGGAAGATGAACGTCGGAGCGAACTGCCGGATCCCGCTCGCAAGACTTGTCTTCACCTGGGCAGCGACTTGCGCCTTGACCGCTTCGCGCTCGCGCCATACCGGCGATTCCTGTACCTGCCTGCCGATATAGAAGACCAGCAGCGCAGGCGCCGCGCCCACAAGGAACATGCCGCGCCAACCCACCGGGTGCCCGTGCCAAGTCATCCGTGAGAAGAGTGGGAACAGCAGCGCATACGCGGCCGCAGCAGCCAGATACCCCACCGCATATCCCTCCTGCAACACGCCGGAGAAGAAGCCGCGTCTTTCCTTCGGCAGCGTCTCGAACGCCAAGGCAGCGCCCACACCCCACTCACCGCCCATCGCGATCCCAAAGAGCGCACGCAGCCAGAACAGTGCGTGCAGCGACGTTGCAAAAGCGCTCGCCAGCTCAAAAGCGGAGTAGCAGGCGATATTCAGCATCAGTATCGGACGCCGTCCGTATCTATCCGCCAGAGCGCCAAACAAAAACGCCCCCACTGGCCGAAAGGCCAGCGTCAGAAAGAGAGCCTCAGCCACAAGCGCAGGCGTGGCCTGAAAATATCTTGCAATCGGCGCTACGCAGAAGACCAGAATGAAGAAATCGAATGCATCGAGCGTCCAGCCAAGAAAGCATGCCGTAAACGCATGACGCTGCTGCGGGCTCAGGCTCCGGGATTGGCTCGACATAACGAGATGGAGAGGCCGCGCCGCGCGGCTCCCCACGAGCTTATCAGAGCTGTTCTTGCTTTAAGGAAGAACCTTAGCGTGGCCTGTGATCTTCCGGCACACCGTTCACGGCGGCTTGATCCGTCGCCGGCTGCTCCAGTTCCTTGGCCCGCTTGTGGATTTGATGATGCAGGCAGTAGAGCGCCAGCTCAAGCCTGTCTGAGACACCCAGCTTGTCGTAGATCTTGCGCAGATAATTCTTGATCACCTGCTCGGTCGTGCCCAGCTGAAAGGCAATCTCCTTATTACGCTTGCCCTGCGTGATACAGGCGATGATGGAAAGCTCTTTCGGCGAAAGCCGGGGTTGCGACTTGGGATTGGTAATAGCCGTGGCTTGCGACCGATATGCCTCGATGACCCAGTTGACGGACTGGTTATCGATCCACGTTTCTCCCGCGCCGATTTTGCGCACGCACTTCACCAGCAAATCGGGGGAGATCGATCGAGGAATAATGCCACGCACGCCCCGCCGGTAAAGCTCCACAGTGTTCGCCTCGTCCGCGCTTGCTGTTTGCACAATGATCTTGATATCCGGTGCCCCGCGAACTATCTCAGGAATGGCATTCGTGACGCCCGCGATCAGATTGCTTTCGAGCAGAAGCACATCCGCCGGATGGTGCTCCAGCGCCGCATGCAGATTTTCGAAGCGGTCCACCTGAGCCACAACGCGAAGATCATCCTCCAGCGCGAAGACCTTGCGCATGCCTACGCGATAAATCGCTTGCGAGTCCGCCAGTACAATACGAACCAGCGGCCGCTCCGAAGTCCGCGGCGAAACCTCTCCCCGCGTCGCTTCTTCGTTACTTCCTTGAACATGATCAGCCATAATTCTTCACGTCCGCCGACAACTACAGGAAACTGTACTCGTCGATCACAGCTGCGGCATACGTCGTCCAGGGTTCCCTGTAAGAGCGCACAATTCTCCCCGTGCAATGGACTCCTGCTGTCTCATACGGAGCGATCGTCCCCTCCGGTATTTCGATCAGGAACTCGACCGCCGTGCCTGGCGCCAACAGCTCGTCCAGGTGCAAGAGCACGCCATTCGCGGAAATATTATCGGTAACCGCTTCATACTGCTTCGCTGAAACCATCAGGTGCACAGGCAATGCCAGTGGAAAACGCACCGCGGACCGCAGCCCCTCCGGGGTCTCCGGCTCCACGCGCTCGATTTCCAATGCAGCAACATCCATATGCATTACATAACCCACAACCAATCAGGATTTCTCTGATACTTTTTAAGGGTATCTGATCGAGAAGCGGATCGGCTGCCCAGCGAATTACCAAAGTTTACACCGAAGACACAAAGTAAATACAGAAAATAGGCCGAGCCATTACTATTACGACCTCGCCAATCACAACCTCTCTGTTTCTATCGAGTTACCTTGGCAACCGGAGCTGCCGGCTGAAACGCGGCGGATGCTCCGATCCACTCCAGATCGCGATTGTGGTCCACACCCATCATCTTCCCCCGGCCAAGGCGCACAAGGGGTAACACTGGCTCAAGATTCCCGCCGTCAGGCCACAGATAGAGAATGCGTACTTCCGGCTGGGTTGGCCCATGCGGCGTATCAATCACGTTTTCGAACTTCACACGCTGCTGTAACAAATAGTTATGGCGATCCCGTCGCGGAATCGCCGTCAGATCCTCGTCCGTGGGGGCAAACTGAATGCCCTTCCCGGCAAACGAAAATAGCGGCTTGAGAATCCACTGGTCACGGTCCTCCGGCAGCCGATCGCGGCCTGCATCGCTGAAGAACTCATCAAGAAAGATCGCCGGAGGCACGCACGGGTGGTCCAGATACGGAATCGAAAACTTGCTCAGGTGGAAGTACCAGTTCGGATGGCCGGCCCACTCCACATCGAAGTGCTCACGATAATCGAAGTGCAGATGAACCTGCTTCTGGATTAGCTCGTCCACAATCGCACGGTTGTAGATACGGTGAATCGGAACCAGACGCGTTCCCTCGCGATAGCACAGCCGAGGGAGCTTCCCCGGTCTGTCCTCCGGAAAAACTTCGGCGATATCGACGATGCGAATCCCCAGCCGCTCCTCGGTCACGCGAAAATCCGGCAGCGTCTTCTGGTGCAGCGGATCGATCTCTGTCAGCACAACATGCTCCGGGTGATGACCACGCAGAATCACACGCTGCATCAGCTTCCAGAAACTGGCCTCGGTATGACCACCGAGGAAAGGGTTGAGTCCCGGATCGAGCGCAAAAGCAGAACGATAGTTCTCTGCCAGCACATGCTGGTAGGCATAAACCGATGGAAACGCCTGCAACTCCACGAGCCTTGGAGATAGTCTGCCATCCGCCTCCCGCACCAGCCCAAAATCCACCGTCATGAAGTGCGGGTGCGGCGTTTCGTCCGCTGCACGATACACATCGGGAATTGCCTTGCACGATTCCGCCAGATATTCCCGGTCCCCTACCAGCCGATGCGTCAGCTCCGCGCCAATCGCGGCCATTTCATCCAACAGCTCTTTGGGCAAGAACACCGGAGTCTCCGCCACGCGAAAACTCACGTGCGCGCGAACACATGCATCGAGATTGCGCAGAAACAGACGGTAAGTCTGGGGACGAAAGCGCGAATTGAACTCCCGACGCAGCGATGGAATCACGCCAATAGGGTATACCCGCGCCCATGATTCTGGCGTTCGGCCTCGGGCCCGTTACAGGCCCGAGTAGTTAGCGAAAGCGTCTGAAGAACTCGCGCACATCTTTCGCCAGCAGCTCCGGCTCTTCGGCGGCGGCGAAGTGACCTCCGCTTGGCATCTGCGTCCACCGCTGCACGTTGTAGCCGCGGTCGATCCATTCCAGCGGCGGAAATGGCTCTTCCCTCGGAAAACGTGCAATCGCGCACGGAGCATGAACAAAATCGGTTTCTCCAAATTGCAACGGAGCTTTGCGGACTTCGAAATACAGGCGGAACGAGGAGTGAATCGTCTCCGTCATCCAGTAGAGAGTCAGGTTTGCCAGCAACTCGTCTCGTGTGAACCGGCGTTCCAGCTCCCCCTCGCAGTCTGACCACTTACGGAACTTCTCAAGAATCCAGGCGGCCAGTGCGGCTGGGGAGTCATTGAGGCCATACGCGGCTGTCTGCGGCTGCGTCCGCTGCAAGTGCGCGTAGGCTCCGCTTTCGTCATACCAGCGCGCGGCGTCGCTTAGAAATTGCTCCTCTACCGCTGCCAGACGGGCCCCGCTTTCGAGGTAAGGCAGGTACGATCCCGGAATGTAATTCAGGTGAATGCCCAGAATTCGGTCGGGATAGCGTAGTCCGAGGGCCGTGCTGACGCCAGCGCCGAAGTCGCCTCCCTGCGCGCCGAAGTCCTCATAGCCAAGTTCGGCCATCAGCCCTGCCCACAATTCGGCGATTCTGAACACATTCATGCCGGGGCCGCGAGGACGGTCGGAATAGCCGAATCCCGGCAGCGATGGAACCACGACGTTGAACGAGTCCACCACGTCCCCTCCATGCGCCGCCGGATCGGTTAGCAGAGGGAGAATTTTGAACATTTCGAGGAACGACCCTGGCCAGCCGTGCGTGAGAATCAGTGGAATCGGGGCCGGTCCCTTGCCGCGCGCATGGATGAAGTGGATTCCGACCCCGTCCGCGACATACCGGAAGTGCTCGAACTCCAACATTCGCGTCACCTGCGCCTTCCAGTCAAAGCCCTTGCGCCAGTATTCACAGATGTCCTTGAGCGACCCGAGGTCGAAGCCATATTCCCAGCCGGAGCCTGGAATCTCGTCTGGCCAGCGAGTTTGCGCCAACCGTTCGCGCAGATCCTCCACCGCGGCCTGGGAATAGGGAATGGAAAACGGGGCAATAGTCATAACCATAGGAGTCTCCGGTTCGCACATTCTCGCATTCGGA
The DNA here is from genome assembly GCA_049588475.1 of Silvibacterium sp. Classification (GTDB taxonomy): domain Bacteria; phylum Acidobacteriota; class Terriglobia; order Terriglobales; family Acidobacteriaceae; genus Silvibacterium. Next base: position 16,186 of record JBAVYX010000081.1, on the reverse strand, counting down.
AGGCTGTCCCGTGAACCAAGAAACTCTTGGAATTCCGACACATCTCGTCCTCTAGTTTATTAACTTATTGATTTTATTACTGTTAGATTGCAGGCAACCCTTCGAGCGATTCCGGAGATTGAGTCGCACTCGATTGATAAGGAACAACTTAAGCTGTGTGAACAGCCTTCCCAACGCTCTATCAGAAGCTGCATCCTGATAGTCGCTATCTGCATCAGATACATTGACAGTAAGTCACTCAAGTGCGAAACTAAGTCTCGCAATCGGGAGCAAGTACGCAGACATTTTCAGGAGCACCAATGGCAAAGATTATCGGTATCGATTTAGGAACAACCAACTCGGTCGTCGCGGTGATGGAAGGCGGCGAGCCGAAGGTGATCGCCAACGAAGAAGGCGGACGCACAACTCCCTCCGTCGTCGGCTTCACCAAGAGCGGAGAGCGCCTTGTAGGCCAGGTGGCCAAGCGTCAGGCCATCACCAATCCGCAGAACACAATTTATTCAATCAAGCGCTTCATGGGCCGCCGCTTCAATGAAGTAACCGACGAAATGAAGATGGTTCCCTACAAGGTAAAGCAGCAGGGAGACCACATTGTCGTGGAGGCGCAAGGCAAGGATTACACTCCACCGGAGATCTCGGCGATGATCCTGCAGAAGCTGAAGAAAGCGGCCGAGGATTACCTTGGCAGCACTGTCACTGAAGCCGTGATCACCGTGCCGGCATACTTTAACGACGCCCAGCGCCAGGCCACCAAGGATGCCGGGCGTATCGCCGGTCTCGATGTAAAGCGCATCGTGAATGAGCCGACAGCAGCCGCGCTGGCTTACGGCCTGGACAAGAAGAAGGAAGAGACTATCGCCGTCTATGACTTTGGCGGCGGCACCTTCGATATTTCCATCCTTGAAGTCGGCGAAGGCGTAATCGAAGTGAAGTCGACCAATGGGGATACCCATTTGGGCGGCGACAACATTGACCAGCGCATCGTGGATTGGCTGATTGATGAGTTCAAGAAGGACGAAGGCCTCGACCTGAGCTCGAAGGGCAACGAAATGGCTCTACAGCGCCTGAAGGACGCCGCCGAACGCGCCAAGATTGAGCTGTCGACTGCGATGGAGACGGAGATCAACCTGCCCTTTGTGACGGCCGACTCAAGCGGACCAAAGCACCTGGTCAAGAAATTGACCCGCGCTAAGCTCGAGCAGCTTGTCGAAGACATCCTGCAGCGTTCGATCGACCCTTCGAAGAAGGCCTTGGCCGACGCCGGCGTGGACGCCAGCAAGATCGACGAAGTGGTGCTGGTCGGCGGACAGACGCGCATGCCGCGTATTCAGCAGATCGTGAAAGACCTTTTCGGCAAGGAACCGCATAAAGGCGTGAATCCCGACGAAGTGGTGGCGATTGGCGCAGCCGTTCAGGCAGGCGTGCTGGGTGGCGAAGTCAAGGATCTGCTCTTGCTCGACGTGACACCCTTGACGCTGGCCATTGAGACGCTGGGCGGCGTGGCAACGTCGATGATCGCGCGCAACACGACCATCCCAACGAAGAAGACGGAGACCTTCTCAACCGCGGCCGATAACCAAACCGAGGTTGAGGTGCATGTGCTGCAGGGCGAACGGCCCATGGCCGCGCAGAATCGCACCTTGGCCAAGTTCAAGCTGGGCGGGATTCCACCAGCACCGCGTGGCATACCCCAGGTAGAAGTAACGTTCGATATCGATGCAAACGGCATCTTGAACGTGACCGCGAAGGATAACGCCACAGGCAAGGACCAGAAGGTGACCATCACATCGTCTTCGGGTCTAAGTAAGGAAGAAGTCGAACGGATGGCCAAGGAAGCCGAGGCGCATTCGGCTGAAGATAAAGAGAAGCGCGAGGAGATCGAAGCACGCAACGGGCTTGACAGCATGGTCTACAACATCGAGAAGATGCTCAAGGAGAATGGCGACAAAGTCTCCGGGGCAGAGAAGGGCGATGTGGAGACGGCGCTTGCCGATGCGAAGAAGACGCTTGAAGGCCAGCCCGGCGCGGCTGAGCTGAACGCGGCGCGGGAGAAACTGACGGCGGCTTCGCACAAGCTGGCCGAGGCCATGTACAAGGCCAATGCCGCCGCGCCCGCCGCTCCAGCGGACGGCGCGACGGCCGCTTCCGAAACCACCGCGGAAAAGAAGGACGAAGGAGTGATCGACGCGGAGTACGTCGACGTCGAAGATAAGAAATGAAGGCGGGCAACCGCGATTTGAGTGAGGGGCGTCTCGATACGAGGTGCCCCTCAAGCTTTCAGAACTGAAGGAACTGGAATGACGAATACTCTCTGGAAATGCGAGCAACTACGGGCTGGGCAAGTCTGCAACAAGGTTATGTTTGATACGCGCGAAGAGGCGGAGAGCTTTGTCGCGCAGATGCGAAAGGTTGAACCCGATCTGTTATGGCGCATGGAGGCGGTTGAGGCGAAGATGGTCTGGAATTAAGCATGCCTGAGGGAAATGAAATCCACAGATTCGCCGAGCGCCATGCTGCTGCCTTTCGAGGCAAACGGTGCCATGTGGACTCACCCAATGGCGCTTTTCCAGATGGGACGATTCTCGACGGAAGGGTGCTGCGCTCGGTCGAAGCCGTAGGCAAGCATCTCGGCTATGTCTTCGGACGCGATCTAATCCTGCATATCCATCTTGGGATGTATGGGGATTTCTGGGAGGGCAAGATGCCGCTGCCTCCGGAAAAGGGCGCCTTGCGGCTGCGGATTTATACAAAGACCGACTGGATCGAACTTCGCGGCGGTACGGACACGTCGATCTTCAGCCAAGAGAAATGGCAGACACTGTTAGCGAGGCTTGGGCCTGACCCGTTGCGCGAAGATGCCGATCCCACGAACGCCTTTGCCGTGATCGGAAAACGCGGTACGCCGATAGGGCTGTTGTTGATGGACCAATCGGTGATCGCGGGTGTTGGAAACATCTTTCGTGCCGAACTGCTGTATCGAGCCAGGATCAACCCCGGTCGGCCAGGCAAGGAAGTTGGACTAACGGCATTCCGAGGCGTCTGGAAGGACACGCGAGCGCTGATGAAGGCCGCGATGGACGACCGCCGCATCGTGACAACGAGACCGAAAGACCGGCCGCATCGGCGGGGTCCGGCGCTGGACGTTGAGATCCACTATGTCTATCGTCGTCATGGCAAACCGTGTTTTGTGTGCGGTTCGACAATTGAGAGAAAGGACATGGGCGGACGCACGGTTTATTGGTGTCCTGTCTGCCAGAGGGCTTAACGGAGCCCGTATAACGCGGTGCGTGATAGGATCTCGGGATGATTCAGGAACTTGTCGATTACCGCTAGGAGAATTTTATGTCCATTCCTCGTCGATCGACGGACCGCAGCGTTGCAATCCATCCTGGAGAATTTCTGCGGGAAGACTTCATGAAGCCGCTTGGGCTCTCCGCGAATGCGCTGTCCATCGCGTTGCGCGTGCCCGTGACGCGCATCTCGGAGATCGTGAATGAGCGCCGCGGAGTCACGGCGGACACGGCCTTGCGGTTGGCCCGGTATTTCAATATGACGCCGGAGTTCTGGATGAATGTACAGGCGCGCTACGACCTCGAAGTAGCCAAGGGCGCGCTGTCAAAATCCATTCATGCCGAGGTCCGACCGGCGCCGCGAGACCGCAAAACCGGAGAACTGAAGCAGCAAGCAAGCGCCTGAACGTTTAGAGATTGAGATGCCACCAACCCAGAGCAAAGATTATTACGCCATTCTCGGCGTCAAGAAAAAGGCCACTGCAGACGAAATCCGCAAAGCCTTCCGCAAACTCGCGCGTAAGTACCATCCGGATGTGAATCCGGGCGACAAGAAGGCAGAGGAGAAGTTCAAGGAACTTTCCGAAGCCCACGATATTCTGAGCGACGAGAAGAAAAGGAAGATCTACGACCAGTTCGGTTTCTACTCCGATCAGATCGATCCGGCTACGGCTGAGGCGGCCGCGCGCGGCGGCTATGGTTATGCCGGTCCTCGACCGGCAAGCGGCCAGGAAGTCCCCTTCGACTTCGAGGGGTTCGATTTCTCCGATTTCGCCAGTGGCCAGGGGGCACGTTCAACCACGGCAGGAGGTGGACAAACCACGGGCGCAGGATGGGGCAACTTCCGCGATATCTTCTCCGGCATCTTCACGCATGGAGGACGCACGCAGCAGGGTCCAGAACCCGGAACCGACCTCGAATACCAGGTGAATGTCGACTTCTGGACGGCGATTCGCGGCGGCACAACGCGCCTGCAGATTCAAAGACAGGAAATTTGTCCCACCTGTAAGGGCAAAGCTTCCACCGGTGGCGCGCAAACCTGCCCTGAGTGCAACGGCACTGGCCAGGTGACACAAATGGGCGGCCGCATGAAGTTCAACATCCAGTGCCCGCGTTGCGGCGGCTCGGGGAAAGTGCAGACTGCCTGCCCCACCTGCCACGGGGAAGGCACGGTGCTGCGCAACGAGCAGATTGAGTTCCGGATTAAGCCTGGCACGCGCGATGGTCAGCGCATTCGTTTGGCCGGCAAGGGCAATGCGGGGGTGAATGGCGGGCCGCCGGGCGATCTTTACCTCATCATCCGTACAGGGACGCACCCGGTCTTTACCCGGCAGGGCGACGACATTTATGTCACCGTTCCGGCGGCCATTGCTGAAGCGGCCCTGGGATCGAAGATCGACGTTCCCACCATTGACGGCCGCACGCAGCTGAAGATTCCGCCCGGAACCCAGAGCGGACAGAAGCTGCGCATGCGAGAGCGCGGCGTGGCATCCGCCACAAAGGACGGCAAGCGCGGCGACCAGATCGTGACCGTGGAGATCGTTGTGCCCAAGGTTCAGGATGAACGCTCGAAGGAAATACTGCGCGAGTTTGCGAAACTGAATCCAGAAGATCCGCGTGAGGAAATCTGGGCGAAGGTCTAATGCGGATCGAGACGGCCCGGCTTTTGCTGCGCCCGCTGACGTCTGAGGATGAAGCGGCGCTCGCGACGGTGCTAAGCGACGCCGAGACGATGCGCTGGTATCCGCGCCCGTTCACAAGGGATGAAGTGCGGGAATGGATCGAACGCCAGTTAGGCCGATATTCGTCAAGCACCGGGCTTCTGGGCCTAGTTGAGAAGCAGACCGGGAGGCTGATTGGGGACTGTGGGCCGGTATGGCAGGAGGTCGAAGGCCGCACAGAGCTGGAGATTGGCTACCACGTGAGCCGAGAGCGCTGGAATCAGGGTTTTGCCACGGAGGCCGCGCGGGTAGTGATCGACTATGCGTTTGAAAATCTCGGCGTAGAGCGGGTGGTATCAATGATCCGACCGGAGAATCTGGCGTCGCGCCGAGTGGCGGAGAAGAACGGGCTGACGCTGGAGCGGATGGTCTTCTGGCGGAACTATGAGACCTGTATTTATCAGCGGACGAGAAGTAGCGCAGATGGCAAACAAAGAGCAAATCGAGAATGAGCAAGTCCGGGAAGACGCGAACGATGTGCTGAACGCCGGTGTTTCTTACGCGAAACGAATGCTGCGCCGGTATGGCGAATTCGGACCGTTCGGCTTCGCGATGAATCAGGATGGCGACGTAAAAATGGAGACGGTTGCGCAACAGGACATGCCCGCGGATCCAGCGCTGCTTCTCGACCTGCTCTGCCAGCAACTGATGGAGCGCGCCAAGAGAGGGGCATTGCAGGCGGCCGCGACCGCGTCCAATGTAACGATGTGCAAGCCCTCCGATGAAGGCTATATAGATGCGATCATGATCGATATCGAGCACCATAGTGGTTACTGCGTAAAAGCGTTTGTGCCGTACAGGATGACCGGGGGGCAATTCTTCGGTTTTGTCCCCCGGATTCTCCGTTTCGGAGCGATTCGCACACAAGAAGGGACCGCGCGGTTATTCGCGCGATGATTGAGGCTCATGCCAACGAAACGCAAATCCAAAGGCGCTTACATGATCTCGGCAGTCGCTGAGATGTACGAAATTCATCCGCAAACCCTCCGCCTGTATGAGCGGGAGGGATTGCTGAAGCCATCGCGTACCGAGGGCAACACACGCCTCTATACCGATGAAGATCTGGAGCGCCTTGAATTTATCCTCAATCTGGCTCGCGACCTGGGGGTGAACATTGCCGGTATTGCCATCATTCTGCAGATGCGCGAGCGCATGGAAGAGATGAACCACCAGATGCAGGGCTTCGTCGACTACGTCCGCACGGAGATGTTTACACGCATGCAGGGATTCCCGCAGCAGGGTGCCGCGATGGTTCCCCTGCGCCGCCCGGTGGTTGTCATCCCCCCAGCCAGGCACAAGCGCTGATCCGGTGACCCCAACATATCTGAGAAAGAACTGCGCAACTTTAAGCGCGCTGCGTTACTCTTAGTAAATAAGGAATTTACCCCATTCTGTTTCTGTTCACGGTAGACCCCAAATTCCATGATTAAGATTTTCCTCGGTATCGGCCTGATTGGCCTGTTTACATCCTCGGCATTCACGGGTTTGGTTATCGCCGGCATATGGCGCTTTCTCGCGCGCCGCCGCGCTGCAACACAAGTCTTCATACCGCCGGTCACATTGTTCAAGCCCCTCTGTGGGACTGAGCCAAATCTCGAAGCTCGCCTCGAGACATTTTTCCGCCAGGACTACCCGACATACGAAGTCATCTTCGGGGCACGTGTTTCGTCCGACCCTGGCCTCCAGGCTGCACGGCGGTTAGCCGCGCTCTACCCAGAGGTTCCGGTGAAGTTTTTAGTGATCGGCGAGCCCTGGCACGTCAACGCGAAGGTCAGCACGCTGGAGCTAATGGAGAGGGCAGCTACACACGACATCTTTATTGTCAGCGACAGCGATGTGAGGGTTGGCCCCGACTACATTCGCGAAGTTGTCAGACCCTTTGCCGATGAAAAAGTTGGCGCCGTAACCTGCCTCTATCGCGGCGTCGCCGGTCGCGGTGTCTGGTCGAAGCTTGAGGCTGCCGGCATGTCAATCGAAATGAGCGCAGGCGTGCTCGTGGCCGATTTGATGGAGGGCATGCAATTCACCCTTGGGCCTACGATGGCGGTGCGCCGGAACTGTGTGCGCGAAATCGGCGGCTTTGCCATGCTCGGCGCGTACTGCGCGGATGACTTTGTTCTCGGCAATGCGATTGCCGCCAAGGGTCACACTATCGTGCTCTCCACGCATGCGATTGATCATGTGGTGCTGAACACGAGCTTTGCCGATTCTCAGAAACATCAGATTCGGTGGATGAGGTCCACGCGCTTCTCGCGGCCCAGAGGCCACCTTGGCACTTGCCTCACCTTCAGCGTTCCTTTTGGATTGCTGTCCGCCTTTTCGGCCTGGGCGCTCGGTCATCCGCCGCTGGCTCTCGGACTGCTGGCGTACAGCGTTCTTACGCGCTCCGTGCTTGCCGCTCTCGTGGGCGCCACCGTCGTCATGGATCGCCATCCCTTCCGCACTGCCCTGCTCTATCCTCTGCGTGATCTGCTCGGCTTCTTGTACTGGGCCGCCAGTTACGGCAACAGCGAAATCGTCTGGCGCAATCAGATATACCGGCTTACTCGGGGAGGCCTGATGACTCAACCGGAGGAGGCCCTGGAGCGCGAGCCTGTTCTGACAGCCTGAGCCTGCGTTGTCCAATAAGGCGATCCGGACCTGTATATACTGGTGGACAGCCCATTTCTCCAGGCCCTAATATCACTCGCAAGGCTTATACATGGTTTTCACCTCTACGGATTGGCTCGTCATCGCCGGATATCTGCTCTTCAACCTGCTCATCGGTTTCTACTACCGGAGCAAGGCCGGCAATTCCACGGAAGATTTCTTCATTTCCGGCCGCGATGTCTCCTGGTGGCTTGCCGGAACCTCGATGGTCGCGACCACATTTGCCGCCGACACTCCCCTGCTGGTCTGCGGACTGGTTGCGACACAAGGCATTTCCGGCAATTGGATATGGTGGAGCTTTTGCCTCTCCGGCATGACGACGGTCTTCTTCTTTGCCCGCTATTGGCGGCGCGCCGAAATCCTTACCGACGTAGAGCTGGTCGAGATCCGCTACGGCGGTAAACCCGCCGCATTTCTGCGCGGATTCAAAGCGATCTATCTTGGCCTGCTGATGAATTGCTTCATCCTCGGCTGGGTAACTCGCGCCATGGTGGACATTATCGCCGTGGTGATGGGACCGATCATCGCGGAAGGCCGCGTGCTTTCGCTTACCGTAGGCTCACACACGCTCTTCCACTACACCCTTGGCGATCCGCGCCACACAGCGCTCGCCATCTGCATCTTCATCCTGGTTCCCTTCACCGGTCTGTATACCTTCATCGGCGGACTTTGGGGCGTTCTGGTCACGGATCTCTTCCAGTTTGCGCTTAAGATGACCATGATTGTAGTACTTGCCTGGATTGCAGTCGCCCACCTTGGCGGCATGCACGGGCTCAAGCTGCAACTTGCCGCTGTAGATGCAGCCACACGCCAGGCTGGACTTCCTACGTCAAACGTACTCTCATTCCTGCCCGACTTTCGTACTGGCTGGACCACAGAAAACCTGTGGACTCTGCCTCTGCTTACCTTTGCGATGTACCTTGGCGTTCAGTGGTGGGCGTCCTGGTATCCGGGAGCGGAACCGGGCGGCGGGGGTTACATCGCGCAACGCATGTTCAGCGCCAGGAATGAGAAGCACTCGCTGGGCGCAACCCTATGGTTCAACATCGCGCATTATGCGCTTCGCCCATGGCCGTGGATCCTTACCGGCCTGGTTGCGCTTGCGATCTATTCGCCGCACGGCGGTCTTCAACCAAGCGCGGCGTTCGGGAGCAATCCCCAGCAGGGATACGTGATGGTGCTGCGCGACTTTCTTCCGCCGGCGCTGCGTGGCCTGATGGTCGCGGCTTTTCTGGCGGCATATATGTCAACGATCGGCACGCAGCTTAACTGGGGGACGTCATACCTGGTGAATGATTTCTATCGGCGCTTCCTGGTTCGACAGGCGCAAGAGCATCATTATGTGTTGATCAGTAAAATCATCACCGTCATTCTTGTTCTAGCCAGCGGCTATGTTGCCAGCCAGCTTACCTCTATCAGCCAGGGATGGGAGCTTGTCCTGAACCTGGGCGCGGGTACTGGAGCGGTCTATATCCTGCGCTGGTTCTGGTGGAGGGTCAACGCCTGGAGCGAAATCACTGCGATGCTCGTAGCCGCATTTGTTGCCATCGCGCTTTCGCGCATCCACTTTGCCGGCAACGATGCTGTGGTCTTTGCAAAGAGCACTCTGATTACGGCGGGAATCACCACACTGGCGTGGATCGGGGCTACATTTGTCACGCGTCCAGAATCCGATTCCACTCTGCTCGCCTTCTATCGCCGGGTTCATCCTACTGTGCATGGATGGAAACGCATCGCCAGCCACGCGCCGGAGATGCCCCCAGTGCGCGACATGTCGGCGAATGCCTTCGACACCATCCTGGGCTGCATTCTTGTCTATGGAGCACTCTTCGGTATCGGCAAGCTTATCTTTGGAGATTGGCTGGTCGGCGCGTTGCTTCTGATTGCAGCCGCAATCGCCGGCGGTCTGATCTGGTGGCACCTTGAAAAGCGTGGATGGGAGACGCTGTCGGGCGGGGTTCCGAAATCCGCTGTTCCGCAAACAGTAGAGCAATAGGTCCTCGCGCGTTCAGATTGGTAAGGGAAAGCTGTTTGCGGCTTGCCCAAATGCGAATCAAGTCCCAACATAGGAAGGTATGTTTTTTCTTGAGGTTCCAGCCGGCGCGTCCGCGACGCCGGTGATTTTTTGTGCCTGTAAATCTTGCCCATCATCCGGCATTGCTAATCCCGCAGGAGTGGCCCAATGACCGCCGGCAAGACCGCAGTCATCATCGGCGCGGGTCCGGCCGGGCTGACCGCTGCGCTTGAATTCTTACGTCGCAGCGATATTCGTCCGATCGTTCTTGAAGCCACTGACCGCATTGGCGGAATCTCTTGCACCATCCAGTACAAGGGCAACCGGATGGACATCGGCGGACATCGGTTTTTCTCAAAGGCTGACCGCGTGATGGACTGGTGGACGGACCTGCTGCCAATCGCTGATAGCGAAGGCACTTCGGGCGAGCAGACGATTCAATATCAGAATCGGCAGCGGATTGTTGCTCGATCGTCGAACACCGCGACTGATCCAGACCTGGTGATGCTTGTCCGCCCGCGCAAGAGCCGTATCTATTTCCTGCGCAGTTTCTTTGACTATCCGCTTGCGCTTAACGGTAAAACTCTCGGGCAGCTCGGACCCTGGCGAATGCTCAGGATCGGCCTGAGCTACATCAGGGCAAGACTCTCTCAGCGCAAGCAGGAGAAGACGCTGGAAGACTTTCTGATCAACCGCTTCGGCCGCGAACTCTACCTTACCTTTTTCAAGTCGTATACAGAAAAGGTGTGGGGCGTGCCCTGCGACCACATCAGCGCGGAATGGGGAGCGCAGCGGATCAAAGGACTATCCCTGCGGACAGCGATTTCACACTTTTTGCGGCAGACTTTCGGGCGCTCGGGGACAGGAGATATCGCACAAAAGAGCACGGAGACGTCGTTGATCGAGAAGTTCCTGTATCCGAAGTATGGACCGGGTCAGCTTTGGGAATATGTCGCCAAGCTGGTTACGGAAAACGGTGGCGAGCTTCGGCAGGGTGTACGCGCCAACAGGCTTCACGTCGAGGGTAATCGGGTTGTTGCGGTAGAAACAATCGATGCAGCAGGCGCGCACAACACCATCCGTGCCGATTATGTCTTCTCTACCATGCCTATTCGCGACCTTATTCGCGGCCTTGACATTTCTGTGCCATCCGAGGTTCGTGCCATTGCGGAAGGGCTCATCTATCGCGACTTCATCACTGTCGGCCTGCTCGTGGACAAGCTTTCCGTCACCGAGCCCGATGGGGCTCCGCTCAAAGACACCTGGATCTACATTCAGGAACCGGATGTGCTGATTGGGCGGCTGCAGATCTTCAATAACTGGAGCCCCTACATGGTCGCCGACCCCTCGAAGATTTGGATTGGGCTCGAATACTTCTGCTATGAAAGCGACGCACTGTGGAAGATGACGGACGCGGAGATGGCGAAGTTTGCCATCGCTGAAATCGAAAAAATCGGCATCCTGCGCGCGAGTGGTGTCCTCGACTCACATGTTGTAAGGGTGCCCAAGACCTACCCGGCGTATTTTGGCACCTATGACCGATTTGATGAACTTGTCGAATATATGAATGGTTTCGAAAACCTCTTCCTGGTCGGCCGCAACGGCATGCACAAGTACAACAACCAGGACCACTCCATGCTGACCGCCATGACAGCCGTCGACCATATCATCGCGGGCAATCTGGATAAGGCATCGCTCTGGCAGATCAATACGGAGCAGGAGTACCACGAAGAGAAACAGGACTAGCAGTCCTGCTATTCCCAGACGCTCGTGTGACGCTCGACCCACCAGCAGGGAGCGGCGCCATGCGGAAAGATGGAATGTGCGCAGGAAACAGGCTCCGAACCCAGGTAGTCGTACTCGGCCTTGTTGCCCTTTAGCGCCGTTGACAGATACTCATCCACCTGCACGGTTCCGTATGCTGTTCCGCGCATCATCCGAATGCGCAGGACGGTCCAGTCGACGAGATAGACCACGATGACTGCCGCAACCAGTAGTCGAATTGCGATCCAGAGGATTCGTTTCATCGGCTGTCCTAGCGGATAACTACAGGCAGATAGCGCAGAACCTCTTCCGGCTCTGGCCGAACCCGGAAATCCGCGTGGGTTTCGGCAAACAAAATCGTTCCATCGCCCGCAATCACATACGTTGCAGGAACGATCAGCCTCCAGCTTTGATCGCCATTCACAAACGGGAGATTCACCAGAACGCTTCGGTAGTGCTGCTGATGAAGCGGCGGAATCGTGTAGGCCAAGCCGAAAAGCTCGGCGACCCGGCACCCCTCGTCAAAAAGCAGCGGGAAGGGGATCGAATGCTGCCCTTGCGTAAAGTCGCTTTGCCGGATGGTCTGCGGCGAAATGGCTACCACGAGGCCGCCGCGCTCACGCACGACGGGATAGAGATCGCGCCAGGCTTCGAGTTCCGTTACGCAATACGGACACCAGCGTCCGCGGAAAAAATTGAGAATCACAGGGCCGACGCCGAGCAGGTCTGTGGACTTCACAGTACGTCCTGAGGAATCGCGCAGCGCAAATTCGGGCGCCTTCGCACCTACGGGCAGAATCCTCTCTTCGATACCGGTGGAGAAAAGATCTTCGACGGCGCGCTCGTTGATCGCCAATCGTTCTGGCTGGACGAGGGTCCGCGTGTTTGCGGTGATCTCGTCGAGTTGGTCCTGAAGGTGTGGCATCAGGAATGCGCCTCATGAGTGCAATCCAAATGATCCGACTTCTCCCATTCATTCGCGCGATTTACTTCCCAATCAACAGAAAAGTGTGTCGTATCCGCTAAATGGAAGACAAGGCGGTTATTGAGTGCCTTGGAATCGGGGAGTAAGATCAGCGTTTGAGTTCCATTCTGCCAGCCATCGCTCGTATAAATGGCGTTCCCAAAGTTGTTGGTGTCGAACTCGATCACCTGATTCTTTGTCTTGTCGTATCCAAGGATGTAAAGTCCCTGATATCCGGCCGGCTCCAGATCCACTTCTTTGAGCTGCACCCAGCTCCCTCCGAGTATGCTGGAGTCTTCGTAGCTAGATCTGTGTTGTTTCCCGTTGCCAAACTGGCCGTTGCACGCCCACTTACCTTCAAAGCTGAACCCGTTAGGCGGGGTCTGGGGAGATTGTGTTGTCGCGGCTCGAACACCAACGGCTGCAATAAAGATCGTGAGTATCAGAGCGCAGCGTGTCGCCATAGACCTTACCGTCCTATCTTCCCTTCATGCCGCCCAGCATGCCCATGGCTCGGCGTTGCAGCATTCCGCCGCCTTTGCCCACGCCCTTGAACATCTTGCGCATCTGCGCGTACTGGCGCAGCAACTGATTGACTTCCTGTACCGTCGTGCCGGAGCCATTTGCAATGCGTTTGCGGCGAGTGCCTGAGATGATCTCGTGATTGTTCCGCTCCTTTGGCGTCATCGAATTAATGATGGCCTCGACGCGGACGAACTGCTTTTCATCCACTTGATCGGCCATCTGCTGCATGCCCTGGAATGGCCCAACAGAGGGCAGCATCTTGATAATGCTCTGCAACGATCCCAGCTTGCGGATCTGCCTTAGCTGATCGCGGAAGTCCTCGAGCGAGAATCCGTCCCCGCTGAGTGCCTTCGTGGCAAACTCCTCGGACTTTTTGCGGTCAAGCTTTTCCTCGGCATGTTCGATGAGCGTCATGATGTCGCCCATGCCGAGAATGCGGCTCACGATGCGGTCGGGGTGGAATGGCTCGAAGGCGTCCGGCCTTTCGCCGACGCCGATAAATTTGATCGGCTGTCCGGTGACGTGGCGGATGGAAAGCGCCGCGCCGCCGCGGGCATCGCCGTCCATCTTGGTCAGAACGACACCGGTCAGCGCGAGGCGCTTGTGAAATTCATCGGCAGAGCGGACGGCATCCTGGCCGGTCATGGCGTCGGCCACGAAGAGGATTTCCTGCGGTGAGAGCAGCGACTTCAGCTTCGCCATCTCGTCCATCAGATCCCCGTCGATATGCAGGCGACCCGCCGTATCGACGATAAGTGTGTCGCAGCCACTGTTAACCGCCTCGCGCCGTGCTTCCTTCGCCAGACGCTCTACTAATGCAGTTCCCGCTTTCTCGCCCTTAATGTCGCCTTCGTAAATCCTGGCCTTGATGGAAGTAGCAACGACCTTCAACTGCTCACGGGCCGCCGGACGATAGACGTCGACGGAAACCAGCATGGGCCGGTGTCCACCCTTTTGCAGCCACGCCGCCAGCTTGCCCGAGGTTGTGGTTTTGCCGGAACCCTGCAGACCAGCCATTAGGATGACGGTCGGCGGCCGGGAAGCAAACTGAAAACGCGCCGTATCCTTGCCAAGCAGTGTGACCAGCTCGTCGTGCACAATTTTTACAACCTGTTCGCTCGGAGAAAGAGCCGTCATTACTTCTTGACCGATAGCTTTAGCGCGGATGTGCTCGATCAATTCCTTGACGACGTTCAGATTGACGTCGGCCTCGAGTAACGCAACACGAATTTCGCGCAGCGCCTCCTGAATGTTCTCCTCGGTGATGGTGCCTTGACCGCGAAGAGTCTTGAATGCGCGCTGTAATTTCTCTGAAAGATTCTCAAACATGGCTTGTTATCAAGTTTATCAGTGGAGACGCGGGTTCCAGCGCCCCCGATAGCGCAGACCATTAGCCGCGGTCCATGGAAACGGTGTAAGCTTTGGTTCTCCATATATTCAATGAAGGAGTTGCGATGGAATGCGTTTCCGCTTAAATTTGGCTGCAATCGTTTACATAACTATGGGAGCTGCCTGCCTGGCGCAGCAATCAAACGCGCCCACAGCGGGAACCGATCCGTCCATTCTTGACCGGCAATGGCAGGCCGGCAACAGTCAATATGATGCGCAGCGGAAGGCGATCCTTCAGGACGTTGAGCGGGTTAGCCATCAGGGGCCGTTCCGGCCGGACTATGAATCGCTCAGTCAGTACAAGGTTCCGGAGTGGTACAAGGACGCCAAGTTCGGCATTTTTATTCACTGGGGCGTCTATTCCGTTCCGGCGTTTGGGAGTGAGTGGTATCCGCGGGAGATGTACATTCAGGGCAGCCAGGTCTACAGGCATCATGTTGCCACCTATGGGCCGCCGGACAAGTTTGGGTATAAGGACTTCCTTCCGATGTTCAAAGCGGAGCACTTTGATCCGCAGGCCTGGGCTCATCTTTTTAAGGAGTCCGGGGCAAAGTATGTAGTCCCGGTCTTTGAACACCACGATGGATTCGCCATGTATGACAGCGGGCTTTCCGATTGGACGGTGGCCAAGATGGGGCCGCATCGCGATACAAGCGGCGAACTCGCGAAGGCCGTTCGCGCCGAGGGCCTACATCTTGGGGCGTCCTCGCACCGCGTCGAACATAACTTCTTTTTTGGGGAAGGGCGCAAGTTCGACTCCGACGTGAATGATCCGAATTATGCCGGCTTTTACGGCCCCGCGCATGCGCGGCTGGAGAACAAGGAAAATACCCCGGTGTCAAACGACTTTACGTTTCTCTCGAAGGAGTATGGCAATGACTGGCTGGCACGCTCAGCTGAGATTGTCGAGAAATATCATCCGGACATTATGTACTTCGACTGGTGGATCGGCCAGCCGGGGCTGCGGAATCACCTCGCTCAATTTGCGGCCTTCTATTACAACGACTCTCTCCATCATGGCGAGCACGTAGGCGTCATCAATTACAAGGACTATGCCATGGAACAACACTCCGCGGTGCTTGACGTCGAACGAGGCCAGCTCGGGGATATTCGACCACTCTACTGGCAAACGGATACTTCGATCAGTAATAAGTCGTGGGGATATGTCGAGCACGACACTTTTAAGACGCCGGAATTCGTGATTCATCAGCTGGTAGATATTGTGAGCAAGAACGGGAATCTACTGATGAATGTCGGCCCTCGATCGGATGGCACGATTCCGGAAGAGGTGCAAGTCATCCTTCGCAAGATCGGCGCATGGCTCAAGGTCAATGGCGAGGCGATTTACGGCACGCGTCCCTGGATCATTTACGGTGAAGGCCCTACCAGGGTAGTCGCTGGCTCATTTAATGACACGGCGGCCGGAGCATTTACGCCGCAGGACATCCGCTTCACCACCAAGGATGGCGCGCTCTATGCTATTGCTCTGGGTTGGCCGCAAGATGGCCATCTCACGATCCACTCGTTGGCGAGCACGAGCAATCTCAACGTGGGAGAGGTTACTTTGCTAGGCTCCGCCGCAAAAATTTCTTTCAAACAGGAAGCCGACGGCCTGCATCTGGACCTTCCAGCGAAGCCCGAGGGCATGTACGCATACAGCTTCAAAATCACTCCAGCACGGTGAGTGTAGGCATCACACCGAACCTCGTGTCGTTGCGGCGCTTAGTCTGAATGAGGGCGTAACGGTGACGTAAAGTTCAGTGTGTAAAAGAGCAGAGGGTGTAAGTTGGCTTTGGCCTGACGAGCTAAAGCCGATTCCAAAAAGGAGACTTACACCCATGGCGAAGATTGTATCGATCACTGAGCATTT
>JBAVYX010000080.1:0-11142 GCA_049588475.1 Silvibacterium sp. | reverse complement strand
TCGGTCTCCTCTGTTCGGACCCCAAATGGCAAGGGTGTTCAAATCTCTTACAACTTCAATCCATCCAGGGGATACTGATCTCGGGCAATACTCGTAAGCTCAGAACAGTTGAGAAACATCGCAGCAGCGACTAATGACCGGCCGCTCATCGTGCCCGTACAGGCTATGTCTCATCCTCTGAGAGCTGCCTTCAGCAGAAATTAACGTTATCTTCAATAATCTATAGCTAAATGGGAGTTCACAGATTCACACGAAATCCTGTGCTGCTGCTTGTACTGATTGCGTATGCGACGCCTTACCACACGGCAGCTTCGGCTCAGGTAACCGCAGCACGGGCGGACTCGGCGTCTGGTGTAACCCTGATCTCTCTCGACGAGGCGATTCAGCGAGCGGAAGCAAACGAGCCGGTCTTTGCTGCTTCTGTCGCGGAGAGTCGTGTCTCGCAACTCGAACGCGCCAACGCGCGCGCGTCGCTGCTGCCATCAGCGACTTACCACAATCAATACCTGTTCACTCAAGGTAGCGGAACCCAGGACCGCGCGAATCAGCTTACCACCGGATCGTCACCGCGCTTCATCGCGAATAACGCGGTGCATGAGTACACAAGCCAGGCTGTGGTCAATGAAACCCTGGGCTTTGCGCAGATCGGCGCCGTCAGGCAGGCAGACGCGAGTGCGGCACGCGCGTCTGCTGAGCTTGAGATTGCCCGTCGCGGCCTGGTCCTAGCGGTCGTCAATTTGTATTTCAATCTCCACGCGAGTGAGGTCAGGTTGGCATCGGCACAGCGCGCCGCGAACGAGGCGGAGCGTTTTGTTACTCTCACCCAGCAGCGGGAGGCTGCGCGGGAGTCAGCCCATGCGGATGTCGTCAAGGCAGATATTGAAGAGCAGCAGCGAAGACGCGATCTGGCTGATTTTCGGCTGGCAGCTGACAAAGCGCGACTGGAACTTGGTGTCTTGCTCTTTCCCGATCCCCGTACTGCTTTTGACGTCCGCGCGGGAGAACTTCCGCCATTGCCGGACCGCACCATGGCCGAGGCCGAAGCCTCTGCGAACAATCCGGAGCTGAAGAGTGCGCTGGCGTCGCTGCATTCGAGCGAAGCGGACTTATACGTTGCGCGAGCGGCCTATCTGCCGGATCTCGCCCTGAATTATACCTATGGTATTAACGCCCCCCAGTTCGCCGTGAACGGGCCGGACGGAGCCCGCAATCTGGGATATTCAGCCAGCGCGACGCTGGATATCCCGGTGTGGGACTGGCTTTCGACCGAACGCAAAGTGAAGCAGAGTCAGATTCGCCGTGATGCGGCAAGGGTTGCCCTATCGGCCGCACAAAAGCAAGCGGTCGCGAACTTCTCGGAGTTCTACGGCGAAGCCGCAGTCGCGTACGACCAGGCCGGCTCACTCGATACGAGTGTCACCTTGGCGCAGGAGAGCCTGCGACTGACAAAACTACGGTACATCGGAGGAGAAGGCACGGTTTTCGAGGTCGTCGACGCGCAAAATGTACTGACTTCTGCAGAGATGGCGCGCGCAGAGGGAACGGTACGCTATCGTGTCGCGCTGGCACAGTTGCAGACATTGACAGGAAGGCATTAATGATGACGGTTCCAGGGAAGCCGCATCTATTTCGACCAAAGCGTATCGACGTTCACGCTGCCTGCCGCGTATTGGCGGCAGCGTTGCTGTGCATGGCTGTGCCCGGCTGCAAACAGCAGAAAGAAACGCCGGCAGAAGCAGAGGTGATTGTGCAGGCAGCCAGGCCAGAGATCGCCTCCATTTCGGAGCTGATCGAGGGTGATGCCATCCTCGCCCCTTTGGCGCAGGCCGCCTTATCGCCAAAAATCAGCGCACCGGTGAAGAAGTTCTACGTACAGCGTGGGCGGCGGGTTCACGCGGGACAATTGCTGGTCGCGCTGGAAGATCGCGACCTGCAGGCAACGGCTCTTGATAATCGAGGCAGCTACAAGGCCGCTCAGGCGCTCTACGATGATACGATGGGCGCACGGGTTCCCCAGGAGACGCAGAAAGCGGAACTTGACCTGGCTCAGGCCAAAGCCACGCTCGCTCTCGACCAAAGCATTGTCGATAGCCGCAAGCAGCTCTTCGAGCAGGGCGCGGTTCCAGGACGGGATCTCGACACCGCGCAGGCCACGCTGGTGCAGGCGCAGGCAGCCTATGATTCGGCTTCGAAGCAACTCCATCTGCTGGAGAGCGTTAGCCGCGCCTCCACAGTGCAGGCGACGCAGGGTCAGCTTACCTCAGCAAGAGGCAGGTACCTGAATGCCCAGGCACAGGTGAGCTACTCCACGCTAAGCAGCCCGATCGACGGTATTGTGACAGACAGACCGCTTTTTGCCGGAGAAATGGCTCCCGCAGGCACACCGCTCATCACGGTAATGGATACCTCTGCGCTGCTGGCCAAAGTGCATTTCTCACAGAGCGTCACGCAGCGCATGAAGATTGGAGATGCGGCGTCTGTCAGGGTGCCGGGCGTCAAGGAGATACTGCCCGCCAAGGTTTCATTGATCAGCCCGGCACTCGATCCCGGGTCGACAACGGTCGAGGTATGGATTCGGCTGAACAACCCAGATGGCTCGCTCAAGGTGGGCACGCCTGTGCATATCGCGGTGACCGGCCAGACCATCCCTCAGGCCATGCAAATACCGGCATCTGGTCTGCTGAGGGGCAATGACGGTGGTTATAACGTCATGGTGATTGGCAGCGACGGCACAGCCCATCGGAGAGCTATCCAGGTGGGCATTCAGACGCCGGAGAAAGTCCAGATCACGGCTGGTCTGGGGCCGGCAGACATAGTCATTTCCACGGGTGCGTTCGGCCTCGAGGACGGGATCAAGGTTAAGATCGGTTCACCCGAAGACGACAAGACACAGGGTGGCAGCTGATGGAAGGTAGGCAGCCAGCCGAACCGAAGCTATTCTGGCTGGCGCGGTCTACGCGCACCATCTTTTTTTTCGCGATAGCGCTTGTGGTGGCCGGTATCTACGCCGCGTTCCAGGTGCCGATCTCGGTCTTTCCGGAAACCAGCTTCCCGCGCGTGGTCATCGGTGTTGACAACGGGGTGATGCCTGTCGAACAGATGGAGGTGACCATCACCCGCCCTATCGAGGACGCGGTGAACAGCGTGCCGGGCTTGCAGACTGTACGTTCGAATACCAGCCGTGGATCGGCGGAGATATCGCTCTTCTTTGACTGGTCGATCGACATGTTCCACACGTTGCAGCTGGTTGACGCCGCTCTGAGCAAAGTGCAACAGACCCTTCCCGCGACCGTAAAGATCACCACCAACCGGCTCACGTTCGCAACATTCCCGATTCTGGCTTACAGCCTGACGTCGAACACCGTATCGCAGGAGCAACTCTGGGAGCTTGCCACCTACGACCTAAAACCCCCACTCAATCGCGTAGCCGGTGTCAGCTCGGTGACTGTCCAGGGCGGCCAGGTGCCGGAATTCCACGTAGTGCCAAATCTGGCTCGCCTGCAAGCCACAGGTGTCACGATTCTCGATCTGACGAACGCGATCCAGGCATCGAACATCATCGATTCGCCGGGGTTGTATGAGCAGAACCATCAGCTGGTGCTGGGCCTGGTCGGTGCGCAGGCTCATGACATCGAGGGGCTGCGACAACTCGTCGTAAAGACGACGTCGAGCGGCGCGCCAGTGCGTGTCGGCGATGTGGCGGTCGTTGCGCAGGCCCCCATGCCCGTCTACACAGCGGTCCGTGCGAACGGCAAGCCGGCCGTCCTT
This sequence comes from Silvibacterium sp., assembly GCA_049588475.1. GTDB lineage: Bacteria > Acidobacteriota > Terriglobia > Terriglobales > Acidobacteriaceae > Silvibacterium. Next base: position 7,374 of record JBAVYX010000080.1, on the reverse strand, counting down.
CTGAATATCACGCGGCAGCCCTCAAGCAACACAGTCACAGTTGCGAGCGAGGTTGCGGCTGAAATGAGTCAGCTTCGCCAGAAGCTGCCTCCGGGAGTCACCCTCGAGCCTTTCTATGATCAATCGCAACTCGTCAGAGAGAGCATCAAAAGCGTACGCGACGCCATTCTGATCGGTGTGGCTCTGGCATGCATCATTCTTTTTCTATTCTTGAAGGATTGGGTTTCCTCACTCATTGCCGGACTTGTGATTCCCGTAACCGTCGCCGTTACAATCCTTTTTCTGTGGATAATCGGCGAAAGTTTCAACCTGATGACACTGGGCGGCCTCGCAGCGGCGATCGGGCTGGTCATCGACGATGCAATCGTAGTCGTTGAGAACATTGTGCTCCATCTTGACGCGGGCGAGGGCCGCGTGCAGGCGGTACGCAAAGCGCTCATTGAGATCACACATCCGCTGATCGGCTCGACCATTACCCCGGTGGTGGTGTTTCTTCCGCTTGTCGCCGTGACCGGTGTTACAGGCAGTTTTTTCCGCGCACTCGCGGTAACGATGACGACTGCGCTGTTGACCTCTCTGCTGCTCGCGCTGACCTGGACGCCAAGTCTAGGTTTGGCGCTGCTGCGGGAACGCAGAAGAGACAGCGCCTTCGCCGAGGTACGTGAAAAGCATGGCAGGCTTCTTGGACGCGTGCTTGGCTGGCATCGCATAGCGCTCGATTGGGCGCTGAGGAAGCCTCTACTGCTTGGAGCAGGATGTCTTCTGCTGGCTGGGGTCACCTATGTCGCATTCCGTTCGCTCGGTTCCGACTTACTACCGGAGATGGACGAAGGCGCGTTTATCCTCGATTACATTATGCCGGCAGGAAGTTCACTGACCGAGACGAATCGCGTCCTTACGCACGTCGAACAGATACTCAAGAACACGCCGGAGGTGGAAATCACTTCGCGCCGCACCGGTCTGCAAATGGGTCTGGCCGCCGTTACCGAGGCCAACTCCGGCGACATCACGGTGAGACTGAAGGCGAAGCGGAGCCGCGGCATTGACGAGGTGATGAACGATGTGCGCACTCAGATCAAAAACACTGAGCCCGCACTCGATGTAGAGTTCACGCAGATACTGCAGGATATGATCGGCGATCTCTCGAATGCTCCCGAACCAATCCAGATAAAACTTTTCTCCAACGACCCAAAGCTGCACTCTCAGCTGGGGCCACGAGTGGCCGACGCCATCGGCAAGGTTAAGGGTGTGGTGGACGTACAGGATGGGATTGAGAATACGATCAGCGGACCTGCAACGAACTTCCAGGTTAACCCTTCGCTGGCCGCGCGCATGGGCTTTACGCCTACTGAGGTTGCAGAAGACGCGACGGCTATCCTGGATGGAGTAACACCCAACGATCCGCTGATCGCGAACGGCAGGCCCTACACGATTCGTGTGCGGTTAGGAGAAGCAACGCGCACATCGCTGGATGCGATCGAAAACACGGTCTTCAACAGCAGTACTGGACATACGGCAACGTTGGGCTCCATGACGCAGGTGACAGAGCTGCCGCCGCAGAATGAGATTCGTCGCGAGAACCTTCAGCGACTGGTTGTAGTGACCGGACGCCTTGAAGGATCGGACCTGGGAACGGCAATCGCTGAGGTGCGGAAGGTGGTTGCCGCCCTGCATCTGCCCGCGAGCGTACGCGTGGAGTACGGTGGCACCTATCAGGAGCAGCAGAAGTCTTTTGCCGATCTTCTTCGCGTGCTTGTGCTGGCGCTTGTGCTCGTCTTCGGCGTGCTGCTTGCCGAGTTTCGCAATTTCTCCGCACCGATTGCCATCCTTGCGTCGTCTGTGCTGGCGATTGGCGGCGTGGTTTTTGGTCTGCTTGTCACGGGCACGACTTTTAATGTCGCCTCGTTCATGGGGCTCATTATGGTAATCGGGATTGTCGCGAAGAACGGCATCCTTCTGCTGGATGCGGACGAACGCTTTCGGGCAAAGGGATGGACCGCTCGCGAGGCGATGCTGCAGGCAGCACAACGCCGGCTGCGGCCGATCCTGATGACCGCTATCGCAGCGGTCTGCGGCATGTTGCCCCTGGCCTTCGCTCTTGGCGCCGGATCGCAGATGTTGCAACCCCTGGCGATTGCGGTGATTGGTGGCTTGCTGCTATCGATGTTGCTCAGCCTGATTGTTACGCCGGTGGTTTACTATCTGCTTACGCGAAACACTCCAGCAGGGGCCGAGACACAAAACAAAAGACCTGCGGTCCAACCCGAGGCCTTTTCCTGAGGGGCTCAATCCCTTACTTTCGCCCAACGACAATGATCTGGAAGCTGTCAGGAACGATCGACGGACGTGGATGCGGGTTTTCTGCTGTCGGACTGGGACGAGGACCGAACTGTGCCGTAGCGAGGTAGGCGCGGTCTGTGCCTGAATCGTAGGCCATAGTACGTGCACCGCGTTCGGTGGGTAGAACTTCCAGCACCGGGTAGCCGTGTGCCGCGTCGACCACCGTCAAGGTGCCATCGCCGGCAGAGGCAAACGCGAGCTGGTGCTTCGGGCTGAATCCTGCTGCATCCGGCCCATCGCCGATAGCAGGGGTGGCGATCTGCTTACCGGAATCGGCGTCGACGACCGCCATCTTCTTTTCGTCGCATACTGCGAAAAGCTTGCGGTGCTCCAAATCCATGGCGAGCCCGGAGGGCGATTCACAATCGCTTAGCTTCCATGTAGCGGTGAGCGCCTTTGCGTAAGCGTCGAGACGGACGATCGAGTTGGCGCTCTCTATGTTGTCAAAGACGTTGCCTTTGCCATCGGCAACAGGGAATTCAGGTTTGCCAGGCAGTTTGATGGTGGCAACGGCCTTTTGCTGACTGGTATCGATCACCGTCACGTCGTTGCTGCGGCCATTGAAGGCCCAAACCGTTTTTGTGACTGGCTCAAAGACGATACCATCCGGATTGATTCCGGCAGGAATGCGCGTGACTATCTGAAACGTGTGGCGATCGAAGACAACGACCTCATTGGCGCCGCCGTCGCTGATATAGCCGTACTTGCCGTCGGAGCCGAGCGCGACGCCATGAGTACCTTTGAGCCCGATGATAGATGCCTTGACTTTCCCTGAGCGGGTATCGATCACCTCGACTCGTGGGCCGTGTGTGACATAGAGCAGGTGTTCGCCCGAATCGGCCGAGAGATAATCCCATCCACCGGTGCCGCCGATCTTCCAATGATCCAGTACCTCATAGGGCTTCTGAGGATATGCAGCTGAACCGAAAAGGCTGCAGAGCGTCAAAGCTCCGGCGGCCGTGAGGGTGCACGTACGAGAAACAAAACGGGTCATACCCATGACTACTCCATGACGCAATTGGAAACTGGTACTGCCAATTTGATTCTCCGGGCAGCATCATTAAGGCATGCTGAAGAGAGCGTTATTCGCCATTCTGTGACGGAAAGATTACGGATACTTCAGTTCCACGGCCCTGACCACTGTTGATGTGGATCGTACCTTTGCCGGTGCCGGCGATCGCTTTGCAAATGGACAGACCAAGCCCCGCGCCGCCGGTTTCGCGCGTGCGGGAGCTGTCAGCGCGATAAAAGCGCTCGAATACATGGGAGAGAGCGTGCTCCGGAATACCTTCTCCCTGATCTGTTACGGTCAGCTCTGCACGCCCCATTGCGAGCCGGACAGCAGCTATAACACGTGACTGTGCCTGGCTATGCTGAACAGCATTTGCCAGCAGGTTGGAACACAGGGTCTCACCGTCCTCTTCTGACAATGCCACAGAGATACCCGCGGGAGCTGTGATCGCAATCTCTACCTGCCGCATGCTAGCGAAAGGTTCAAGCTGCGCTGCGGCACGCTCAAGCGAGTGCCCGAGGTCCGAATGCACCGAACTGTTGTCCTGGCGCTCATCGGCTCGACCGAGCACCAGCATGCGGCTTACCAGCTCTTCCATCCGCGCAGTGTCTGCAAGCAGGCGATCGAAACCCTCTTTATATTCTTCACTCGTGCGTCTCCGCATGGTAAGCAACTGCAGCGACGATTTGACTACCGTAAGTGCTGTCTTGAGCTCATGCGCGGCGTCGCTGGTGAAGCGCCGCTGCTGTGCAAACGATTCTTTAAGGCCGCGCAGTAGCTGTGTAATCGACGCAGCAAGCGGCTTGAGTTCCTTTGTCCGTAATACGTCGGGCGATGGTTGAAAATGCCAGGATTGCGCTGATACCTTTCCGGCAGCTTGAGCTAAGTGACGCAACGGCGACAGCCCTCTCCGGAGAAGCAATGCCAAGGCTATTCCCGTCAAAGCCAGAAGTAACAGGCTCGCGAAGACATAGAAACGAACCGCTTCGGAGATGGAATGCCATAATTGTTTCGTCGGAGCGGCATAGACAAGCACGACGGGGCGCCGGATGCCGCCATGTTCTTCGCGATCGATCACGCGAACTCCGTCAGTGCGCAGAACTCGGTACTGCCCTCCATGGGCCCGCTGAATTGTGTAACCGTTCGCTGACGGAACTTGAAAGGAGCCGTCCCAGAGCGGCGAATGGCCAAGAACTCGACCGCTCACATCGATAACAACATAGGCATCTTCTGGGGGAAGAGTCAGCTCCGTCTGGTCGACCATCACATTGTCGCCAGGATCTTCCGCGTCCTGAACCGCACCCAGCAGAGAATCCGCCCGACCGCGAAGCACCAGGTCAAAAGTGCGAAAGCGTTCACGCCGCTCGTGCAGCAATGCCACACCCGACAAGGTGATGGCACACAGCAGCTGGGCTGCGAGAACCGTTGCAATTAGCTGCCTGGTCAGCGAATGCTCTCTCACGACGCGCGCTCCGGAAGGAGACGATAGCCGCGGCCTCTGATCGTTTCTACGGGTGAGGTACCAGAACTCTGCTCGTTCAATTTCTTTCGAAGATTGGAGACGTGAACCTCAACGACATTAGAGTGGTGCTCCCAGGTGAAATCGTAGAGGTGCTCCAGCAACTCCCGCTTAGAAACGATCGCCCGAGGCCGATACATCAGGTATTCGAGAATGCGGTATTCCGTCGGAGACAGGTCGATTGGTTTGCCGTTCTGTCGCACGATCTGCTCCACAGTATTGAGAGTGAGCGTGCCGGCGGTTAGCACGGGATGCGCAGTTCCTCTGCTACGCCGGATCAAAGCCTTGCAGCGGGCGATGAGTTCGCCCAGATCGAAGGGCTTCGTGAGGTAGTCGTCGGCCCCGGCATTGATCAAGTCAATTTTCCTGTTCACATCTCCCACCGCGGTCAAGACCAGGATGGGTGTCGGGCAAGAGCGTCTTCGAAGCTGATGAACGACCCCGAATCCGTCCAGTTTTGGAAGCATGAGATCCAGCAAGATGAGATCGTAGTGGTGGTAATCGGCGAGCATCGCCCCGTCTTCACCATTATTTGCGCAGTCAACGGCAAATCCGGCGCCTTCACGAAGCGCTGCCGCTATGTTGTCAGCGAGCCGGACTTCATCTTCCACCACAAGCACGCGCATACACAAAGGGTAGCAGGCGAAGTAGTTGTAAGACAGCGTGCTACCCGATGTGAGTCGATAGTCCGCTGCTGAGGGAGCTCGCGGACGACAAAACCGCATCCGCCAGATTCGCAAAGACTTCGGATAACACTTCTCCGTGAACTGGGGCGTCGGCAAGACAAGGCAGTAGGAGCTTCCACGCCCGGGCTCTCTTACAACTCCACCAGGGGTAAGGCCCGTTTACCGAGCATCGGCCAACCCAGCAACACTTACATGCGCAAGATCCTGGCGCATAGTTGCCCGGCCGCTGTTCTGTCGCCCTGCCGATGCAGCGTTCATCGCCGAGCCGCTGACCCAAGAATCGACGGACTCAACGACCGACGCCCTGAGGATCCTCGGGTGACGCCAACAACCGCGTCCAATCGTTCTGCGATCGTCACGAAGTTGGAAGTAGGTCCCGTCCATCGCAATTCATCCACGTTGTCGAAAAGCGCGATGTCGGTCCGAAGAGTAGCTAGAGTTCGAAATAGCAGCGCACGGTCCCGTTCGCGAGAAAGCGTGGCTGCCAGGGTACCTGCGTTTGTGACGTTCACCCGCCACTCGCGACTTTCGATAGGGATGGATTCTAGATGAGCGAATTTGGCTAGAACTGCAGCGGAGGACTTTGCGCCCCAACCTGGCAGACCCGGATAGCCGTCAGCCGAGTCACCCACCAGCGCAAGGTAATCGGGGATCGACAGGGGCGAGACACCGAACTTTTGGATGACACCGGCTTCGTCGTATGTGACGCCTGTCCGGCGATTCAGTTGGACAATGCGCGCGCCGCGAACACATTGCGCGAGATCCTTGTCCGGCGTGCAAATGATCACCTGTTCGACCCGCTTATCCTGGGCGGCTATGACCGCCCCGGCTGCCAGTGCATCGTCTGCTTCGAACTCCACCATCGGCCAGACAACAATGCCTGCCGCTGAGAGGACCTCTTCGAGGAGTGGGAATTGCGCTAGCAGCTCGGGTTCTATACCTTCGCCAGTCTTATATCCAGGCCATAATGCATTGCGAAACGACTCGATGACTTGATCGGTCGCAATGGCAATGTGCGTGGTGCCATGGCTGATCATTTCCAGCATCGACGCGACGACACCTCGGACAGCGGCAACCTCGCGGCCGTCCGGATCTCGTGCAGACGGCAGTGCGTAATAGTGGCGGAACAACTCATATGTTCCGTCGATTAAGTGCACTTTCAAGATTAAACTCCGAGCGGCTATGGATCAGTCGATTGAAGGGTCATGTGCTCACCTTGGCGCCGTGAAACTCAATAGCGTTGGCTGGGAGCATTTTAGGGATCATTTAGACGGCCGAAAGGTTAATCAAAGCCCAGTCCCGAGCCGAAGAGGCGATGTCAAGAATTCGCCCGTTCCGCTTTCCAATGTTGTGCAGAAGCAAGGCTACGCCTTCGTATCCCAGCACCACAAGCTGAATCTCAACATTTCCATCGTGGTCCGCGACCGTGCGAGCGCGCTTCAAAATTCATTCCACGCTTCTGGCTATACCAGACACCACACTTGTGCCAGGCAGCGCCCAAACAAAGTCGTCGTCATGATTGCGCGGAAACGAGTAGCGTCACCTGCGCGCCAAAGCCGCAATCAACGAGATAGCGACTTGCATCCTGTAGTTCATCAGTCATTGGGTTTTCCTCTTCGGCCTCTCTGTAGTCCGCACCCAAGCTTTTTCCGGAAACTACTTTCGTCAATGTTGTCCTTGAGTTGACCATTAGCTAAGTTTTTCATGCCCTTCTGGCACAACGAACCATGAAACGGTTTTCGCGGCAAACCTTGTGCCCGTAAGCGGATGATTCTATGGTTGGGAGTGGCAGCAGCGGCTGGTGAGGTTGTCTAGCA
>JBAVYX010000079.1:0-3502 GCA_049588475.1 Silvibacterium sp. | reverse complement strand
GCTCGTGGATGGGATGCTCTGGGCAAGCATCAGTTCACTTGCAGAAGATCCCGGCGCTCCTGGTTGGCTTGTGAAGCTCGACCCGAAGAGTGGGAAGATCCTCGGACATCTCGACGTGCCGGAACAGCACGAAGGGCATCAGATTGAAATCCTGCAATCCGGAGAACCTGTCGTTACGGCTGGGAACGGGTTGCTCTTGTTTCGCTCGCGATAAAGTCGAATCCGCTCCTAAAGCGGTCGTCGGGCCCGTCGTGACAAACCCTCAGCTTTGATCCAAGCTTCCTCAGATCGACAATGCAAGCCGTTCGGAAATACTGAGAATACTTGCCGTCCGGATCGCGAAACCATGTGACTCTGGCTTCAGTTGGCGAATCCCAGCTGTCACACTCTTCGACTTGCTTCTGCAGGTATTGCATCTCAAATTCTCAAATCCCAGTTGCGTCAGCAATACACGCATATGGGTTTCATTGCGAAGTTTACTGTTCACGAAGCTGAGGCGCTGCTGAGCACTTGTAGGGCGGCAGCGGAAAGCGGCAGGATGCGCAAAGCCCCATTCTTGGTTTCGCGGAGATACAGTCGCTGATGCTGCCGGTCCACATCCATCCAGCGGAGCGAGAGCATTTCCCCGCGTCGGACGCCGGTGCAAGCAGCAAAGGCCATCGGCGCGCGCATCCATTCCGGAGCCGATTCGAGAGCCGCTCTCAATTCGCCCGGAGTTAAATAGCGCGTCCTGCCCGGCGGTAGTTTGGGGAGCCGCGCACCAGCCGCCGGATTCTGACGCTCGCGCAAGCGCGCGTGCTGGTCCCAAAAACCATCTCCTCTTTAACCGAGCGATGCTCCCCAAACGATCAGGCGCAAGCTCCTGGCTACTGTGAGGCGTACAATGGCACCTCGACTCGCGCCCAGAGCGATCCGCACGCCGATCTCCTGTGTACGCTGCACCACGAGGAAAGGGATGACGCCGCAGAGTCCGAAGATGGCAAGGACTAAAGCTCTGGTAGCGTGGCGCTTGGCCAACGGAGGGGGGGGACATTTGGGAACTTATGTTAACGGTGGGGCGGTCGTTCCGTCTCAGCAGTTCGGACTCAATCGAACCGATGTATTTTCGGTCGATCAAAACGGGCAGCTAAACGTCTCCTGGGTCGACGATGCGGGCACATGGAATGGACCTAAAACAATCGGTCCTCCGGGAATCGCCCTTCCCGGGTGCATTACGGCGGTGTCGCAGCAGTTCGGCGCCAATCAGCAGACCGATGTGTTTCTTGTGGATAATAACGGGCAACTGAACGTCTTCTGGGTCAACGGTGCAGGTGCGTGGCAAGGGCCTGAAAAGATTGGCCCCGCACACGTCGGGTCACACGCCGGAATTGGCCTCGCGGCGTCCCAACAGTTCGGCGCTAATCAACAAACCGATGTATTCCTTGTGGGCAACACTGGCCAGGTGAACGTCTTCTGGGTCAATGGTACAGGTGCGTGGCAAGGGCCTGAAAAGATCGGGCCGCCGATCGCCATCCCGGGCAGCTTCATCGCGGCGTCGCAGCAATTCGGAGCTAATGAGCAAACCGATGTGTTTTTGATCGATCAAAATGGCCAGCTAAACGTCTTCTGGGTCAACGGTGCAGGTGCGTGGCAGGGGCCTGAAAAGATCGGGCCGGCTGGCATCACGCAACCGGGAAGCTGGGTCGCGGCGTCGCAGCAATTCGGCGCCAATCAACAAACCGACGTGTTCCTGTTCGATAATAACGGTCAACTGAATGTCTTCTGGGTCAACGGCGCAGGTGCATGGCAGGGGCCTGAAAAGATCGGGCCAGTCCTCATCGCGGAACCTGGAAGTAAAATCGCGGTGTCCCAGCAATTCGGCGCCGATCAGCAAACGGATCTGTTCTTCATTGATAAGAATGGACTGCTGAATGTTTGCTGGGTGAACGTCGCGGGTGCATGGCAGGGACCTGAACCGATCGGCCCCGCGTTCAACGGGGTCGCTGGAGGCTTCCTGGCAGCGTCCCAGCAATTCGGTGCCATTCAGCAAACCGATGTGTTCCTTGTTAACAGGAACGGCGAACTGAACGTTTTCTCCGTGAACGCCGCCGAACCGTGGCAGGGACCCTTACTCTGGCCCCCTCCGCCACTTGGCCAATTGAATCTATCGGTAACTCCGACTCCTTACCCTATGCTCCAGGGCCGCCAGGCAAGCATTCTCGTTGTCGCCACCGATTCGAAAACGGGAGCGGTAGTGCATCCATTGCCGGTGAGTGCGGCGGCGAGCTACTCAGGCAGCAACCCCATAGGCCCATCGTCCGGCGGAGTGACAGGGACCGCATTCAATTACTCACCTCAGCCGACCGATACAACCGCCGCAGTGTATGTGAAGGGTGGCCCAAGCTACCTGGATAGTGAAGAGATCGGCATCTCCGTAATTCCCCCGCCCCTTCCCCCACCCGCGGTCAGCTATAACTTCGCTAACGATACTCTAATCGGGGTGTGGTTTCCGAGTAGTCAATGCAGCGTGCTAATAATCTCAGGCCAAGGATTCGACAATCCAGGTCCATTCACGGGCAATATCTTTACGGGGATTGTCATTCCCAGTCCCTGCAGCGGAAATCTGAATGAGTCCTTCACGATCTCCGTGGACTGTCAGGGCCTTCAGCAACCGGCGAAATTTACGATCTCTTGTATGGGGCATTAGCACTCCCGGTAAGGATTCGCGTCCGATTGTCACCCTCGCCGTGCCCCATCCTTTTCGCGTATTTTGCGAAAAAGATGGGTACCATAAAGGCTCGCAGCGTCACGGAACCGTGGCCCAACAGCTTTCCTGGATGTGTTGCAGGTTTCAGGGTTGCTGGCTGGTGACGTGAAAGAATCGCGACCAGATCCGGCACAGATTGTCTCCGGATCATGGAGACATTGCTTTCAGAAGTTGAATTTAAGCGCTCCCTGCAAAATGCGTGCAGGTGACGCGCTGATGGCCTGACCGAATGTCGAGCTGCCGATGTTGCCATCGACCGAGTTCGGGCCGTTGAACTGAGTATGGTTAAAGACATTGAAGGCTTCTACGCGAAAGAGCAGCGACATCGACTCCACGAGCGGCAGTATCTTGGCAACGGCTATGTCCAAGTTATCCGCGCCGGGGCCGTAGAAGAATCGTCTCTTCGCGTTGCCTGGAGTGCCGAGGGCATTCACGCTGAAGGCCGTGGCATCGAAGTAGTTGTTATTGTTCGTGCGCGGGTTATGGTTCAGATGAAGCGGTCCGCCGGCGTAGTCGGGTTTGTCGATGCTGCTGTTGTTGATTCCGTTCGGATTGGTCCCGATCAGCGAGTTGTCTCCATTGTTGATCATGGTGATGGGAAAACCGCTCGCGAAGCGGGTGATGCCGGAGAGCGACCAGCCCTGACTGAGCCGATTGGGATGGAACAGCCGGTCGAAGGGCAGCTGGACGGTGCTCGAACTTATCGTTGTGGCCGGGGCGACACCGGGCTTGGGCGGGCATGAAACACTGTTCCTT
>JBAVYX010000078.1:0-47585 GCA_049588475.1 Silvibacterium sp. | reverse complement strand
TATTATCACACGTGATAATAAACTCGACGGTACGGAGTCAATCGAATGAGTTCGCAGCCAGCCTCTAACTCTCTAACTAACCGGTCGAAGTCAGTTTTGGCGGAACCTGATCGGAAGAACCGATGCGTTCCGAGGATGGTGGGTATGGGAGAGAGATCAATGAATAAGGATTCGAGAGCCTCGACTGTACCAGCTTATCCGTCAGAAGGGGTCAAATAGAAGACCACACATTTGAGATCGAATTCCTCGATTCTGGCGTCCAGGTTCTTGACTCCACATTTGGTTAGGTCGTGCGTGGGGTGGTTGGACTTTGCATGGGATCGAAGAGCGTGTCGAAACGCTGGAGGGGTAGAATGAAGCGCTCGCAAATAGCTTACCGTGCAAGCTGGTTCCAAACTTGAAGGAGTATATGACCATGTCCTTACGTCCCCCCTTGCCTCCGTTCACCAATGAGACCGCCATTCAAAAAGTTCGGTTGGCAGAAGATGGCTGGAACACGCGCGACCCGGAAAAGGTTTCGCTTGCATATACGATCGACTCGCGATGGAGGAACCGTGCAGAATTCGCCACGGGACGTGAGCAGATCATTCAATTCCTGACGCGCAAGTGGACCAGAGAACTCGACTACCGGCTCATCAAGGAGTTGTGGGCTTTCAACGGCAACCGTATCGCGGTACGTTTTTCCTATGAGTACCACGACGATTCAGGAAACTGGTTTCGCGCCTACGGCAATGAGAATTGGGAGTTTGACCCGGAGGGTCTCATGTATGCGCGGCACGCGAGCATTAATGAGCTGATTATCAAGGAGTCTGAACGTAAGTTTCAATGGCCGATTGGACGGCGGCCGGACGACTACCCGGGGTTGAGTGATCTGGGCTTGTAACGGGCCCTTTGCTCCTTCCTCTTTTGGCTTGTATGCTTCTGCCCTTTCGGACAACGCCTGCGGGCTCTCATCGCGACGCAATTAGATCAAGTATCGTCTCTCCATGCGCCATTTCCACCGGCCGTTGCGATGCTTGCACACGCGCAATCTTCGCTTTGACCTTCGCCGCCTCAGCGTTGTTCCCAATTTGCCTCAAGAAGGCCTCGTACTGCGTCATCGCCGCAACGTATGTTGGATGTCCCCATCCCACCTGCGCCTCCATACCTGCCGTGCCGCTCTTCATCAACTCCGCGGCCGACCGGGTATCCCCGCTCTTCCAGTACGCATAGCCGAGCAGAAAATCTGTAAAGGCAACCGGAAGACCTCTCGTTCCGTAGCTCGCCTGAGCGATGCCGCTGGCCGCCTTCAACTCAGGAATACTTTTAGCGCAATCGCCCTGAGCGCAGCGCACCAGTGAAAGGTAGATGAGCGTCGTCATCTTTTCTTCCGGAGTCGCTGCATTCTCAGCCGGATGCCCTGCGCGCTCGGGCACGAGCCGGTCCGCCGCCAACTCCGCATAGTTGGCTGCATCAGCAAGGTCATGCCTGCCCAACGAAAGCATCGCCAGATGCATCCAACTCCGCCCTACGCCGATGGAGTCATTCCGGGTCTCGCGCATCGCAAGCGCTTCCCGTTCCAAAGGCTCAGCTTTCGCATAGCTGCCTGTTTCCATATACATTGTTCCCATCTCGTCCATCGCGTTCGCAAGCATTGCGTGATCTCCGGTCTTTAGCAAATCGAGAGCGTTGGTGTAGGCACGCTCCGCATCCTCGTATCGCGCCGCATCCTGATAAAGCATCGCCAGATGCCACCACACTGCCCCATCCTGCTGCACCGTCTGATCCTGCACCAAGAGCTCATATTTGTGAATATCGCGGTCGAGCACGGTTGCCGTCGTGTTTTGTGCCCAAACAGGGCCGTTCATCAGTGCCATACAAAAGACCAACGCGATCCATCCGCTCCGCATATATCAACGCCTCCCTGCGTGGCATGAGATTACGCAAACCCGCGTCTTCGGCCGCACTCCAAAATGGCCAGTCGGTATTTGTTGGGGCGAATCGTCGAACGGACAGGGCGAATCGTAGGGCCCTTCTTGCACACCACAATCCCGCGCGCCGATTCTCACTAAAGGGTCTATAAAGAGACAGGCGAAGAAGCAGAACAACAATGCAGCCATCTATCTCCATCGCGAGTGGCAAAGAGTGGCGTCCCAGGACGCCCGGCATTGACGCCTACTTGGCCCAGCTGCCCATCTCAATCTTCTGCTGGATGACCTTCGTGGTCCTTGAGAGCGGATGGGTCTTCATCGCGGATGCGCTGCACAGCGACATTCTGCCTCTTTCTCACTACCTGATCTGGGCTGCATTCAACTGGTATTCGTGGGCGTTCCTCACGCCTGCCGTTCTCGCTCTGGCGCGCCATTACCCCCTCAATAGAACGAACTGGGCGAAACGCATTTTTGTGCCCCACGCATTCGCATGCCTTGGCTGCGTGCTAATTCAAGCTGTGCTTCGGGGCATAGCCGGATGGATCTACACGCTTGATCACGAAGTGCATACGCCGCTGCTCACTCTCATCTTTGGAACTCTCCAAGATCGGGGTCTGCTGGGCGCACTTGCCTACTGGATCATCATCGCTATAGCAGCCTTCCTCCATTTGCGTGAGCAAATACGACTGCGCGACTTGCGTCAGGCTCAACTCGAAACACGTCTGGCTTCGGCCGAGCTCGAGATGCTGCGCATGCAGCTCCATCCGCACTTCCTTTTCAACACCCTCCAGGCCGCCATCACTCTTGTGCAGGAGGACCCTCGAGCAGCCGAAGATGTGCTTCTCCGCCTCAGCGAATTGCTGCGCATCACGCTCGACCAGATGGGAACTAACGAAATCCCTCTCGCGCGCGAGCTCGAATTTCTCGATCTCTATATCGGCATTCAGCGTCAGCGCTTCGGCGATCGGCTTACTGTCGATATCCACGCCGACGCCTCTACTCTTGATCGCCAGGTCCCGCCACTCCTGCTGCAGCCGCTCGTAGAAAACGCCATCCATCACGGGATCGGAAAGCACAAGGGCGAGGACCTGATCGAGATCTACGCCCGTATGGAGAAGGGTGGCCTGGAACTTGAAGTATGCAACGCGAACAGCGTCGTAGAAGACAGCAGTGAACGTCTCTTCCTTCGCGGCGTGGGTCTCCGCAATACCAGGGCCCGCATTCAGCACCTCTACGGCAGCGGCGCCTCACTTATTCTCCGCTCACTCGGGCGTCGAGGCGCCGCCGCACGCATCTTTATTCCCGCGCCGCGCAGCCAGCCGGCCATACCAAGGCCCACCGTCCAGACCGTCCCATGAGCCTGCGCGCCCTCATCGTCGACGATGAAATCCTAGCCCGCAAGGCATTATCACGCCTGCTCAAGAGCGAGCCCGGCATTAGTGTCATTGGCCAGTGCGGCGATGGAGAATCCGCTGTCGACGCCATTCGCCGCATCCAGCCGGATCTGGTCTTTCTCGATGTGCAGATGCCGGAAATGGACGGCTTTCGCGTCGTTGAGACTATTGGTGTCGAGCAAATGCCAGTCACCATATTTGTAACTGCATTTGATCGTTATGCGCTCGAGGCATTCGATGCCAATGCCGTCGACTATCTCCTCAAGCCCTTTGCCGCAGACCGGCTCTCCCGGGCACTCGCGCGCGCTCGTGAGCGCTGCCTTGGCCGTCAGGATAAGGAAGCGGCGCAGCGCCTCTTCTCTCTGCTCGACCGCACGCGTTCCCAGTCCGACTACGCGCAGCGCCTTACGGTCTCCACACGCGGCCGCATCATATTCGTTCCCGTAGCCGATATTGACTGGATAGAAGCCGAAGACAACTACGCCCGCCTCCACGTCTCACGTCGTGTCTACGACGTGCGAGAAACACTGCAGGCGCTGATGGAAAAACTCGATCCGCGAAACTTCATTCGCATCCACCGCTCCACCATTGTCAACCTGCATCGCATTCGCGAAGTACAGCCCTGGTTTCAGGGCAGCCATATTGTGATGTTGCATAGCGGAGAAGAGCTGCGCATGTCGCGCTACCAGCGCGACGCCGTCGAACGCTTGCTAGGCAAACGAATCTGAATTGTTGTGCCGAGGCCGACTTTATGAACCCGAGCCAAGCGCAACAGATATGCGATGGGTGGGCGCGGGGCTTGATCGATTCTGTGGTCGAGTCTAAGACCGGCTCTACCGGTGACTTAATGGTCATTGGCGGATAGCCATTCTTTGCACACTACAGCAGTGGCACGGGCCGCCATTCCAGATAGTAGTGCGTTTGATCCTCGCGAACGACGGAAAAGCCCAAGCGCCGATGGAAACGTAGAGAACCAGGATTGAACCGGAATACGCAGCAGCGGATGGGCAGCCTGACCTTCGCCGCTTCCTGTTGCAGCCGCTGGACCAGCTCAGTTCCGATCCCCTTCCCTTGCAGTTGCGGATGGACGGCGATATCCACCAGCTGCCATTCCCCATCGCCCGGCGCAACCCACAGCCGGCCAACCGGCTTGCTGTCAAGTAACACCACGTGGTAGCAGGAGTTCGGGTACTTCTCGGTGTACGCCGACAGCTGGGCGCGAAACTGCATGCGGATCAGTAGTTCTTTTTGCTCCGCGGGGATCGGCGCGAGATCGAACTCCGGCGCGCGGACTGCCGAGTAAAGGTCGTATAGAAATATCTCGTCCTGCGGCAACGCGGGACGAACAACGAGAGTGGACATGGCTCAAAAGGAGCAACGGACCGGCTTGCAAAACCGTTTGCTAAGTCCGGGGCGGATAAACACCCTGTAGGGCGATGCAGAAGTTGAGCGTGAGATACGGCATCACGTTGTTGTGCGGCTGATTCCCGCCCACCGGAGCCAGCGTATTCAGAGCCAGGGTCAGATTCTGTGTGGCGCCGGAGGTGTAGGCGTTCGCAGGGACGCCCCCTGTCTTCACAAGAATTGCGTTGGTCGGCACGCCGGTTTGCCCCCCAACTCTGGCGCCGTCGACGCAGTTGATGACGTGAGTATGAGAGGGTATCTGGGACTGGAGCAACGTGACGGTATTCGAGCCCCCGGTTTCGCCGAGATCGTGCAGGGACAGGCCCGGACCCTGGCCCGGATGCATCGGCGCGTTCCCCTGCATGTTAGGAAGGGCAAAGTTGCTTTTCCCGTCTCCGCCGTAGGTGGTCCCCAGCAACGAGAAAAGCGCCGTGTTTTGGGAGAGGGACAAAAGCTGGCCGTTACAAAGAGCCCACCCCCTGGGAGCGAAGTTGAAGGGGAATATCCTTATCTCTGCTAAAAACGGATTTGACATGTCACGTCCTCCTGGTGAACTGGGCTAGTTTTGACTGGGGAATATCCCCTGTAGCGCGATGCAGAAGTTCAGCGTGAGGAAGGGCTGCATGTTCACGTGCGCCTGGCTGCCCCCGACGCTCGACAGCACACCGGGGGACATGCTCACGAAATTGGTCACGGTATTGGCGTATTCTGACGCAGCGCCCAGAAGATTACCGGTCGGACTGGGCGCGTTCGCGGGGGTGTTGGTGACGCCCCACGTATGGGTGTGGGTTGGGATCTCGGAGATGGAGAGCGTGTGAGCTTGCTCACCGCCCGGCTGGCCAAGCGTGTATCCGGCGCCCACATGCAGGGGAGTGCGGCCCTGCAGGTTCGGTAACCCGAAATTCACCACCCCGTCGCCGCCGTAAGTGGTTCCGAGCAACGAGAACAAGGCCGGATTCTGATTAATGGGCAGGACTTGCCCGTTGCAAAGCGCCCAGCCTTTGGGTGCAAAACTGAAGCTCATAACTCTGATCTCGCATAGAAAAGGCTCAGACATGTGTTCTTCTCCTTGTAGTCCGGCTAACCCTGACTCGGGAATATTCCGAAAAGGGAAATGATGAAATCTACGCACAGGTACGGCTGGAAATTGCTATGGGGCTGGCTTCCTCCGGCTGAACTAATCGCCGCAGCCATCGTGCTGGAGGCAGCGGCGTTCTGGTCGTAGATGTCGGGCCCTGAGGCCAGGAAATTGCCGCCTGGGAGGGAAGCGTTATTTGAGTCCGATGTCACGATGACCGCGTGGGTGTGGGCCGGTATTTGAGCCGTGGCCAGGTTGACGTTTTCAGCACCGCCAGTCTGCGCCAGAGTAAACCCGTTCCCCTGATGGACCGGAAGCCGGCCCCTTAGGTCTGGCAACTGGAAAGTGCTTTGACCGTCACCGCCATAAGTGGTCCCAATAAGGTTAAACAGCGTCTCGTATTCGGAAATAGGGAGCAGCTGCCCCTCGCAGAACATCCAGCCTGCCGGGGCAAAGTTGCCCGCGAACATACGTACCTCACCGACATAAGGCTGACTCATGGGGAGATCCCTCCTTTAGATTTTGGTGATGAGTCCGGGGAATAAGACAATGGCCTATCACTAATACCACCGTGACCCATTTCTATGCAAGAAATATTGGCGGGATATTTATTGCTCGAGTCAATCAAAGATTCTCTGAATTTTTGTGAATGCAAAAACGCGTTGTGTTCTTCGTCGAAGTTTCAGAATCGCGCGTGTCTAGCGCTGTATTCATGCTCTCGTAACTTGTGACTTCAGCAGATAACAAGTCGAACGCGAAAAACGGTTGACATTTGCGGGTAGCGGGGCGATAAGTGTAGGGTCCCCGGGTCAAGAGCTTTGCGGCTCATCGAATAATTTCGCATGATCCAAAAGAGAGTGCGGAGCAACGTGCGCGTTGTTTCCCCACCGCGAAAACGATAAGCCCAATTTTCCATCTCTCGAACGACGGGCCCTCAACCGTTGTCCGATCAATCGCCAGTGGTGTTTTCTGAAAAATCGCCAATGGCCTTAAAACGAGAGGTTGCCCCATGTTGCCCCACGCACCTTCTGCGATGCCGCCGCGATCAGCACTGCTGAGACTTAGCCCGTTTGTCCTCGCCATGGGCGCACTTCTGCTGCCGGCGCAAGCCCTGGCCCAATGCAGCACTTCGGGCAACGTGACGACGTGTACCTCATCGGGTGGAATCACCGTAAGCAGCACCGTTGGGGCTTCGATAGGTTCCACAGCCACCGTCAGCGGTCTTTCGGGAGCGATAACCGCCATCTCAATGACGCTGACCAACCTCAACGTCACAAATCTAAACAACGTTGCAATGGTGCTTGTGCCTCCCAGCGGCTCGGGTTTGACGGCTTTGGACTTTCTATCGGGTCTCTGCGGGTCCGGATCGCAGCAGATAGGGAACAGCACTTTTACGCTGGCCGACACCGGCGCGAACGGTCCTGGCAACACGAGCGGCTTGATGCCCGGGCTGGGAATCAGCACCTGCCCCAGCGCGCTCTCGGCTACGTACCTGCCAACCGACTGGGTTCCCGGCCAAGACACCTTTAGCTCGCCCGGCCCTGGCACCTCCTACAATTCTGCCGGAACCAACCCCAGCACCGACGGCAGCGGCACCTTCAACTTCAGCTCGTTTGGTACGAGTGGAAGCGCCATGAACGGGACCTGGACGCTGTATATAGCCAACCAGGTTTCACCCCCGAACCCATCCGGCTCGCTCGGATCATGGTCCATCTCCTTCACCGGATCCTCTTCCACCGCGACCACGACATCCATTTCTCAACCCATACCGAATGGCTCGACTTCGCTTGTATATACGAGCAGCAATGTCAACAACCAGGCCACCACTCCCACTTCAGTAACGCTCTCCGCCACCGTCAGCCCGAACCCGGGCGGGGGCACCGTCACCTTCTACGACAGCACCGGTGTGGCTCCAGGCACCGGCACCGTTCTCGCCTCTGGCGTCGCCCTCAACGGTTCGGGAGTGGCCACGGCAAACAATGTGACTTTTCCGGGCACCGAAGAGGGTTCTCGCAGCATTTCGGCGGTATTCAGCCCACCTTCCGGTTTCCTGGGGAGCACATCAGGGACCACAACGGTAATAACCACCAATCATCCGTACAATCCCTCCGGTGCCACGTTCTGCAACGGTCCGGTCAAGCTTAGCAACAGCGGCGCCGGGACACCCTATCCCTCGCTGCTGGCTCTTGGCACCGGTTTTTCACAGCTCATGGGCACGATAGAGAGCGTCACTGTGAGCCTCAATAACATCAGTTTGCAGAACGACGCGGAGCTGGCAAACCTGGGCTTTCTGCTGCAGGCGCCGGGCTCAAACACGACGGGCACCGGGAGTTCCGGCAACGCTTTCCAGTTTCTCTCCTGGGCGGGCAACCCCTTCACCAGCGGCTCCCTCACGATGTCGGACATGGGCACGGCGCAGATCCCCCCGTTCGCCGCACCAGCCTGCTCCACCTGTCTGCCAACCGACAATTGGATTGACATAGGCTCGAGCAATCCGGATACATTCCCATCCCCGGCGCCATCGACATTCTCCACAGCGGCTCCCACCGGCTCGGCCACTTTCACAACGGAGTTTGGAGGGCAGGGAGCAATTAATACCTGGAGCCTGTTTTCCGACACGCGGGTAATCGAGCCCGGCGCCGCCGGAACGATCGGTTCATGGTGCCTGAATTTCACCATGCAAGCGAACGCGCATCCCACCACGACGACCGTCAGTGGATCGCCGAATCCGGCGTCCACTCCGGCTTCTACAAAGGCCAGCGTCACACTCACCGCCACGGTTTCTGTTACCGACAGCTCGGGATTGACCGTGAACGCGGGCACGGTCACCTTTGTCGACGGCACCACCAACCTTGGTTCCCCCACGGTTTCGAATGGCGTGGCGACGCTCAACACAACGCTGGCCGAAGGCATGCATCAGATTGTCGCCACCTATAGCGGCACCAATACCGGAACCGAGTTCGGCATCAGCACCGGCCAGTACGATCAGCGCGTCGACACCGCCACTACCAACCCCACTGCGGGATCGGGAGCGGGGCCGTACACGTTCTGCAATACCGGTGGAATCACGGCCCCTGGCCTGGGCGCCGACGCGGGCGCGGCTTCTCCCTACCCTTCGAACATCTTCGTGACTAACCTGCCGGGCACAGTGAGTGCGACAACGGTCACGCTGAACTCGTTCAGCACCAAAGACCAGGGCGATCTCCTCTCCCTGCTGTTTGGCCCGGGTAGCAACTACCTCGACTTCTTCTCGTTGACAGGCACCAATGTCTCCTTAGCCCCAACCATCAACGTGACCTTCTCCGATACGGCGTCAAGTCTGGTTACCGGAAATCTCTCCTCTTCCGGCAGCTTCAAGCCGACGAGTTTGAACGGGGGCAGCAAGGCTACTACGTATCCGCAGTGCCCGCCCAATGCGCTCACTTGCGCCAGCTCGCCAGTGGGACTGCCGTTGCCTAAGAATCCATTCGCGCCCGCGCTAACCAACGTAGCTGCGACCGCCGGAACCGCTATCCTGGGCAACGCGAACGAGGCAGGAGCTTTTGGCGGTACAAGTTCCAGCACCTACAACGGAAACGGAACCTGGAGTCTCTACCTTAATGACGGTGGCCCCCTCGGAGGCGGCGAGGTGAGCACCGTGGGCAGCTGGTGCGTCGGCCTTACCGTGAATCAGCCAACCGTAATGGTGTCCAAGTCGCACACCGCCACGTTCACGCAGGGCCAGCAAGGCGTGCCGTTCACAATCAACGCTACCAACAACGGGCCCGGATCCACGGGCAATCCGACGACGAACAGCGCCAATGCGTTCACCGTTACCGATACGCTGAACTCTGCCTTCTCCTACAACAGCTTCTCGGGTACAGGATGGAGCTGCTCGGCGACCGGACAGACGGTGACTTGTACGAACAACTCCGCTGTGGCCCAGGGCAGCAGTTATACGCCGTTGACGATCGACGTGAACGTAAGCCCGACCGCGAGCACCACTACGAGTGTTCCTAACCAGGTCTCGGTGAGCGGCGCCGGAGCCGAGAACACAACCTCCAATACTGACTCGGTGACCATTTTGCCGGCTCCGGTGCTGTCGGTTCAGAAAAGCCATACCGGAAACTTCACGCAGGGCCAGACCGCTCAATGGAGTATCACCGTATCCAACACAGCAGCCAGCAGCAGCTTGACCTCTGGCACGATCACAGTCTCGGATACGCTGCCGACCGGCTACACGCTCAATTCCTTTGCGGGAACGGGCTGGAGTTGCAGTGGCACAAGCACGGTAACCTGCACCACGACGTCGGGAATAGTCGGCGGTGCTAATTCATTTATCAACCTCACCGTGGACGTCCCGGCCGCTTCAGCGGTCTCGGTAACCAACAGCGCGAAGACGTGGGGCGGCGGCGATCTGACTCATACAAGCCTGGGCACGGCGGCGGTCAGCAATACCGACACCGCTACCGTACTGCAGGTGCCGGCCAGTATGAGCATCAATACCGGCAACAACCAGTCCGCCGCGATCGGCACCGCGTTTGCCGCGGCCCTATCGGTTACCGTGAAGGATGCAGGCGGCGTAGTCATTCCCAGCTTCAACGTAACCTTTACGGCCACCACCGGGGGCAACGGACAAAGCGGAATTTTCTCCAACTCAACCAACACGATCCAGGTCGCGACCAACGGATCCGGCATCGCCAGCCCGGGCACTTTCACAGCCAATAGCAAAGTGGGCTCATATAGCGTTGCCGCGACGGCGGGAAGCGCATCGGCGACCTTTAACCTGACGAACACTGCTGGTGCCCCGGCGCACATCGCATTGACCGGCGGCAATGGCCAAAGCGCGATAATTGGCACGGCGTTTACAAACCCTCTGATCGTCACAGTGACTGATACCGGAGGGAACCTGGTGCCCAGTGCCACAGTGACTTTCACGGCACCCGCGGGAACCACGGCCAGCCTGGTTTTCCCCAATTCCTCGACTACCATCAGCGAACCCACCAATGCAAACGGTCAGGCAAGTTCGGGCACTATGACCGCCAATAGTAAAGCGGGATCATATAGCGTGACCGCGACGGCGGGAAGCGCATCGGCCACCTTCAACCTGACAAACACTCCCGGTGCGCCGGCGAACATCGCATTGATCAGCGGAAGCGGCCAAAGTGCTGCGATTCGCACCGGTTTCGCGAACCCTCTGATCGCCATAGTGACTGACATAGGAGGAAACGCGGTGTCCGGCGTCACCGTGACTTTCACGGCGCCCGCGGGACTCACGCCCAGCCTGACTTTCTCCAACGCGTCTTCCACCATCACCGAACCCACCAACGCTTTTGGTCAGGCAAGCTCGGGCGCTATGACCGCCAACGGAATCCCCGGAGGCCCCTACAACGTGCAGGCATCTGTGGGCTCGCTCGCGGTCAATTTCCAACTGACCAACCTCGGCAAGTCATTAACGACATTTGCATCGCTGACGACAACCGCCGCGACCATCGACGTTTTCGGCTTTGGTTTCACTGCGCCCAGCGGCCAGCTGGCCTTTAACGATGTGACTACAGGCAGTCCGGTCGTGGCTCCGGTGACGCTCAACACGGGAACCGCGACCACGGCTCTAACCCCTCAGACGACGACCAGCACAGGGACAAACACGCTTCCTTGCTGGACCGAGCTGGCCGACGTCAACGGCGACGGAATCCTCGACCTGATCACTTCGCTCTTCCAGACCGATTCGGTCAGCGTGCAATTAGGCAAGGGCGACGGCACCTTCCAGGCGGCTACGACTATTCATATCGCCACGGGCTTTGGCCCGGCCGAGGTCCATGCGGTCAGCCTCCGGGGCAACGGAACGCTGGATCTAATCGTCGGCAGCTTCAATCTCAACCAGATTGCCGTGCTGCTGGGCAAGGGCAACGGGACATTCGAGACTCCGACGTTCTACACCGTCGGCAATTCGACCAACACGCCTACCTCGCTAACAGCCGGCGATTTTAATCACGACGGCAACCTCGACGTGGCTACCGCCAACACTTTTAACAACAACGTCAGCATTCTCTTGGGGAATGGGAGTGGCGCCCTTACCGTGCAGAATCCACCGATCAACGTTGGACGCGTTCCAGAGGCGATCCGCGCGGGCGACTTCAACGGAGACGGCTATTCCGATCTGGCGGTCGCCAACTACGACGACGGAACGGTCTCCATCCTGTTGAACAACAAGAACGGCACATTCGCCACAACAACCGTAGGCGATGGTGCAAATTCCGGCCCGCAAGCGTTAGCCATCATCGGCAGCGGGAGCGGCCAGCGGCTGGCGGTCGCAAACTATAAGGCCAACACCGTAAGCGTGATGCAGAACAACGGAAGCGGCGTGTTCACCATACAAACGACTATTCCTGTCGGCAAGGGACCGGACGACGTGAACTTCGCCGACTTCAATGGAGACGGAATTGAGGACCTGGTCGTCTCCAACTACACGAGCGGCACGGTCAACCTGGCAATGGGAACCTCTGGGGGGACCTACACAGTGCTTGGCCCGTTTGCCGTGGGCACCGCTCCCTACTCAGCGGCTGTCGGCGATCTCAATCGCGACGGTACACCGGATCTCGTCGTCTCTAATTGCTTCAGCAACAATACGGGAGTGCTGCTTGACGGGACTCAGATTTCAGTGCCCTACAGCGGACTCTCGTTGTCGCCTGCGAACTTATTCAACGGTAGCTATTCGCCGGATGGCGCGAGCAAGTACGGCTCGAGCACATCAGCGAACACGGCTCCCTGATACCTGTGAGTTCTGCAGGCTAACCACCAAATCTCTCCGAAAGCCGGAGAAAGGGAGGTTCACTCAGCGCCATGAACCAGCAACCACAAGAGATGCACCCGGAAGACGAGAACAATGCGGCTCCATCTTCCCCCGATGCGGCGGATGAGCCAGCGATAACGACTCGGCGCGAACTGATCGAACGCTACGCCAAGGTAGCCGTCGTCGCCGCTCCCCTGCTCGTCTTTGTCTCCAAAGCGCGCGCCATCCACAGCAGACCGTGAAGGCCGCGCAGATAGGGTTTCTATACCAGCAGCCCCTTTTGCAGCAACTTGAATTTATCCCTAATGAGCTCAGCTTATGGAGCCAGGAGCCTTCGCCAGCAGGCGATTAGCTAACAAACACACTCATCGAAAAAATTCTTCCTAACCGCAAGCTCCCGATCCTGTCTAATGCGCTGAATGGGGAATGACGACCACGCGCTCATCCGGGCCGTTCTTGCCGGAGACAAAGACGCCTACGGCCCGCTCGTAGCACGCCACAGCCAAAGTGTCTTTCGTGTTGCCTTCCGCATTACCGAAAATGAAGCCGACGCGGAGGATGTCGTGCAGGAAACCTTCCTCCGCGGCTATCGCAGACTCGGAGACTTCGATGCTCGAGCCAATTATCGAACCTGGATTTACCGGATCGCTATGAACTGCGCACTCGATATTTTGAACAAGCGAAAAAGCAAGACGGTGGTGCCTATTGTTGAGGAATATGACGGTGAACAGGCGACTGTCCAACTCGCAGATCGCGGAGCTGGTCCAGATCGGCTTCTGCTAAATCAGGAGCTCGAGGCACGGAGACATGTAGCCATGGAGAAGTTAACACCAACCGAACGTGTTGCTTTTGTGCTGCGCCACATGGAGGACCGATCAACGGAGGAGATAGCGACCGCACTTGGGATCGCACCGAACTCTGCGAAGCAAGCGGTCTTTCGGGCAGTACAAAAATTACGGCACTCGCTCGCGCCACTCTGGGTGAAGTCATGAAGCACTTAACAGAAGAAGAAATGATCGAGCATTACTACTCCGAAGATTTCTACAAGGCTGATGCCGAGACACATCTTCAAGCCTGCAAGCAATGCGCGCTTGCATATGGAGAACTCGGAAAGCTCCTCGGCAGTGTTCGCGCTCCTGAACCGCCGGAGCGAGGTTCAGAATATGGAGCGCAAGTATGGCAGTCTATCCAGGGATTGTTGCAGCCTTATCAACGAAAGAGAAAACCCAGCTACTTCCGGTTGCCTCAGTTTGCGTATGCGGCCGCTTGCCTGCTCCTTCTGGCTGGCGCATTCCTGGCTGGAAGAATTTGGGAGCATGCACATACCAGGCCTCCTCTGGCCGGCGCACCTCAACAATCAAAAGAACGTGTAGTTCTTTTCGTCCTCGATAATCACCTCGACCGGTCGGAGCGGTTGCTCGTTCAGCTGAATCACGCCGGGGCAGAGGAAGAGGTAGGTCTCCCATTACAGGCGGAGGCGCGGCAACTTCTTGTCGACAATCGACTGTATCGCCAAAGCGTCGCCCAGAACAACGATCCGTTGCTCGGTGCCGCGCTTGATCATCTCGAACGCGTGCTCGTTGAGGTTGCAAACTCGCCAGATGAGTTGAATGGAGCTGACATAGCACGCATCGAGGAGGAAATGAATACGCAGGGTCTGCTCTTTCAGATTCGTGTTCTTCGTACAAAGGTTTCGGAACAACAGACAAATGCTCAAGTTGTCCGAAAAGGAGCAACTCTCTAAATGAAAACAAAGCAATGGTTTTATCTGACTGCAATTTGCGGCGCCTTGTCACTCTCGGTTCCATCCGCCGCGGGGCTGATTTTCCAGCCTACGGAATCCGGCTCCTTGGCAACAACCACACGCGAGGACCAGCTCTATTCCGACGCAACACGCGCGATCAATGAGAGCCGCTGGTCGGATGCTGAGTCGCTGCTTGATCAGGTCATCGATCAGCACGGTCGTCGCGCCGATGGAGCGCTCTACTGGAAGGCATATGTAGAAAACAAGCAGGGCCGCTCTTCCGATGCCTTGAAAGCCTGCTCTGGCCTTCGTCAATCCTACCCAAAGAGCAATTGGCTCAAAGAATGCAATGCTCTGGAGATCGAGATTCGGGGCAAAAGCGGAAGTCCGGTTCAGCCACAATCGGAGCAGGATGAAGATCTCAAGCTACTCGCCTTAAATTCGCTCATGCAGAGTGGAGACGCCAATGCATTGCCGATTCTCCAGCAAATACTCGAGGGACAGCAGTCCGAACGTGTGAAAGAGCGCGCCCTCTTTGTTCTCGCGCAGGATCAGTCCAAACCGGCACAGGATCTCCTGGGGCAGATCGTTCGTGGGGAAAGAGATCCCAAGTTACAAATCAAAGCCATCCGGTTCCTTGCGGTCACCAAGGGAAGCCAGACCGCCGCCATGCTTGCGGATATCTACAGTAAGTCGAGCAATCAATCTGTCAAGAAAGCTGTTCTGGACTCCTACCTCGTTATGGGCGCTCCCGATAAGTTAGAGCAGGTGGCGCAGCACGAATCAGATCCCGAACTGATGCGACACGCCATTTCCGAACTCGGCGCAATGGGCTCTGTCTCACAGCTATCGAGCATGTATCAGGCGACCACCAGCAAAGATGCAAAGGTCGCGATCATCAATGCATTTGTTGCCGCCGGCGGCAAAGGAGCGGATGCACTCAGCGCTATTGCGTCATCTGAACAAGACCCCGATCTCCGCCGCAAGGCGATCCGCAACATGGGAGTAGCCGGCGGTTCTCCCACAATTCCAGCGCTTTTATCGATTTATTCCAAAAGTACAGATGAAGAAACGAAAAGAGCTGTTCTCGACGCGCTGTTTGTTGCTGGAGACGCACATGATCTCGTCGTTCTTGCACGCTCTGAGAAAGATCCTTCCGCAAAACGGGATATCGTCGGAAAGCTCGCCGTGATGCACAGCAAGGAAGCGACCGACTACATGATGGAAGTTCTCAACAAATAAGGAGCAGCCATGAAGAGGCATCTAGTTGCAATCATCATCTGCGCATCCACGATTGCATTGATAGCGCAGCAACCCAAGGTTAGCAATACTCAGTTCACCATCGAACCAACAGGAGGAACTCTCACCGCAACGGTGGATCGATTTCGCCACTCGACTGAACGGCTCTGGCTTGGATATGAAGTGCCGGCTCTTCCACAATCACATTTATCTACGTGTTCGAACTGGTCTGATACATCACAGGTGGACGATGGATGTTGCGGTGAATATCGATTGGAAGGGAACAACTACAGCATGAACCGAGGCGATAAAACGCCGGCAGTTCAAAATGTCTACGTTCTTCTTCGCTACGATCAGGGTCAACTCATCAAGATTCGCCCGGTGATGGCTGGCTGCCGCCTCGATGCAGGCGGCGTCGCTTTTACCTGGCTTACCGGGATCCAGCCAGAAGAGAGCGTATCCTTCCTGGCGCAACTTGCCACTCAGGCATCCGAATCAGATCACTTCAGAATCGTTGATGGAGCCCTTTTGTCGATTAGCTATCATGCAAATTCAGCAGCCACCCAATCGCTCGCCCAAATCGCATCGTCTACCGCGCCCATGCATACGCGCGAACAGGCAGCCTTCTGGCTTGGAGTCCAACGCGGACATGAAGGTTTTCTTGCGTTGCAGTCGTTGGAAAGCAAAAGCACCGACGCAGGTTTTCGAGAGAAGCTCCCTTTCGATTTCTCACAAAATTCCGATCCCGCGGCGGAAGATGAACTGCTTCATATGGCCAAGTTCGATGGCGATACCAAGGTTCGCGAGCAAGCGCTTTTCTGGTTAGCGCAGAGGGCCGGCAAGAAGGCAACGGCGGCACTCACGGATGCGATTCAGAACGATCCCGAAACCGATGTAAAGAAGAAGGCAGTCTTTGCTCTCAGCCAATTGCCAAAGGACGAAGGCGTCCCGCAATTGATTCACGTCGCAGATACAAATTCCAATCCCGTGATTCGCAAAGAGGCCTTTTTCTGGCTCGGGCAGTCCCAGGACCCACGCGCTTTAGCTTACCTGGAACAGGTGCTGAAACGGTAAGGCCTCACCGGCTTAAGAGTCGTAGATGACATCTATCACCTTCGATTTGTGACATCCCTCACTGCCGCTTGGATGCAACTTCGAACGATACTGACTCTCATAAGAAACCGCGCTGATCCAACGCTTCCTGCGTTTGCTCATGCGAAGGAGAGGCAGTGTATGAAATATCGTGCATTTCACGTGGGTTCAAATACTCGCCGCGCCGCAGTTTCGTTTGCCCCCGTCTTCATCGTCTTGCTTACAATGGGTAGTATTATGCACGCTAACGAGCAGTCGCCCACAGCAACAACACCTTCCTCGGCGAAGGCAGAGGATCAGCCGAGCTTTGCCGTGATCGGTGTCTCAGTGCGGACCGACAATCGAAAAGAAGCCGGAGGCAACGGCGAGATCC
The DNA here is from genome assembly GCA_049588475.1 of Silvibacterium sp. Classification (GTDB taxonomy): domain Bacteria; phylum Acidobacteriota; class Terriglobia; order Terriglobales; family Acidobacteriaceae; genus Silvibacterium. Next base: position 30,579 of record JBAVYX010000078.1, on the reverse strand, counting down.
CGAGTATGTGGGGACGTGCGATGCAGGATGGCACGTTCGACAGGATTCCGAATCGTGCAGATAGTAATATTGTCGCGGTTTATACAGACTATGCCAGCGACCAAAATGGCGAATACACCTACATTCTGGGCGCGCGCGTAACTTCTGTCGACAAGGTTCCCGATGGCTTCGTGGCGGTAACGATTCCGGCGGGCAAGTATGCGATAGTGCAAACCGACAAGGGCGCGCTTCCGGATGTGATGCCCAAAGTGTGGCGGCACATCTATGCGATGTCAGCCAAGGAGCTTGGCGGCGATCGGGCTTTCAAAGTGGACTATGAGGTTTATCCGGCAGGGTTCGACTGGCAGAATGCGCAGATCGATGTACATCTGGGATTAAGATAGCCGGTAGTCCATTCACCCGTTCGGCTACCTGCGAAACACCCATGCGAATACGGGGCGGGTAGAACGACCGTCTTCCGGAAATGTCAGCCCTCGAAAACATCAGAAGTCACGACTTCCCTTACGAGGTATATCGTGGCAGGCTGGAGCAGGATGCTTTCCACAGAGTTCAACAACAGAGAGTATCCGCATCGAAAGCTCATATGAGGTTGTGGTGGATGCTGCTCAGTTGAAAGTGCCTAAACCTTCGCCGGAGGTATTTGAAATCACTCTGAAAAAACTCTCACTAGAGCCGACAGCATGCTGGATCATCGAAGATTCTATCAACGGCCTTATCGCGGCGAAGCAGGCTGGATGCTTTGCCGTGGGGATCACAACTAGTTTTCCGAGCTACACATTACGCAACGCAGGAGCAGACTTGGTCGTTGAGAGTTTCGCCCAGCTTCACTCTCACTTGGCAGGAGCCTAGCTAGGCGGAGACCCTTAGCAGTCATCTGTCTACTTCTCCGTAGACCCGTCCTGCAATGGATGCTATGTTCCGCAGCGCTTGCCGGCTCTTGCCGCTCTTTGCCGCCATTCTGATTCCGCCAAGCGAGCTCTCGAAAAAATCCGCCAGACTATTCACATCCACCGCATCGCTTAGCTCGCCCTCGGTCTTGGCTCGCGTCAGTACGGCCATCAACGTTGCACGCTGGCTCCGCGCGGCCTTTCGGACAATCTGATTTACCTCCGCATCTCGCTGCCCAAATTCACACACTGCGTTGATTCCCATACAGCCTTCCGCGCCCGACAAGTCTTTCCGTTCCGCAAAGCTGAGCAGCGCATTCCGTATCGCCGCTAGCGCCGGGCCCGGAGCCTCCAGCGCATCACAGATGCTGTTGACGCTCTCATTCACATAGGTCTCAAGCGCTCTCAGAAACAACGCCCACTTATCACCGAAGGTGTCATACATACTCTGACGGCCAACATCCATGACTCGCATCAGCTCGTCAGTGGATGTGGCGGCAAAACCTTGTTGAGAAAAGAGGCGTATGGCCTTATGCAACGCCGTGTCCTGATCGAACTCCTTTGGTCGCGCCACGCGCTCTCCTCTCGCAGCCTCAACTTCGATTATGCGACGTAGCCCCCATCAATCGTCAGACTGGCTCCGGTGATGAAGCCCGCCTCCTTCGATGCGAGATAGGACACGAAGCTTGCCACCTCCGACACCTCGCCCAGTCTACGCAACGGGACCAACGGTTTCACCAGTTCCGCATGAGCTGAATTCATCTCCGTCGCCGTCGGTCCCGGTTGCACATTATTGACCGTGATCGCGCGCGCGGCGAGATCGATAGCAGCGCCTCGGACGAGTCCCGTCAGAGCTGCCTTCGTCATGCTGTACACACTCGCTCCCGTGAACGCTGTGCGAACAGCAGTATTGCTTCCGATCAGAATGATTCGCCCGCCATCTTTCATGGCCTTCGCCGCCGCTTGAACGCCGACAACAGCCGCACGGATATTGACGGCAATCATGCGATCCAGGTCCTCCAGGCTGTACGTGTCAATCGTGCCGCACACGAGAATGCCCGCATTGCTGACAAAGATGTCCAGCTCACCAAACGCCTCGACCGCCTGCAGAGCCGCAACCTGAACCTCTTCGGCCGACGCACTATCAGCCCTGAGCGCCAGCGCTCTTCCTCCCGTGGATGCGATTTCGTCCACCAGCTGAAAAGCCTCCTGCTCCGAACGCGAGTAGGTAAACCCCACCGCTGCTCCATCGGAAGCCAACCGGCGAACGATCCCTGCCCCGATACCCCTCGAACCACCTGTGACGAGCGCTACCTTGCCCGCGAACGAACTTGCCCGTGTTTCTGCCATCAACATCCTCCCGATTTTGTCTTACGGATGTTTTGGATTATTTTATCCAGAATAGGATTCAATAATATTTCTCTCTTTGTCATAGGTAGGTTTTGACGTCTGTCCTAAGAATCCCGCTTCATCACTTGTTACTTGGGTTCGTCTCCAAACTCGCATTTTGGGGAAAAAGTTTCACCGCCCCCCGAGCAATGATTCTAGCGGTGCTATACTTCCTATCGATGGAAAGGACGCTGACAGCGAACCGAATTGCGGAACGAAAACTGCGTGACAGGCAGGCCCGCCGTGCACAGATTATCAGTGCCGCACGACGAATCGCGGAACTTGAAGGGTGGTCCAACGTAACCGTTCGGCGGCTATCCGAAGAAATTTCATACAGCCAACCCGTCTTATACGCTCACTTTGGAAGCCGCGAAGGGATTCTCGCCGCGGTTGCTATCGAGGGTTTCCAGGAATTGGGCCTGGCTTTGGAGAAGGCACGGAAACGGGTGAAGCGTGGGAATACGGTCGAGTCGGTCGCGGCCGCATATCTGGAGTTCGCCGCGTCTTCACCCGCACTGTATGAAGTGATGTTTTTGCTCAGCCTGAGCGTACCATTCGATGACGCGGCTACTCCTCCGGAGCTGCGATTCGCGTTTTCCCAATTGCTGGAGTTGTTTCCGGGGCAGAGTTCGAAGGCCGAGATTCTATCGGAACTGTTTTGGGCAAACCTCCATGGTATCGCCGAGCTATCAAGAACCAAGCGATTTCCGCCCAGCCGTCAGAAAGAGCGCGTGAGGATGCTCGTTGAGCTCTTCACGTTCCCAAGAGATGAAACGGCACAGGTGGTGAAAGCGCGATGACTGTAATAGGCGCGTTCTCGTCTTTTCGCAAACGAAGCGAGATTACAAACCGGCCTCAGTTCGGCAACCGCTCCAGGGGTGCGGCGGATCTCGATGAGCGGCCAGATCGCCCGGGGAGCCAGCGACCCGAAATTGTGGCGGGAGCGACGGGACTCGAACCCGCGGCCTCCTGCGTGACAGGCAGGCGTTCTAACCAGCTGAACTACGCCCCCGCATTAAACTTTCTTAGCGTTACTCTGCGTTCCTTTCCGTGCCCTTCAATTCCCAAAATCCTGCTGTGACAGCATAAAGGAAGCGGGTTCAATGGGTATCAGGCCGCCCCGGCGAAGCGCCCGCATACGCTGGAACGGATTTCATCGTCGCCCGGGATGGCCGGTTTGCCGCCAACGCATTCCGAATTTGTGTTCGTGCCTGAGACGGTACTTGTTCCTGAGGACGACGTCAGCCAATAACGTCATCGCACGGCTGTGAAATCGGAAAATCCGGTTGGCATGCAATAGCGTTCCATCATTGACCTAAGTTTTTTAGTGCGAAAGATCTGAAGTTGTCAACGACCGGGGCTCGAGTTCCTTTACGAATGACCATACCAATTTCAGACATCGGTATCCGGTCTACGATGTCACAGGTGACTACGGAGGCAGCACTATGTTTGACCGCCGATAAGCACGCAATGGCGACACCCATGTGCGCATCGACTAGCGAGATCGCCGTTGAGAGATCTGCCGCGGTCTGGGAAACATGGGGAACAATCCTGGCACCGCGAAGCATGCCGATAATCAGATCGTGCAATCCAGGGGTATAGGTACGCTCATACATCACGAAGTCCTGACCCGCCACTTCGCGCAGGCGCACCCTTTTTCTTTTTGCCAGTTTATGGGATGAGGGTACGACAAGTACGAAGGGTTCGCGATGCACTGTAACAACATCCAAGGTCGAGTGTCCAGCAATCGGCAGACGAACAAATCCAATGTCGAGCGACCCGGTCTCCAGCATCTGTACCTGCTCCGCCGTAAGAATACTGCGCAGAGAAAACTCTACTTCGGGATTTAGCTCTTTAAACTGACGAACGATATCGGGCACAATCTCACTTCCCGCAGTGGAGATGAAGCCGATCCGCAATAGCCCCAGTTTCCCGTTGGCAGCTAGCCTTGCCCTCAGTATCCCTTGATCCAATTGCGACAGAGCCGCAGCGGCATCATCGCGAAAAGCGAAACCAGCCGCGGTGAGAGTGGTTTTGCGTCGGTTCCGCTCGAAGAGTCGTACGCCGACCTCTTCCTCAAGAGCTCGTATCTGAAGGCTTAAGGCTGGTTGGCTGAGATGAATCAACTCCGCTGTACGCCCGAAGTGCAGAGTTTCGGCGATAGAGAGAAAGGAGCGAATTTGACGAAGTTCCATTTCGTTATCTTATTTGCATGACTTATCACAGACAACATAACAAACAATGTCACTAATTACAGCCAGAATCCTCCAATCGAGTGTGTATCAAAGGGGTAGCCCAATTGGCACGGAAAAGGAGAACGATATGAAACTAGATTTTTTGCAGAAGCAAACCTCACGCCGTGACATTTTGCGTGGTTCAGTCACGCTAGCCGGCAGCGCCTTTTTGGCGGAACTGTTCCCTGCCACGTTGCTCCGCGCCTCGGCAGCGGCCCGCGCAGAAGAGCCGTCGGCGGCCGACCTGCTTGCGAGTATGCGCGCCAAATTCAACGCTTCTCCCCTCGAAACGCAAAGGCTTGCTGATGATGTCACCATGTTCTCCGGCCCCGGGGGAAGCGTCGTAGTCCTCAACGGCCCGGACGGCAAATTCGTCGTGGACACTTTCGTGGCCCCGGCGTGGCCCAGGCTCAAAGCGGCTCTCGATGGTGTGTCCAGCGCTCCGGTGAAATACGTTATCGATACCCACTGGCACTTCGATCACACCGATAACAACGCGCGTCTTCACGCCGCAGGAGCCACGGTTCTTGCGCATGAAAACACCTGGAAGCGCATGTCCGAGCCGCATGATCTGCCGGTCTTGTACAGAGCACCAGACGGCGAGCTCTCAGGCTTGCATTTCGACCCCTCGCCCGCCGAGGCCATGCCGCAGCAGACCTTCGCCGCTAGCTACACCTTACAAACCAATCGCGAGACGCTCACGCTGCAACACGTTGCTCCCGCACATACGGATTCGGATATCTACGTTCATTTTGAAGAAGCCAATGTGATCTCGATGGGCGACTTGTTTTTCAATGGCATGTATCCCTACATCGACCCTGATACGGGCGGCAAAATCACCGGCATGATTGCCGCTGCGGACAAAATCCTATCGCTTGCCGGCAACGATACCAAGATCGTTGCGGGGCACGGCCCGCTCGGCAACAAAGCGGACCTCACGAAATCCCGGGACATGCTCATTACTTCGTGCGATCGCGTTCAGAAATTGAAGTCCGCGGGAAAATCGGCCCTGGAAGCTGTCGCGGAAAAGCCATTCGCCGATCTCGACCCCATATGGGGGAAAGGCATCATCAACAGCGACCAGTGGGTCCAAATCGTCTATCTGACGATCTGAGTCCATTGCCGCACAAACCACTGGACAGACTGGCATGGCAAGCCTGACCCACGCCGCCGTGGTAAACGCGGGCTACCGGCGAATCAAACGTAACAAAAGGAGTAACACAATGAGAAATTCGATGAAGTTTGGGCGAGTCGTACAAGGAATCCGTCAGTCCGCGTGGCTTCTTTTAACGCTGTTGACCTGCGACGCGCTCTCAGCGAAAAACCCGCAGCATGGCGTTCGGAATATTGTTCTGGTCCACGGTGCCTGGGCGGACGGTTCTGGCTGGATAGGCGTCTACAACATTCTTGTCAAGGACGGATTCAACGTCAGCATCGTCCAAGAGCCGGAGACGGCCTTCCAGGATGACGTGACCGCCGTGAAGCGCACCCTCGCACTGCAAGACGGACCCAGCATCCTTGTCGCGCACAGCTACGGAGGAGCCGTTATTACGGAAGCGGGCACGGATCCATCGGTTGCCGGCTTGGTGTATATCGCGGCCCACATGCCGGATTCCGGCGAGAAAGAGTCAGACGACGGAAAGCGCTTTCCGAGCGACCTCGCCAAATCGGGCGCCATCAAGAAAACCTCCGACGGTTTCACATATGTCGACCCGACACAATTTCATGAATTATTCGCAGCTGACCTTCCGAGCGACCAGGCCGCATTCATGGCGCGATCGCAGGTACTCAACTTTGCGGACAATTTCTCAGCGACGATCACCACAGCTGCTTGGAGAACCAAACCGAGCTGGATGCTAGTGGCGGGAAGCGATCGAACCATCAACCCGGACTTGGAACGATGGTACGCCAAGCGGGCCGGGAGCGACACGGTCGAAGTTGCCGGCGCCAGCCACGCAGTCTACGTCTCGCATCCCAAGGAGGTTGCAGATGTAATTGAGAGAGCAGCACGTGCGGTCTCGAAGTAGCTCGAATTCAGCTAGGAGCCCCCACCCCCGGGAGACACCCAAGTGAACCTTCTCGAAATTCAGTCGTCACCAAGCCCAGCGCCGAGCATCTCACAGCGTTTCCGCAACGCTATCAACGATCGGATCGGCCTGGAACCGGATAAGCCAGAGTCTTCGTAGCAGTCAGGCTTATCCGCGACCGGATGGCGTTGCAGCGAACCGCTGGTCGTGTGCAATCGCCTTGGTAAAGGTCATGCGGATTCCGTGCTTTGGTCGTAGGATGACCATCGGGCGGGCTTCGATCGTCTGCCCCGGAGCCAGCTGAAAGTCGTATCGTCGGAGCAGATCGCTCAAAATCATGAGCATCTGCAGCATCGCATAGTTACCACCGATACAGCCTCGAGGTCCTCCTCCGAAAGGGAGATAAGTGAAGGGTCTGCGCAACTTTTCGTTCGCTTTAGTGAAACGTTCTGGCTCGAAGCTTTCTGGACTCTCCCAGTAGCGCGGCGCATGGTGCGCCCCATAAACATAGATAATGACCGTCGATCCCCGGGGTATGTCGACCTCCCCAACACGGTCGTCCGCGACAGCCATGCGGTCGATCATCCAAAACGGCGGGTAGAGGCGGAGTCCCTCCTGAATGACCTGAGTTGTGAATTCGAGTTTGGGAACATCCGCGTGACTCAGAGGCGCTTCGCCAAGCACGGAATCGAACTCCTGCCGGACCCTTTCGAGACAATCCGGACGCGAGCTCAATAGATAGAGAAGCCACGATAGACCATTCGACGAAGTTTCATGGCCGGCAACCAGAAGTTGCATGCTCTCGCTCAACACCAATTCATCGCTCATGCCTTCGCCATCGCTATAACGGGCATCCATCAAAGTCTGCAGCAGATCCTGGCCAGGCTCCTGGTTGCGGCGTTGTTTGATGTAAGCCATCAGAATGCTGTCGGCGCGGACTCGCATGTCTTCGTGTTTGCGCAGTTCGCCCGAAACTGCAAAGTAGGGATTTAGGTAGGGTTGAAGGGTTTGCCGAACGATAAATTCCTGGACGGTGCAGATGGTATGGCTGACGAGGTCGATGTCTTCCTCCTTCAGCCGCGCGCCAAACAGGGATCGGGCGACCATCGCGAAGGTCATTTTCATGAGATGGGTATAGATATCTACGGGGCCGCCACCGATTTGCCTCTCGAAATCCCGCAGCGAATCGGCGAGGGAGTCCTGCATGATCGAGGACAGAGCATCGAGTTGTTTGCGATCGAAACCCTTCTGGATAAGACGCCGCTGTGCTCGCCACGCCTCCCCGTGGGTAGTGAGAAGACCTTTACCCAGGAAATGGCCCATCCGTTTTACTTGAATCTCGGATTTCTGATAATTTTCCGCATTCGTCTTCAACACATGCTGAATGACGGAGGGATCGGTAGTAACGATGGCCTCTTTAAGACCACCGATACAGAACCGGAATGTGTCGCCCAGGCCTGCGGTGTATTTTGACAAAACCCGCACGGGGTCGCGGGCCAGCGCGCGCGAATCCGCAAAGGAGCGAAATCGGGAAACAACGGGCATAGAGGAGGGCAAGTCACACCTCGCCGCCCAGGTTTTCGCATAGAAATGCCTGGAGTTTCATGTGGTTTGTCTGAAGCGGTAAGGTAGCCATAGGAAAGGACCAAGCGCTCGAATCAGTTTTCGTTGCCCAGTTTTCTCAAAAGTATCAGATGATGCCAGATTGCGCGTGTCACGGTGGGGTGTTGACGATAGGGAACGCCAAACTCTTCAGCGGTCTCCTTCACAATCCGGGTCAGATGACCGTAGTGGGTGTGACACACGAACGGGCACAGATGATGCACGACGTGATGGTTGAGGCCGCCCACAAGCCAGCCCACGATCGGATTCGCCGTCGCATAGTCGGCTGTGGTCGCAAAGATGTGATACACGCCATCATCAAACTCGCCGCGGTCTGAGGGAAAGTAGGTGCTGTCGACAGTGTGTGTCGTTTGGAATACCAGCGCCACCGTCAAACCGATGATCAAATGGACCAACAAGAACGCCGCAGCAACTAGCAGCGGCGATTTCCCCAGTACCACAACCGGCAAAATGAGCATGTAGGTTAGATAGAATCCCTTCCCCGTAAAGAGGATGGCGTATTCTCGCGTTGGATGCTTACGTTTCAGATAGTCATGGGACGGGAAGAAAAAAGACTCAAAGTCCCTAACGAAAACGTAGTCGAGCGAGAACAGCGCGTACAAGAAGAACGCATAGATGTTTTGGAATCGCTGTACACGCGTGCGCGGTTCGTGGGGCGTAAATCGAAGGATGCCGCGTCCCGTCAGCGCGTCGTCTTCAGGGTGGATATTAATGCAGGAATGGTGACCTCGATGGTGGAGGATACGCCACATGTACGAGTTGATTCCGCAAAGATCGAACACATAGTTCAGAGTCTTGTTTACGAACGACACGGACGAGATGGCGTTGTGGTTGCTGTCATGCGCGATGTTGAGTAAAAGGAACGTCTGGGCGAGGCCGCCAAAAACGTAGAGGGCGATAAACCTCCATGAATCCGGCTTGAACGCGCAGATGGCAATCCAGCTGCCCACCAGCGCTGCCAGTCCCGTGGCAATCTTGACCCACATCGTGCGGTCGGCTTTGGGGGAAATGTTCTGATCGGCAAAGAACCTGTCGAGGCGGCTGCGTAGGACTTTCGGGAATGAAGACGCGCCTGCCGGTTCGCCCACAGGCCGCTGTGGCGAGGCTTCGGATGGTACAAGGTCATCCATCTCTCGCTCTAGAGCGATCATCGCTTGAGCCTCGGACGTCACGGCACCTCCAAAATCATTCTAACCGCTCCGGCGCATCCCGTCGGTAGCGCTGGTCGCCCAAGGCGCCAGCCAATCTGTTGCCCCGTCGCCGTCGAGAGCTGACTCTACCGCCGGAATTTATGCAGAATCATGGAAATTCGGGTCCGTCTAGTCAAACGGAGCAGAGGTGGCGGTCTCGCTTCTGGAAGCCAGAATGTTTGGCATTACTTTTAGCTCTGCTAAGATAAAACCGATTGATCGCATACACCGAAGACACTTTGAATGGGGCGATTTTCTCCCGGCAGACCCCTCCAAGAATTCCTCGCCTCGTGTGCTCCACCGTCAAGGGAGTGGTCCGGATCGAACAACAGGCACACGCAGAGGTTATGACTTGGTCCTCAAAATCGGCCCGCGCTGGCCTACACGATAGTTGCGCACTTCGGGCGCAGTCGTTTCTCACCTGGAAATGTCACGGGAGCAGCAAGACGTTTCGTATTTCTTATGTACTGAGTTTTCCTATTTCACCTTCGAGGGCGTGGCTAAGTTATTATGGCGTCGATCTTAGACCAACTGGATAGGCTGGGAGATGAACACCCGCACAAACTCCTTTATTCGTACCTTGACCTGAACGGCAATCCAGTCGAATGCTACTCCTACTCGTCGTTCATCGAGCGCACAAAGGTGATCGCCGGGCACTTGCGGAAAGAGCATCGTTTCGCGGCGGAGGACCGGCTTCTGCTCGCCTACCCGCCAGGGCTCGAGATGATCTCCGCGTTTTTTGGTTGCGTGCGCGCCGGATTGATCCCTGTGCCCGCCTATCCTCCCGGATCTCGCGACTTCCAGAGCGCCCTCTACAAGATGGTCCACATCGCCAAGGATTGCCAGGCATCCGGCATTTTGACCAGCGCAGACTACCACGCATCTCTGAAGACAAACCTCGCCCGAAGTGGGGTCTCGGCATCCGGCGTCGACGTCGACTACATCTCCAGTCTGCCGTGGATTGTCACGGAAGAGTTCGTGCATACGATTTCGGACGACTCCTTCCCCAACACTTCGAAGATTCTGTTTCTCCAATACACGTCGGGGTCGACAATGGAGCCCAAGGGTGTGATGGTCACGCACGAAAACATCCTGTTGACCTGTCCGCTCGTGATCGACCATCCCGATCCGGTCGTCGTTTCCTGGCTCCCGCAGTATCACGATATGGGACTGATCGGGTGCTACCTGTATCCCGCGCTGCGAGGCGGTACGACGTATGGCTTCGCTTCCATGGACTTCATTCAGCGGCCGGTCCTGTGGTTCGACACGATAACAACCTATCGGGCTACCGCGACGGCGGCCCCCAACTTCGCTTACGACTATTGTCTGCGCGCCGGGAGGCTCTCCTCGGAGACTCTGGAAGCTTGCGATCTCAGTTCGCTCCAGGTGTTGATGGTCGCAGCGGAACCCGTAAAACCGAATACTTACACACGGTTTCTTGAGGCGTTTCAGCCCTACGGACTCAAGTCAGAGAGCTTTTCTGCGGCCTTCGGGCTGGCTGAGAATACTCTTGCGGTTTCACTCGGTGGCCGCAATATCGTTTCCGTCAACAAACGTGCCCTCGCGCTGGGGAAGGCGCGCATGACGACCGAGGCCTCCGAAATCGACGGGGCCACGCAGATTGTCAGTTGTGGAACCCCGCTCCCGGGTCTCGACGTTAAGATCGTGGATCCGGAACGCCACGTTGCACTCAAGGCAGGCCTTATCGGCGAAATTTGGGTCGCCGGAAGCGGCAAATGTCTGGGCTACTGGAACAATTCCGAGCTGACGCTGAAACAGTTTCGTGCGCGGATAGTGGACGACAGCCCCTATGAGGACGGATACCTTCGGACGGGCGACATGGGATTCTTCCACGACGGCGAACTCTTCGTTTGCGGCCGTATGAAGGACATGATTATCCTCCGGGGGCAAAACTATTATCCGCAGGATATCGAAAACGTTGTGGAGAGAGCGTCCGGCCTCATCCGGGCCAATTGCGTCGCCGCGTTCCAAATTCACGAAGACAACGAGCCTGCGCTGGCGATCGTTGCCGAAATGAAAAATCCAAATGCGCTTCCGGAAGGGCGAAAGATTGCCGCCGCGGTTCGGAATTTTCTCAACGTGGAAGTGGCCTTGATCTCGTTCATCGCACCTCGTGCGATACCCAGAACCAGTTCTGGCAAGATCATGCGCCATAAGACCAAGCACATGTGGTTGGAAGGTCAGTTTACGGTTCTCTCCGAGTTTTCGCGAGAGAAGGACGCGGGCGCCCTCGCGTGGGGTTCTGACATCCAGTCGCCCTTCGACGAATTGAAAGCTAGATACAACCTGACAGGCATGGAATCCTACAGCCTCATCGAAGCCGGGCTGGATTCCCTGGATCTTGTCGTCTTCATGCATGAGCTCAAGGAGCTTTTAAAGGATAAAGGCGCCGAGATGCTGGCGAGGCAGGTAGATATCGGCGTAATTCAGCGGGTGAGCGTAGCCGAGTTATTTCAACTCGCTGAACAGTTAGAGCGTGCTCCCGAAGAAGCCCTGGTTTTGCTGCGTCATTCCCTGGCGGCGTTCCGTGAAGAACAGCGTGAAGCGGAAATGCAGATGATGAGCGACGATAGCAAGCTCATCTTCGCACCTTCGGTACCTGAGCCTTTGCCGGAGATGCCGGTGATGAATCACGTCCTGCTGACGGGTGGCACCGGCTTCATCGGACCGTTCCTCATGAAGAGCCTGCTGGAACAGACGCAGGCGAAGATCTATGTTCTCGTTAGGTCCTCCGACGAAGTCCAGGGCAGCCAACGACTGTGGGGAGCGATGGAATCGATGGGGCCTTGCCCGGCCCGGCTGATGCAGATGTTTAAGGCTCGCGTCATGCCCATCTGCGGCGATCTCGGGCAGCCGATGCTGGGCCTGTCGCAGGACGTTTGGAATTTCCTCGCCAGTGAAATGGACACAGTGTTCCACAACGGCGCGACCGTGAACTACCTGCTCAACTACGACCGCATGCGTGACGCGAACGTGCTGGGAACGAACGAGGTCTTACGACTTGCGTTTGAAGGAAGGTCCAAGGAATTCAATTACGTCTCGACCACCTTCGTCTTTGGCTGGGCTGTCAAATCGGTCCTGTATGAGACCGACTTCAACAAGAATATGGAGCTTCTTGATTTCGGATACAGTCAGTCCAAATGGGTCGCGGAACAAGTGGTTGCAGACGCGCGCAGTCGGGGGCTTTCAACGCGGATCTTCCGGCCCGCTCTCGTAAGTCCCTCGATTACGGGCGGGGGCAACAACTTCGATATCGCCGTTCGCTTGGTAGCGTTTATGGTGAATCACGGTATCGGAGTCGATGCTCTGAACCAGGTTAGCTTCGTTCCCGCGGATATTGTGGCGAACAATATCGTTGCGATCTCCACGACTCCTGGCACAGCGAATAAGACGTACCACGTCGTGCGGGACGATTATGCGAACATGATGGATATTACCGGGCTCATTACCAAGTCGACCGGGCGACAATTCGACACATTCAGCATCTCGGAGTTCGTTCCTGAACTGATCAGGAGATGCCGGAAGGAAGACCTTCTCTTTCCGCTGCTGGATTTTCTGGTCGGCTCCGTGGACAACATCACCGCGATGGAGTTCAAACGCTATGACAGTTCTTCTTATCAGGCGGCTCGGGATGCCTCTGCGTGGGGCAAAGCGGATCCGTCTCTTGAAGATACGGTCAACGGTATTTTGAAATTCATGCATCGCAAGGGGATCATTTCGGTTGCGGCTCGTGAGCCAAGCGCTGTGTTACAACTCGACACGCGTCTGGCCTGCACGGATGCATGACCCGCTACTGCTTTTTGAAATACCAACTTCTCGGTCAAGTGCTGGCCGGTTTCCAACGTGCCTGTGGTGGTTAGCGTCATCTGCCGCCCATCGCAGAAACTACCCAGCTGTCCTTTTGGATCACTTGATCGTCTCGCCGGTATATCGAAGCCACAGTGTGAGCATCGACAAGTTGAAGTCGCACGGTATGGTTGCGGGACATTCAGGTCGTGCTGTTTTCCGTCAAATCGGGTCGTGTAGTGAAATAGCCTAAAAAACGGCCCCGTCATTTCCATCCGGCTCGATCTTGAGCACCAGCGCTTGCAGTAAGCGAGTCTTTCCGAGATCCTGCGTTCACTCGCCGGCAAATGGGTCGGCGGCGACCTTGGCGCCTCCGCTGCGGGTTTATATGGCGATCTGATCGGCAAGTCCCGCGCGTCTCCGTCCCATTGAAATCGAGTTGGGTCTCACCCGAAATCACCAGGTGCACTTAATCATGGGCAGACGTGATGGAGAGCTTGGTGGAAGGATCCAGGGAAGACTGCGTGGAGGTCAGAGTCCAGATGCCAATGCGGAGACCTGCGCCTCCAACCTGGAGCCTTGCAACCAATGTGAGCAACACGAAAATTACGAATAGTCCTCTTAAACCGCTGAAGGGGAAAATTGGGCAGATATAAGATAGGCCGGGCAGGTGCGCGCTCGGAAGGTGCATCCATACCACTATACAAACCGATTGCGCATCGGGCATCTATTTCGCATCTGAAGCCCGTGTATGCCGGTGGAGAATAGGAATGTCCCTTAGCTGGCGACGATCTTGTATGTCATCATGAGTCTCGTGAACGTGCGCCGATTCTGGGGTGCCGGGGTAGTTCTAGCTGCCGTCGTTGCGCTTCTTCCATTCTCCTTTCACGTGGAAAGCCATTTGGAGACGGCAACCCGCGTCGAAGGTAGCGAAGCGGAGACTGTCCGGCAGATGCTTGTCAGTCGTTTTCATTCGCCATTCGTGGATCGCGTGGTTCTCGTGATTCAGGGGCTCCCCGCCGCGGATTCGCCGGAGGGCGAGGAACCGTTAGAAACCATAGTTACGCAACTGAGAGAGGAACCCGGCGTGTCCGGCGTCGTTTCTTATCTCGAGTTGCACGATCCGATCTTCCTGGGCAAGGGCGGTGGAACGTATATCCTGGTAGGCCTGTCGTCGACCCAGGGTCCAGTGGAGTCGCTCGTTCCCAGGCTTCACGAGCTGGCACACGCCCTTGAAAATCAACTACGCGGCCGGTATCCGTCCGTGAAACTCGAACTGACCGGCGAGATTCCATTGAATTTCGACATTCGGAAAGCCAGCGCCGATGATGTGCGACGGGCCGAAACTCTGGCGATTCCCGCGACCCTGGCACTTTTGCTATTGGCTTTCGGAAGTTTAATCGCCGCCATAATTCCCCTGGCCGTTGGTCAGCTTGCCATCGCGACCACTCTGGCGATTGCTGGCTTCCTGGCCAGGCGCTGGCACTTATCCGTTCTGATTCAGAATCTGGCCACCATGCTTGGGTTAGGCCTGGGAATCGACTATGCGCTCCTCATGGTCAGCCGCTTCCGGGAAGCTATCTCTGTCGGGCTCGACGGACCGGCAGCCTCGGTTACGACGGCACGTCAGGCCGGTCGTACGCTCCTCATTTCATCTTCGACGGTAGCCATCGGGTTTCTGGCACTCCTAACGGTTCCCATCAGCGAAATCCGCTCCATTGGGGTCGCGGGATTCCTGGTGGCGGCAATCAGTGTATTGCTTACGAATACCCTCGTTCCGGCGACGTTGGCGTTGCTCGGCCGGCGGATTGATGCTGGCCGGATGCCGTTTACTCCGCGGCTGGATGCGCATCGGGCAGAACGTACGGGAAACCGCTGGAGACAATGGGGAAAAGCGATTGTCGCCCATCCCTGGCTTGCCTTGTTTCTAGCAGGCGTTCCCTTGCTCTTGCTCGCCTGGCAAGCCACGCGGCTGAATACCAGTGTTCCTAAAGGCGATTGGCTTCCGGAGTCGGCGGAATCAGTCCATGCGCTGCACACCCTGGAACAGATGGATCGGGCCGGCGTTGTTTATTCGATGCGGGTCATCGCCGAACTGCCGGCGGACTCCATTGCGCAAACCGATGCGGGATGGAACGCGCTCGATCGCCTCAGCAAGCGCCTCGCGAGCGACCCTCGTTGCGCGCGCGTAATTTCTATCACAACGCTCGCGGACGGCGACCGTGCCTCCCTGACTGACCTCTCGCAGGAGACGCAGCACACGTTTCTGAGTAGTGACGGACGGGCGGCGCTGCTTGAGGTGCTACCCGCGACTTCGGTTTCCCTGCGCGATCAGGTCGACTGGGTGCGAGAGCTCCGGAAGACCGGCGCGGCAACTCTCAGCGGCGTGCCCGGAGCAACGCTGCAAATTGGGGGCATCCCGGCACTCAATGCCGATTATCAGACGATTGTCACGGACCGCTTTGTGCCGGTTACGGCGATGGTAGTGGGGGCGACGCTCCTGGCGCTTCTGGCCGGGTTCCGATCGCTTTTCGTCGCCGTGAAGGCTATCGCACTGAACCTGTTCTCGGTTGCGGCCTCTTTCGGGGCCCTGGTCTTAGTCTTTCAGGATGGACGCGGGAGCAGCCTGCTGGGAGTTCCCGGGGGAACAGGCAGCGTGTTCCCCCTCGTTCCGATCGTCGCCTTTGCCATCGTCTTCGGACTGAGCATGGATTACGAAGTGTTCCTGGTCGCGCGGGTTCTCGAAGCCAGGAGGAGCGGATTGAGTGAAACGGACGCCATCCCGGAGGGAATGGCCAGAACCGCAGGCCTGATTACGAGCGCCGCCGCGATCATGATCGTGGTCTTCGCGGCATTTACCTTCGGAAACTTCCTGGTGGTCAAGATGATCGGATTTACGCTGGCGGTCGCCGTCCTGATTGACGCGACACTGGTTCGTATTGTGATCGGCCCCGCGCTCCTTCGTATTGCAGGCGATTGGAACTGGTGGCCTGGGGGCCTCGCCACATCACGCAGGGTGCCTATGATGACGAGCCACGAATGACGCATGAGGTTTCGCGCGGTTCAACCATTCCGCTGGCACCGTCTCTATTCTCACGAGTTGGAAGGAAGTGGTGCAGCAATCGGATTGGCCCGCTGTGGTTGCGGTTCCGACGTTTTGTTCACCGTCGAGTCCCTGCGGGACGGTTGGCCCCCCGCGCGCTAACCGCTTCTGCATGCCTGATCGATCAGTGATAGCTTGTCGACAGCGTTTATAGGGCTGACGGCAGGGCACCAAACTGTCGAAATACGCCCATCCAGTCCTCCATGTGACGCGTCACTGAGATTCGTCCTTCTCGGAAGGTGTGGAATTCATTCAGCGCCATTGTATGTACTTGCCAGATGCAGGCAGTCCCATCAGTGGTCCGAGATATGTGCCAGAGAGAGAGACTCCCGCTGCTGCTCTAGGTTCCTCGCCGATGACCGCCTCGATCGTGGCGACGAGATCGGGAAAAGCATCGATTAAACCCTGCAGGATGGGCTTGACCCCATCGGGGGCAGGCTTCTGGCCGGGACTCGGTGGCAGGTCGAGCCAGTCTGCCGTGAGCACGTCATTCAAAACAGTTTTCCGTTCTCGAACGGCTTTCGCGCGTTGCCCGTGACTGAACTCGGATAGACATTCACGGTTAAGGCATCCACAGCGAGCATCACTAACCGTAATTCGGCGCGTGGACCTTCAGGGATGGGTGTATGTTGGTCCGTCCTTCTGCTTTACGAGACCATCAAGGATGAGCGGCAGATCTAGTGCTGGGAAGAAGACCACTTATTCGAAAGCCTCTTGCTGCCGCTGGTCGAAGGCAGACTGCCAGTGCGCATTCCGTAATCAGGGATATATAAGCTTAGCGAGGGACAGTTCAGCGGAGCCGCCGAAGACGCTATATATATGTCTAAGTGTATAAAAATAAAATAGATGCGCACTGTCACCAGATTTGTACCAGGACGGCGGGCCATCGGACGCTAGAGGCGACCAGATGTCGTAATCCGTCGCGTGCAATCCTCCATGCGGCAGTTCGTGGAAGAAATGCCAGCCCTTTATACTCACGAATCGGCTCAGCGGCTTCGTCGGGGGTCGTGAACCACGTGCCTCCGTATGAGTGTGTCACTTTTTCAGAGAGCTATGCCGACGAGGTAATGGATAAGGCCAAACGCAATGCTGAGGAAAACTAGGTGCATTTCGCTTATCCTGATTTTCTTCAGTAAAACAAGGGAAATGGCGACCCATGTGAAGGCAACCCAGTTCAGTCCTTTGATTGCCAACGCCCTCTGCGGAAACAAAACACCTTTACCAAGAAAGAGTGTGAGGTCCAGGATAGCGCCGAGTACAACTGCGGTAACTAGCCCGAGAATTCCTTCGATCAATGGTTTGCCTTGCGTCCTCTCCACGATGGGACCGCCCAAAAATACAAACAGGAAACATGGCAGAAAAGTATAAAAAGTGGTCGCTAAGAGGGCAAGCGTTCCCATCCAGATAGATCCATGGAAATGATTGAATGCAGACATAAACCCGACATAGACCAGAACAATAATCAGTGGACCGGGAGTAGTCTCAGCTAGCGCAAAGCCATCCATCATCTGCGATTTTGCAAGCCAGTGCAGCTTCGACACGCTGAGGTGAGAGACGTATGGGATAACAGTGTACGATCCGCCAAACGTGACAAATGCGGTCTTCGTGAAAAAGAGTGCCAGACCATTCCAGTAGCGAAAGTCAGGGACGAAAAAATAAAAGAGCGAGATTGGGATGAACCATAACAACAGTGCAATAGAGATCGCTTTGAAGGCAGTGCGTATCTCAGAGTTGGTTTTCGTGTTGCCGGAATCGCTGTTGATGTAATACTCGTGCTCATCTTCCTCTGCGTGCATCTCATGCCTGTTATGAAAAAGAGAAGGGCAAGCATGATTGACGACGACCGCAATCAAGAGCGTACTCAACATGATCCACGGCAATCCTACGTTGAAGAAGAACATGCCGCTAAAGGCGATAGCCGCCATGAAGAAATGCAGCGGTCCACGTAATGCTTTTTGCCCAACCTTCAGCAAGGCTACGACAATAAGAGCAACCACGGCTGGCTTCAGCCCATTGAACATTGCAAATATCCACGGGATGCTTCCGTAGGAAACGTAGATAATACTCAGGGCTAAAAGAATGAAGGTAGAGGGAAGCACAAACAGCGTCCCTGCAATCAAGCCACCTCCCGTTCCATGAAGCTGCCAACCTATGTAGGTCGCTAGTTCTTGTGCTTCGGGTCCGGGCAGGACCATGCAGAGGCTCAAAGCGTGCAGGAATTTTCTGTTGCTGATCCACTTCTTCTTCTCTACGAGGAAGTCATGCATGATGGCAATGTGGCCCATCGTGCCACCAAAGCTGATCCATCCCAGCTTGAACCAAAACCGCAACGCTTCCTGGAAGGCGGGTCGCTGCACTGCAGCGACAACTTCACCCCGCGACATTCCAGGCCCCGAGAGCGAGACGCCCACAATAATTTTGGCGAAATTCTGTAACCATTATGACATTATAACATCATAATGAATAAAGAGCGCTCGAGTCATTTAAGAAGCTATTTATGAAATTTAAGGGACTGCATAAAGGGGACAGAAAGCATTTTTGCCCCCCCAGAGCGAGCGAATTTATGGTGGGGTACAACAATTCTCCGGTGTGTCAGTAACCAGCAGCTACATTATAACGTCATAATGTAGCTGTTGATGATCCCGATCCGCATGCACTTTGTGTGCGTGGTCCGGGTTCACAGCGGATACAAAAGGGGTAATTGAACATGAATGACATTCGCAAATCATTGCGACAGAGTCGAACTTCAATAGCTCGATGGGCTCCGATTCCGCTCCGGCTGATTGTTGGATATGGCTTTATGCAGCACGGCTTCGCCAAGTTCTCTAAAGGCCCTGAAGCCTTCGCTGCCATCCTGCACGCAATCGGCGTGCCCGCTCCTCATCTCATGGCATGGCTTACCATTCTGATTGAGTTCTTCGGAGGGCTTGCCGTTCTACTGGGAGCACTGGTGCCTTTGGTTAGCTTGCCGATGACAGCAATTCTCTTGGTCGCGATGGTTACAGTCCATCTGCCCTATGGCTTCAGCTCAATCAAAATTATGAGCGTGACCGCCGGCCGTGCCCAGTTCGGGCCGCCGGGCTACGAGGTTGACCTGCTCTATATTGCGTGCCTTGCGACGCTCGTCCTCGGCGGTTCTGGACCGATGGCGATCGACGGCTATCTCAGGAAAAAGAGGCTTTCATAAGCTGCTTGAGCTCCAGGGCTGGCCGGGTGTCTGGGCTCTGGGTGATTGTTCAGGCATTCCAGATCGGTTGACGGGTAAGTTTCAACGGCCGACCGCGCAGCACGCGCTGCGCCAAGGCAAGATCGCGGCGCACAACATTATCGCGGCCCTTCGCGGGACGGAGAAGAAGCGGTTCGATTTTTCGACCATCGGACAGCTCGCGACGATCGGCCGGCGGACCGGTGTAGCCAACATCCTGGGCATTAATTTCTCAGGATTTATCGCCTGGTGGCTTTGGCGGACAATCTACCTTAGCAAGCTCCCACGGTTCGAAAAGAAACTGCGCGTGGCCCTTGACTGGACGCTTGACCTGATCTTTTCAAAGGACCTCGTTCAGTTTCTGGACATCCGAGCGCCCATGGCTTCGCGCCCGGAGCCAGATCCGTCGCAGAATTCCCAGACCGTGCTGCCCGGACTGCCCCTGAGCCTGTCCGCTGAGGCGCGGACTCGAGCCTGGGGCTTGAGGATTGACGTAGGGCATTCGAGTGTCCGCGAGTAAACAGTTAGACCCGAGGCATACGACTCGTCACTGGGGTGGCGCTGGAAGCAGGAAATATGTCATTGGCGGTAAATCAACGAGGAATCTTGCGGGCCAGGCGTGTTACAAAGCGCACAAGGTCGCCTCGGTAGTACAGCTTCTCATAGTCCACCGGCCGGCCGCCCGTCGAGTACGAGGTTCGTTCAATGAGGAAGATTGGGCTACCTTGTTTCACACGTAGTGCCGCGGCGACCTCCGGGTCGGCAACAACGGATTCCAACTTGTACTCGGCCTCTATCAGGGGAACATCATATTTGCGCTCAAGCAGTGAAAAGATCGGCTCGGTCTTCAAGTTGTTGGTGATGATTTTTTTGCCAAGCTCCAAGGGGAGGTAAGTCTCATCGAAAGAGAGGGGAATGCCATCCGCCAGACGCACGCGACGGATTCTGACGACGCGCTCGCCCTTTGTCAGCGCAAGTTGGCTTGCCACCGCCATATCGGCCGTCACAATGTCTTTACCGATCACACGGGCCGCTGGCTTGCGGCCAACTGCGTGCATATCTTCCACAAATCCGCTCAGCTTTGTTAGCTCCTGCGTAATTTTGGGCGCGGCGACGAACGTGCCTTTCCCACGGCGAATCTCGACGAGACCGCGACTCACGAGATTCTGGATAGCCCGGCGAACAGTGATGCGGCTGACTTCGAATCGCTCGATGAGGTTGTCTTCTGTCGGCAGTTGATCTCCAACCTTGAGGTTGCCATCGTTGATCTCTCTGGCGAGAACTGCCTCGACGTGTGCATAGAGAGGAGAATCCTGTGCGATCGTCATGGAGACATCATAACGTCGTATTGTCATAAAGCTCTGATTTAGCTGCACGCGCGAATGCTCAAACCTTCACACAGGGTGCCCCGATAAGCGGTTACAGGCCATTCATTTGGTGCCGGGAGGGGGAGTCGAACCCCACGAAGTTGCCTTCGACGGATTTTGAGTTTCCCGAGAATACCGTAAGTCTATGATAAATAAGCGGAATCGAGCGTAATTCGCGAACCAGCTAAACCCATTCCCACCTGTAATTTAGCCTAGCTTGCCGAAATTAGTGCGAACTGACGTCTGTACCCGAGATATTTAGCTACGACGAAGCTTCTTCAGAGAAAAGTCCTCCTCGTGCATTTACCTATGATGCGCCCCTACAAGTCCGAAGCGACTCCGATACTCTGTGGGGGTCAACCCTACAACTTTTTTGAACATATGACGAAATGCACTGTTGTCCCGGTATCCGACCATGGTGGTGACCTCTTCTACGGTATGAGTTGAAAACTCAAGCGCCTCTTGTGCCCTGCTTACTCGAACATTCTGGAAGTATTCGCTCGGCTTCAGACCGGTTGCCCGATGGAACCGACGAAGCAGAGTGCGCTCTCCCATCGCGGCAAACCTGGCCATCATCGCAACGCACAGTTCTTCGGAGTAATTGGTGTGGATCCAGTGCTGAAGCTGCAGAATTTTGGCGTCACCGTGAAGCAGGTTCGGAGAGAAAATGGCATACAAGCGTTGCTCGCTACGCGGCGGGTCTATAACGAAGAAGCGTGCCGCCCCCAGCATCACCGTTGGGCTCATCAGTTTCTCAATCCATCGAAGGCCCAGATCGAGCCACGCCATAACTCCCCCGGCAGTGAAAATGTCACCATGGTCGATAAGCAGCTTTTGTGTCTCAATCTTGATCTTCGGAAATCGGCGTTCCATTTCTTCTGCGTGAGACCAATGTGTCGTAGCTGTTCGCCCCTCCAACAAACCTGTTTCCGCTAGAAGAAAGGCTCCTGCGCACACTGAACAGAGTGCTGTACCATCGGCGTACCTAGCTTTCAGCCAACGGCAAAGTCGCTCCCGTTTAGGATTACTGCCACTGGGAACACCCATGCTCGGCGGAAGAATGACAACCGCGAGCTTTTGGGTGCGACCGGGGTGTGGTGTAGATTCGCCGGATGCGGCCCGAGTCTTCATTAAGCTTCCAGTGGCTGACCGAAATCTCGCTGCAAGGCGACCCGCCCCGCGCGCGGTGAATGCCATTCGCGGCGCAAAACAGGTCCGTGAGTCCATGAACGGCTGCGGCCTGTGAGTTTGGATATATCAGTATGCCGATTTCAGCGCCGATCCTCGTTGGGTCGACTGTCTGTTTTACCTCTGAAAATGTCATATGGGACCTCTGGCATCGTGTTCGCGCACTTGATATAAGCATGCTAGCGCTTCCGGGAAGTATCCCCGCGGGTAGGTTTAATTCAAGTGCCGCGGTGCACTGCCGCCAGGACACGCAAACCGAAGTGTGCATCGCAGAAAGAAGCCTGTCTCTTCTGCCGCGAACAGCGGGTGCGCAGTTCGAAGCAAATGCCACAGCCAGGAGGAGAAGATGGACACGATCACGACAAAGGATGGCATCACGATCTACTACAAAGACTGGGGTAAAGGTCAGCCGATTGTGTTCAGCCATGGCTGGCCGCTTTCGGCCGATGATTGGGACGCGCAGATGCTGTTCTTCCTGCATCATCGATATCGCGTGATCGCCCATGACCGCCGTGGCCATGGACGCTCTACTCAGACTGGCGACGGCCACGATATGGATCATTACGCTGACGACCTGGCCGCTCTTATGGCTCATCTCAACCTGAAAGATGTCATCCATGTTGGCCATTCAACTGGCGGCGGTGAGGTAACGCACTATCTGGCTCGTCATGGCGAAAGGGGCGTCGCTAAGGCTGCCCTGATCAGCGCGGTGCCGCCGCTGATGGTGAAGACGGCGGCCAACCCGCTTGGCCTACCCAAGTCCGCGTTTGATGATCTGCAGGCACAACTCGCAGCCAATCGCTCACAGTTCTATCGCGACGTGCCAGCCGGACCTTTCTATGGCTACAACCTGCCGGGCGCGAAAGCCTCGGAGGCCGTCATCCAAAATTGGTGGCGCCAAGGCATGATGGGGGGGGCCAAGGCGCATTATGACGGCATCGTGGCCATTTCCCAAACCGATTTCACGGAAGACCTCAAGAAGATCAGTGTTCCGGTGCTGGTGATGCATAGCGAAGACGACCAGATCGTTCCCTATGTCGCCGCGGGGCCGCTATCCGCGAAGCTGTTGAAGAACGGAACCCTGATAACATACAAGGATTTCCCGCACGGCATGCCCACGACGCACTCGGAAAAGATCAATGCGGATCTGCTGGCGTTCCTCAAAGGCTAAGGATATTGGCTGCCCGGGTATAAGGTGTGGGTCACAAAGAGATCCTTGTGACCCATTTCCGCAGGAGAACAGTCTCCATTACCTCCAAATGGTTCGCGAATACAGCCGTTTCTTCGGCCAACCACCGATGCGAGATATTCGGGCGCTTCACTCGCCGGGCGCTCCGGCATTGGAGTCGGTCAGTAATCGGTAAGACGCTGTCGAACGTTATTTTTCAACGGGCCAAGTGAACGTGGCGGCGTCTTTGATGAATGCTCTCAAAGCTCAAGCGCGGTTCGTGGATGGGCGGCGGCGCCATGTCTGCAAGGCGAATGGGTGTATCGGGGTCACTCGATCGGTTACCGGACCATTGCTCCTTTTGAGTTCGACCAACAGTCGAGCCAGTCTTTGGCAACGCCCCTCAAGCTGGACGTCGATCACTGTTATGAGGAATCTGGGCTAATTAGGAACAATCGTAGCCACTAGCTCAAGCTTAGTGTGTGGATTGGCTGGAATTCGTATGTGCACCCTGCTGAATCACAGCCCCAGTCGCAGTTACATTACAAAACTCACACCGAGCGCCCATCGAAAGCGGCTCGGGCGCCCTGAAACCGATGTACGCTCTTTGCGACCCAGAACCAAAGTGGTGCGACATTGTTGAGCATCTCGGCGCCGAGCGGTGTAATCGCATATTCGACACGGGGAGGTACTTCGGCGAAGACCTCGCGGGTGATGAGGCCGTCGCGTTCGAGGCCGCGAAGCGTCTTGGTCAGGGATTTCTGGCTAATGCCTGCGACGTTCTCCATGATGCGGGAAAAACGCATTGGGCGCCGGAATTCCGCGATAATGCTCATCGTCCAGAGAGACCACTTGTCAGAAATGCACGCGACCATCTCGCGCGTGAGTGAATCCTCTTCGTCAGTAAGGGTCTCACAAAATTCCTTGATATGTTCCCAGTTGAATTGCTGCTTTGGACTGATTTTCCTCAATAGTTACCTCATGGTTAGTACGGGCATAATAGGTGCCTTATTGCGAAAGTATACTGTCCGCTTCGATACTGAAACAACGAAGAGGAAGCCGGACCATGAGCAAACACGTTGCTATCTCACCCCAGGAAGCCGCAGATCGACTTGCTATTCGGGAATTAGTCGAAGCGTACGCACATTGCGCGGACCGTCGTGATGCGCAAGGCCAGATGGCACTCTTTACGGTCGACACGCATTTCGTGGTGTATATGAATGCGAAGGACTCGACACCGTCGCAGGAACTGCACTCGCGCGAGAATCTCGCTCCCGTCTTCGCAGACTTGAACAAATACGATGCGACGATGCACCTCGTTGGACAGAGCACCATCTTCTCGCTCACCGGCAGTCGAGCCACTGGGGAGGCTTACTGCATAGCGCACCACCTCACGGTAGAGGGTGAAAAGCGGCGCATGATGGTGGCTTATCTCCGCTACGAAGACACCTTTATGAGGGCCGACGGCGCATGGTTGTTTGCCGAGCGCCTGCTCTACGTTGACTGGATTGAAGAGCGTGCGCTGTGACGAACACTCTGGCTGCGGATCACATGCGTATTGTCATCGTGGGTTCGACGGGCATGGTCGGCGGCTACGCTCTTCGCTATGCACTGAGCCTCCCGGCTGTCGAACGAGTGACATCGATCAGCCGCAGGAAGACTGATATATCGCACGCTAAGCTCGATGAGGTCCTGCATCAGGATTTTAGCGACTGCTCCGGACTCGCACAGGCCCTGGCAGGTCAGGACGCAGCAGTCTTTTGCCTGGGCACGTATACCGGAACGGTGACAGACGCCGAAATGCGAACGATCACCGTCGACTATACGGTCGAGTTCGCGCGAGTTTTTCGCCGCAGTAGCCCTGACGCATCGTTCTCGTTTTTGAGCGGGAGCGGTGCTGATCCTACGGGACGAAGTCGCATGGCGTTTGCGCGTTACAAGGGCGAGGCCGAGAAAGCCCTCCTCGGATCGGGGTTTCCTCGGCTCTACATCTTCAGGCCAGCTTATATCTATCCCGTCGAGCCACGGAGGGAACCGAATCTCAGCTACCGCTTGCTGCGGTCGGTATACCCCGTTTTTCAGCTCCTGTTCCCCAACCAGGTGATTCGTGCTGACGACCTGGCTAAAGCTATGGTGGATGTCGCCATCGGCACACGTGCGAGAACAGAGCAGGTAATTCTGGAGAACCGCGATATTCGAACCATGGTCGATCCAGATGCTCAATGAGAGCGGGCGGAACCTGATGGCTCAGGCGTAAGGCGTGCCTGGCATTGCGACCTTTAGGCCGATGGCTCCCTTATCTCTGCATCCAAAACGAAAGCAGTGAACGCCAGGTAACCATCTCCGCTCTTTGGAACGCCGACGACGCTACGATGTGGCGATGATAGTTCGCCAACTCGTCACCCGCCCTAATCAGATTCCGCGAATCAACTGCATGAAGTCTTCAATCTTTTTTGTGATCCGGGCCCGGTCAGGACCGAGGTTCTGCTCAAGACAAATTCCGCTAAAGAACGTGATGACGAGGCCGGCGAGCGAATCATTATCGTCACGAGCTCCACGCGCTGCAGCTAGGTTGTCAAAGAGCAGTTGATGGGCTTTCATTACGCTCGCGACCATGATTTGGCGGGCTTTTGGGGGGAGGTCTGTGAACTCGCGCATAGAGTTCACCGAGAAGCAGCCCTTCTGTCCCCAACTCCCATAGCAGACCTTCAGAAAGCTCTCAACATTGGTCCAACCTAAAGGCTGTTTCGTCAGGTGTCCGCGTGCCATCAGGACGTAGAAATACCTGCGCATGCTCTCCACGAACAGGTCTTCTTTGTCCTTGAATTCCGCATATAAGCCAGATTTGCGCACACCTGTGGCCTGTTCAAGGTCCTGAACACTCGTCTCAGCGAGGCCATGCTTCCAGAAGACTGGAATTGCTTTATCGAGGACATCCTCTCGGGTGAACAGTTTTCGTCGTCCCATTGCAACATTATCGGCCAGTTCACTTGAAAACTTGCAAATAAAGGACCGAATGGTCCACTATTTTAGAGAGCGAACTTGTCCTTGGAGGACCTATGCCACCAAGCCGTAAACAGCAGGTCGTCGATCTCTTGAAGTCGCTTGAGACTAAAAATCCTGTCCCGTTCGCGTATGTCAACCCGAACAAGTACATCCAGCACAACTTACAGGTGGGACCTGGCCCTGCAGGTGTAGCCACCCTAATTCAGAACATGCCGCCCGATGCGTCAGTCAACACTCTCCGTGTCTTTGAAGACGGCGATTATGTCTTCGCTCACACTGAATACAACTTCTTCGGGCCACGCATCGGCTTCGACATCTTTCGCTTCGAAGATGGTCTGATCGTCGAGCATTGGGACAATTTGCAGGAGACCGCGACCGAACTCAGCCCCAGTGGCCACACGATGATCGACGACCCCATCACGGTGTCTGATCTCGACCAGACACAGACGAATAAGGCGCTCATGCAACGCTACATGGACGACCTTCTCGCAGGCCGTCGCGAGACCTTTCCGAGCTACTTCAACGGCATCGCATACATTCAGCACAATCCATGGGTCGCCGACACTATCCCCGGACTGATTGCGGGTTTACAGGCTCTTGCCGCCAAGGGGCGGGCAGTCGTCTACAAGCGCGTGCATATGGTACTTGGTGAAGGTAATTTCGTCTTGGTCGTTGCCGAAGCTACGTTTGGTGGCGTGCCCACCGCCACCTACGATCTATTTCGCATTGAAAGCGGCAAGATCGCGGAACACTGGGACACGCTCGAAGCGATTCCACCTCGCGATCAATGGAAAAATAGCAACGGCAAATTCTAGTTCGGGGAGAGGCAGAACGTATGCTCTCGGTCGATTTCCAAAAGTCGGAGGATAATCTTAGGCAGGTCATCGATACGCTTCCCACCTTGGTTTGGTGCACTCGACCTGATGGTTCTACAGAGTTCCTGAACAAGCGTTGGCATGATTACACAGGCTTTTCTCCGGAGGAGTCGCGTATCCATGGGTGGCAACCTACAGTTCATCCGGAGGACCTGCCCCGCGTCGTAGCCAAAGGACGACAGTTGTTGGCATCGGGACAGCCAGGCGAAGTGGAAGCACGTATTCGCCGCCATGATGGGGTATTTCGCTGGTTTCTCATGCGCGTCGAGCCCCTGCGAGATGAGACTGGCAAAATCGTAAGGTGGTACGGAACTCAGACCGACATCGAAGCCCTTAAGCAGATCGAAGAGAAGCTGCGAGAAGAGGATCGAGAACTGCGCCGGATCACCGACGCCATTCCGCAGACAATTGTCGTCCTAGACCCGAGCGGCGTCCCTATCTATGCAAACCAGGCGATGCTCGACTATACGGGACTCTCGGCCGAAGATGTTCTCACGTCCGGCTTCCGTGAACGCTTCTCTCATCCCGACGGTCTCGAAAAGCTCAAAGAGCAACGGACGGCAGGTCTCTCGCGTGGACTTCCGTTCGAACTAGAGCATCGAGCGCGGCGGAAGGACGGAGAGTATCGTTGGTCCCTGGTTCGATTCAATCCATTCCGCGATGAGATGGGTAGCCTCGTTCGCTGGTATGCGACGGGAACTGACATAGATGATCGAGTTAAAGCTGAAGAGAGGACACGCAACGAGAACCAAGCTTTGCGAGAGCAAATCGATCGTTACTCGATGTTTGAGGATATTGTGGGTTCCTCCGAAGTCCTTCGCAAGGTCCTCCGCCAAGTGACGAAGGTGGCGTTTTCCGACTCCACAGTTCTTATTCTGGGCGAAACCGGCACAGGAAAGGAATTAATTGCGCGCGCCATTCACAAGCGATCCAAGCGGGCATCACGGGCATTTATCGGGGTCAATTGTGCTGCCATCCCGCCATCACTGATAGCTTCTGAGCTTTTTGGCTATGAAAAGGGAGCCTTCACTGGCGCGACACAACGTCGCTTGGGTCGCTTCGAGTCGGCGAGTGGTGGAACCCTTTTTCTGGACGAAGTGGGCGACCTGCCCTTGGATATCCAAATCGCTCTCTTAAGAGTACTGCAGGAACGCGAAATCCAACGCGTCGGCAGTAACACCGCAATTTCTGTTGACGTGAGAGTGTTGGCGGCAACTCATCGAGATCTGGATGTGCTCGTGGCCCAAGGCAAGTTCCGTGAAGACCTCCTGTATCGCCTGAACGTCGTACCCATTGTCGTGCCTTCGCTACGTGAACGTGCTGATGACCTTCCTTTACTCGTCGAGTACTTCATTACGCGTTTCGGAAAAAACGCCGGCAAGAAGTTCAGGGCAATCGATGACAAGACACTCAATTTGTTCCGAGCTTATGGCTGGCCCGGAAATGTCCGTGAGTTACAGAACGTAATCGAGCGAGCCGTGATCTTGAGTGAAGGTGATATCTGTGTTGTGGACGAGACCTGGCTCAAGCGGCCTTCCTCCCACACAGCAACTAGCCCAGCGTTTGCGCTTAGTGGTGTTCTGCATAAGAGAGAAAAAGAGATGATCGAATCCGCGCTTGCGGCAAGTAACGGACGCGTCTCCGGCCCAACGGGCGCAGCAGCGAAGCTCGGCATTCCAACTAAGACGCTCGATTCGAAGATAAAGCGATTGAGAATCAATAAGTACCAGTTCAAGGCTTCAGGCACCGAGCCGGTCGCGTGAGGCCAATCCCCTAGCGAAGTCCGCCAGACAGAATTTGGTCCGAACGCAAATAGATCGCCGAAGTTTTCTCTCTTTCCCCTCCTCCCTCAACAGAAATTCCTGAAATTTCAGGATTTGTACCGATCAAATGCCGAATCATTTCAGGCATTTGAGAACGGCCCTTTGCTTGCCCTTAGAACAGCAGACCTGGTGGTCAAACAGCCGCTACTCCCGAAATTCCTGTGAAGGAACCGAAGACAGTTTGTGCAGACCGATAGGAGACGAAGATGGGAAAAAGGTATAGGGCAGTCGAAATAACGAAGCCCGGGACTTTTCACCTCGTAGAAAAGCCCGTTGTTGCGCCGGGTGCAGGACAGGTACGCATCCGTGTCGAGGCCTGCGGTGTATGTCATTCCGACGCAGGTACTGTTGAAGGGCAGTTGCCGGGCGTCGTGTATCCTCGCGTGCCGGGCCACGAAGCCATTGGTCGAATCGAAGAAATCGGCCCCGGCGTCACGAGCTGGCAGGTCGGCCAGCGCGTCGGCGTTGGTTTTTTTGGCGGCGAAGACGGAACCTGCGAGACCTGTCGTCGCGGCGACACGGCATATTGCCAAAACCCCATTATCACTGGCGTAACGAGTGATGGCGGCTATGCGGAAATGATGATCGCAGCAGCACGCGCACTGGCTCTAATACCTGAAGAGCTCAAATCAGAAGATGCGGCCCCTTTGGTTTGCGCTGGTATCACGACGTTCAATGCGCTACGCAACGCCGGACGTACAGGCGATACCGTCGCTATCCAAGGCGTTGGGGGGTTAGGGCATCTTGGCGTGCAGTACGCCAAGAAGATGGGTTTTCGCACCGTTGCAATCGGCTTCGGTCCAGACAAAGAACATCTTGCGCCCAAACTTGGAGCTCACGTTTACATCGACGCCAAAGCTGAGGATGCGGGAGCAGCGTTGCAGAAACTGGGAGGCGCCGACGTGATCCTGGCGACCGCACCCAGCGGCGCAGCAATCGCCAGCCTGCTTCCCGGCCTTTCGGTTCGCGGAAAGCTCGTGGTAGTTGGTGTTTCGGGTGATCCGATTCCCGTCAACGGAGTTCCCCTCATCTTTGGTGGCCGCTCGGTCATTGGAAGCCTGACGGGAAGAGCGATCGAGACACAGGACACCCTTGACTTCAGCGTCCTCACCGACGTTCGCCCCATGATCGAAACGCTTCCTTTGGAAAAAGCCGAAGAAGCGTATCGACGCATGATGGCTGGTGATGCGCGATTCCGCATGGTTCTCACAACGACCTAAAAATCACCATGCCGAAGGAAAGCGGCATCGACAAACCGATGTGCGAAGGAGACTCAGATGAATCAGTTCCAGGAAATCTTCGACAAACAGAAAGCATATTTCGATTCGGACGCCACCAAGTCTTACGAGTGGCGCATCGATCAGCTCACCCGCCTTGAGAACTTGTGTAATGAGACCGCCGAGGCTCTTGAAGCTGCGATGAGCAGCGACTTCAAAACCGCCAGTCAGGAAAAAGTTTTTGAGATCATGGCCCCCGTAGGAACCGCGGCTTTCGCAAAGTTGGAATTGAAAGAATGGATGAAGCCCGTGGACGTAGTCGTTCCCAAAGCCCTTCGGGAAAGCGGACACACCGCCAAGGTCTATCGAGAACCTTACGGCGTCACTCTGGTGATAGGCCCCTTCAATGGGCCGTTAACGCTGCTCTTCGACCCGGCGTGCCAGGTTCTTGCCGCCGGGAATCCATGCAT
>JBAVYX010000077.1:0-5857 GCA_049588475.1 Silvibacterium sp. | reverse complement strand
GTTGTTTGAAAAACTGCTATGCTTCTTCACGGGTCGACCTCCATCCTTCGGGATTGCACCTCTGAGTGCGTTGATTACCGCTAGCTTAATGCCAGCCGGGATCGGGTCGACCTTCTCATCCCATCTAACCGGAGATTAGAGCCAGCCAGCACAGCCATCAGCGTGTATTCGCGCACGGTTCGCGCTGTTTGTGATCTTTTGCCGCTCTTAAAACGTGCGCGACATCTCTTACGACGAGTCCCGCCGTGCCACAAGCCAAGGGGTACCGCGAAGTCGTGACGCAGGCTGTCTTGCTCTCGGCGCTCCTGCGCCATTGGGGGAATTACTCAGGAAAGAAATGGATGAACTGGACGCTTGGTGTTTTGCACGCGATCTGCGCGGCATTGCCTTTGCTCTCCCTGGTGGCGCCCAGGCGCTGAACGGGGGGATATTCGTTTGGCCATTGAACGAAAACCTGTCGCAATCGCGAAGGCTCGTGCGCAGCCTTCGGTAAGGGCCAATTGTGAGGAATTCATACGGCTTTCGTGGGATTGATTGACTCTGATGTTCGGCGGTAATCTCCGTTTGCGTTTGGGCCCTCGTCCTCGTCGTTGATAAGCCTATTCGGTCGCCGGATGCACCTCCTGACGGTAGGGCCGCGACTGATTCATCGGAATCGGCACCTCCAGCGTTCACGTGGATTTAGCAGAGGGTGCCTTGAGAACAGCGAGGTGATTCGTGCGAATTTCTCCTTTCAAACAAGCATTGTTTTCCCTGACGATCTGCGCAGTTCTGAGCGTGGCATCTCTGGCGCAGCAGGCGCCTGCGGATCAGGCGCTCGTTGTCGATCGGATTAACGACACTCGGCTGCTGCAACTCCACGGCAATACCCATCCGCTGGCGCGGGCGGAGTATGACAAGGGCGCGCTTGATCCTGCGTTCCCGATGGAGCGCATGATGCTGGCGCTGAAGCGTAGCCCGGAGCGCGAGGAAGCGCTGGAAGCTTTCATGGAGGGGCAACTCAATCCCGCATCGGCGGATTATCACAACTGGCTCACACCGGAGGAGTTCGGCGCACTCTACGGGCCGAGTGAATATGACATTCAGGCCGTGACCAACTGGCTCCAGAACCACGGATTTACTGTGGATCAAGTCACCAATGGCCGGACGTTGATTCTCTTCTCCGGAAACGCGGGCCAGGTGCATCGCGCGTTTCACACCGAGATGCACCGTTACATGGTGAACGGCGAGGAGCACATTGCCAACAATGTGGACCCGAGCATTCCCGAGGCGTTGAGCCCGGTAGTGGCCGGAATTGCTTCGCTGAACAACTTCTTTGCAAAGCCACTGCACCGCGTAGTGGGCAACGTGAAGCGTGACGCGCAGACCGGTAAGTGGACATTGGCGGATTCCCCGTCCGCCGCTAAGCCGCTTCTTACGGTGCCGGGATCAAGTCCGACTTTTGAGATGGTCGCGCCGTATGACTTTGCCACGATCTATAACGTTGCTCCGTTGTGGACCGCAGGCACGGACGGAACAGGCCAGACGATCGCAATCGCCGGGCGCAGCGACATCAGTGCGTCGGATGTGGCGACGTTCCGGTCGTCCTTCGGCCTGCCGGCGAAAGCACCAACAATCATCGTCAACGGCGCGGACCCTGGTGTTCCATCGACGGACGACAAGGTGGAAAACACCCTGGACGTCGAATGGTCTGGTGCGGTGGCCAAGGGTGCGACCATCAAGTTTGTGACGACGAAGAGCACTGCAACGTCAGACGGTGCTTATGCTTCCGCGCTGTATATCGTGGACAACAACGTTGCGCCCGTCATGAGCTACAGCTATGGTGCCTGTGAGCTGGCTTTTGGAACCTCCGGCAACGCCGCATACAACTCGCTCTGGCAACAGGGAGCGTCGGAGGGAATCTCGGAGTTTGTCGCATCCGGCGATCAGGGATCGGCGGCCTGCGACGGCGGCGGCACGCCTCCCGACGGCGCAAACAACGGACTGGCTGTGAGCGGAAGTTCCACAACGCCGTACAACACGGCGGTGGGTGGCACGGACTTTGACTGGGCCAACCTGAGTACCCACTACTGGAACAGCACAAATGCTTCGAATGACTCCTCTGCGCTGAGCTACATTCCGGAGGTTCCCTGGAACAGCAGCTGCGCGAGCCTTGCAGCGTTGCAGTTGTACGGATTTACCGCCGCTGGTCTTGACCAGGAACAGAGCTGCCAGTACATGATCAACAACAACTTTGACATTGGGATGGTGACGGTTGCCGGCGGCACGGGTGGCAAAAGCGCCTGCACCACACCGACGGGCACAACTCCCTCCACCTGCGCCGGCGGCTATACCAAGCCGACCTGGCAGACGGGTACCGGTGTTCCGGCGGATGGCAAGCGTGATGTGCCCGATGTCGCGCTGTTTGCAGCGGACGGGTTGCTCAATGATTCCTATGTCATCTGCGACACCGACCTGGGCGCCTGCACCTATACCAGCACTGCTGCGGAGGCGCAGGGCGTGGGCGGGACGTCGGTGGCCTCGCCAGCCATGGCCGGCATCATGGCCCTCATTGTGCAGAAGATGGGTGGCGCGAAGCAGGGCAATGTTAACCCCGCGCTCTATGCGCTGGCGGCCAAGGACAACCGCACGAGCTGCGCATCTTCCACGGTGGCCAGCGGCAATGCCTGCAACTTCTACGACATTACGACCGATAACAACGCGGTGCCGTGCATTCCCGGTTCTCTCAACTGCACAGTCAAGCACGCCGGGGACACGGTGGCCATCATCGGCGGATACAACTCCGGGACAGGATTCGATCTGACTACGGGCCTAGGCTCAGTGAACGCGAAGAACCTGGTGACCAATTGGGCCTTAGTAGCGGGCGCTCCGGCAGTTTCCCTTACACCGACGAGCATGACCTTTGCCTCAACCACCGTGGGATCCACTTCTGCGGCG
Organism: Silvibacterium sp.; assembly: GCA_049588475.1. GTDB lineage: Bacteria > Acidobacteriota > Terriglobia > Terriglobales > Acidobacteriaceae > Silvibacterium. Next base: position 2,920 of record JBAVYX010000077.1, on the reverse strand, counting down.
CAAATCGCCACGCTCAAGAACACAGGAACGGCAACGCTCACCATCACTTCCATCGGCTTCACCGGAACCAACCCATCGTCGTTCATTAAATCCGCAACGACTTGCGGTACGACGCTGGCAAGCGGCTTGAGCTGCACGATTTCCGCGGAGTTTAAGCCAACGACGACTGGCACCCTCAAAGCCTCGCTGTCCGTTGCGGACAACGCTTCCGGTTCGCCACACACGGTGAGTCTCACCGGTACGGGCGCTGCGCCGACTCCGGCCTTTAGTATTACGCCGATTTCGATTGCCTTCCCCAGCTCGGTGCAAGGAGCAATGAGCGCGGCGCAGGTGATCACGGTGAAAAACACGGGCACGGTCAGCGCGACGATCAGCTCCATCGCACTCACGGGCAACAATCCCACATCATTTGTGCAGATCGGCACCTGCGGCGCAACGCTAGCCGTCGGAGCTACCTGCGACATCTTCGCAGCATTTGCGCCTGCGGCAACCGGAGCGCTCTCGGCTGCGGTCACGCTCACGGACAACGCCACCGGCTCTCCGCAAAAGGTGACTCTCACCGGCACGGGAACCGCAGCGCTGACGGTGAAGCTAAGCGCCACCAGTATCAGCTTCCCCACCACCACGCACGGTACGGTCTCGGCGGCGCAGTCCATTGCCGTCACCAACAGCGGTACGGCCACGCTCAATATCACGTCCATTGCGCTGGCCGGCACCAACCCTACGGACTTTGTGCAGGTGAATACCTGCGGTCCAACCCTGGCACCGTCGGCGAGTTGCGTGATCTACGTCGCTTTCAAACCAGCGGCCGCAGCAGCGTACAACGCAAGCATCAAGATCACGGACAACGGTACATCTTCGCCGCAGTCGATCGCACTAAGTGGAACAGGCAAATAACGAAGAATCGGCGCCCCTCTACCAGAAAACACGCTCAGAAGTTAAACAACCAATGAAGTGCTGCAAGACGCGCAATCCTGTGTTTCGTGGATGGGGCGCATGGATTGGTGTTTGCGTTACACCGATAACGAGAGTGAGCTGTTTTTTGCGACCAAGCCCTTATCCAGAGCAGGTCTAGTTCCCGCGACCCGTCTCGAACTCCATGCACGATTAAAGCCGCTCAAAGAGCGGCAGATGGGGGCAAGGACTGACGGCTTCGAAGATGAATGAGTGCATCTGGGTGAAACCCAATCAGGTGTGGACGGATTCGGCTTTGTTGCCGGTTGACCAGCAATCCGGAATGTACTTGTCAGCTATTGAGACCAAACAATGTGCACCCACTCAATGGCTGCAATCATAAGCAGGAACTTTGGCTCTACTTGGCCGCCGCCTCGTCGTCGGACAAGACGCCTCTCAGATACAACGTCAGCAACTTCTTAAACTCAGCCACAACCAGGACTTGGCCTGTGGAATCTGCTTCCCCATACAGTGTCATCATGCCTCTGACTATCTGGAGAGATAGGTTTGCAGCAAGCAGAGACCGTTCCTTTGAAAGCGACGGATTCTTTGCCTGAAAGGCGTTTGCTATTGCGATTCGTGAAGCCTTCCGGGCTGCAGGGTCGCGGCGAAAGCGGATTGGCGCGGCCAACAAGCTCAGATAAGCGGGACGCTTCTGGACGAATTGGGTGATGCGCTCGATGAACAGATCGGCGAACTCCGCAGGGGTCAGTATCTCCGCCTGCTCCATCAACGGCTTCCAATAGGTCTCAATCTCTTGGGAATATTGATTTACCAGCGTGAATGCAATGGACTGTTTATCCGGAAAGTAGTTGTAGAGCGCGCCGATCGAAGACCCGCTTCGCTCCGCGACCGCCGTCATAGTCGCTGCTTCGTAGCCGACTTCGACAAAGAGTTCCGCGGCTGCGTCCAGAAAACCGGCCAACCGGCGCGTCGAGCGTTCCTGCTGCGGAGCGACGCGAACGGGATTTGACGAAATCGAGGGCATCCTCATATTCTAAATTCAGGAAAATCGAGGGAATCCTCGATTTTAAAAACATTTTCAACAAAGAGGAACCATGGCAGAACTCCTGCTCGACCCCAAAAAGACCGCACTCGTCCTGATCGACCTGCAGAATGCCATCGTCGGCATGAACCCCGTGCCGCATACCGCCGCGCAGGTTGTAGAAAATTCCAAGAAACTGGCAAACGCCCTCCGCGCTCATGGGGCTCCCGTCGTCTATGTCCGCGTCGATCTCAACGATTTCATGAACCTTCCTGTCGACCAGCCCCACAATCTGGGCGACAAGCCAGTGCCCGCCGCAGCATCGGAGATCACTCCTTCTGCTGGTTTTCAGCATGGCGACATCCTCGTCACTAAACGCCATTGGGGCGCCTTCGCCGGAACCGACCTCGAGCAGCAGCTTAAATCCCGCGGCATCGACACGGTCGTCCTCACAGGTATCTCCACCAATGTAGGCGTCGAGTCCACCGCGCGTCAGGGGACTGGCCTCGGCTTTGCCTTTGTGCTCGTCGAAGACGCTTGCTCCGCCCAAAGCGCCGAACACCATCGCTTCGCCTTTGAAAATGTCTTCCCGCGTCTCACCCGCGTCCGTACCACCGATGAGGTTCTGGCCGCCCTTGCCTAAGTCCTCGAGCGAATCCAGCGGCCTCGACCCATTGGTCTGGAAGATCACGACCGTCGCGGTGCTCGGCTCTTTTCTTGCGCAGCTCGATGCGACCATCGTCAACGTATCGCTCTCCAGTCTCGCCGTGGATCTGAACAGCAGCCTCACGGCGATTCAATGGGTCACCAGCGGCTATCTTCTGGCACTCGCTCTTATGCTCCCGCTCAACGGCTGGCTGGTGGAGCGCATTGGAGCCAAATCTCTCTACCTCTGGTGCTTCTCAGTCTTCACGCTCTCCTCAGCTTTATGCGGGCTGGCCTGGTCAGCGAACTCCCTGATCGCATTTCGCATCCTCCAGG
>JBAVYX010000076.1:0-2148 GCA_049588475.1 Silvibacterium sp. | reverse complement strand
AAGACTCATCGATCAGCCATAGTCAGCTCAATACCTTCCTGGGCACCGCGTCTGTGTGGATGAACCGGCGGATGGGCGTCTGAGAGCAGTGGAAGGGTCAGGTGGAAGGTCGTTCCCTTGCCGAGATGGCTGGACACCTTGAGCTCTGCATTGTGCATTTCGGCGATCCATTTCCCGATGGCTAACCCCAGCCCACTCCCCTCAATCTGGCTGCGTGATGGATCGGCACGGTAAAAACGGTCGAATATCCGCGGCAGGTCAGTTTCAGCGATGCCAGCGCCATTGTCTCTGATTTCAACGGCGGCTCTTCCATCGTTCGCGGTCAAAGCTACGTCGATTCGCCCTGAGCTTTGCGTGTATTTGAGGGCATTGTCGAGAAGAATCCAGATCAGCCTCCGCAGCGCGGAGAAGTCACCGAGAACCATCACGGTAAGATCTGTTCCCAGGGAGTCAAAGAAGGCGAGGTCGCGTTCATGAGCGAGCGGCCGAGCCATATCGCAAGCTTCCTGCACGGCATCGGCAAGATTGAGAGGCTCCATCACCATTCCACCGCGATCCGCGTCGGCGCGGGCTAGCGTGAGCATTTCCTCGAGCAGGATTGCGGCCTTGGCGGCCTCTTCAACGATATCTTCAATTGCCTTACGGCTGGCTTTGTCGGCTTTCGGGTTGCGAAGCGCCACTTCCGCGACCGTTCGCACAAACGATAGCGGGCCGCGCAATTCGTGGGAGGCGTCGCCGGTGAATTGCTTGATCTGATTTACCGCTGAATCCAGACGCACTAGCATCGCGTTGAATGTATCTGCGAGTCGATCCAATTCGTCCCCGTTGTGTGATGCGGGCAAACGCCCAGCCAGGTTGCGAATGCTAATGGATCGGGCAGTCGCCGTAATCCGGTCCACCGGTCGCAATGCTCTCCGGCTCAGCCAATATCCGCCCGCGGACGCAATCAACAACAGCACCGGGACCGACGCGGTCAGGCCCTCCCAGAATCGATTCAGCACTAACAGGTTTCCGCTTGCCGGGGCTGCCGAGGCGAGGACCAGTCTGTCGCCACCTAGAGTGAAGTTTTGTTCCAGCACCCAATAAGGCTGGCCGCCAGAATCAATCTGTATGAACAATTCCTGAGAACCCGCCGGAAAGGTGGGCCAGCCAAATGCCCTTGCGGCGGCGGAGGGAGAGGGAAGCGCCCGGGAACCATCTGGCCGGAAAATCTCGGAGAGACCGTTTCCTGTAGCATGGGCAAAGTCCTTGAACTCCTGATCCCGGTCCGCAGGATCTTCGTCCTTGGTCTGCTTCAATAAATCCTGCAATCGTTCGAGCCGTCGAGCGAGCGTTGAGTATCGTTCTTCGGTAAGAGTTCGCTTGAGGTTGAGCCACATAGCGGTTCCGAAGGCAAGCGCTCCAAGCAGGAAGATGCTTGCGAACCACGCTGTAAGCCTGAGCGAAATCGACGCTCGTTTCATCGAGCCCCACCGGCGCGCAACGAATAGCCAACCCCTCGAATCGTATGGAGCAATTCGGGTTAACCCGCTTGCGTAATCTTGGAGCGAAGCGCGCGAATGAAAACATACAAACTGTCATAGCTGACTTCCGCTTCGTTGCTCCAACCTTCGCTTATGAGCACAGCATGAGGAACAACGGAACGCGCTCTCCGGATGAGTACGGAAAGCAGCGCGCTTTCTGTCCGCGTCAGAGACGCGAAACGATTGCCCCGCTGCATCTCATATTGGTGCGGCTTGAACACCAGATCCTCAAAGCACAACTCCTTCGGTGAGGGCGTTGGAACGCGGCGCGACGCGGCTCTAAGTTTTGCCAGCAGCACATCGAGCGCAAAGGGCTTTGTCAGGTAGTCATCCGCGCCGGCATCCAGTCCGAAAACCATATCCCGCATTGAATCCCGCGCGGAGACAATTATGGTTTGCGTGGAAACCTGCGCCTTTCGAAGCCTGCTGATCACTGTGAAGCCGTCCATGCGTGGAAGCATTACATCCAGAAGAATCAGATCGAATCCCCGTGTCATGCCCAGGTGCAGCGCTTCTTCGCCGTCATAGGCGAGCTTTACCTTATTGCCCTCGCGCTCGAGCGCCATTGCAAGATGCCCGGCAAGGCTGCGCTTGTCTTCGACGATTAAGACGTGCATGTGCAGGG
>JBAVYX010000075.1:0-9914 GCA_049588475.1 Silvibacterium sp. | reverse complement strand
CTGTCTACGCTTCACCAGACACCTCACGATGTCCCATGCAAGACTCGAGGCCAGGATGGATTCGCTGTTTCCTTTCCTGTAGGGGACTCACACCCCCTACAACATGCCGGTTTATCCCGGCGCACGGCGGTTGGTCGCCAATCCTTCCCTATGCCGAATCTTCGCCCTGGAAAGCGACCGAATCTGGCCGGGATTTGAGTAGGGGAAGAGTCGCCGGTCATCCGCCCGCAATGTAAGCCATGTCAAACACCCTGGTACACGAGCGCAGCAAAGTCAGCTGGGTTCTGAAACAAGTTGCCCCATTCCGCGTCATAACGCGCCCCAGGTTTAGCCGCGACAACTTCAGGCAGGGTCATACCCTGTCTTTTGAGAGCCGAAACTTTATCGCGGATCTCAACCAACACGTCGAGGAATAGGATCAGATCTGCTTTGCCGCCCACGGCTCCATGTCCGGGAATGACGATTGTCTTGTCGGCGACTTTTGAGATATTCGCTTCTGCCGCGCGTATCTGGCCGTCGATGCTGCCCCCAGTTGAGTAGTCGATGAAGGGATAATCGCGATTCCAAAAAGTGTCTCCGGTATGAAAAATGTCGGCCTCCGTAAAGTACACAGAGACATCGGAATCCGTGTGTGCAGGCAAATAGCTCTTGAGCATGAGAGTAGTGCCGTTGATGTGTGGAGTGTAGTCGCCTTTGAAGACTATCGAGGGAATCGCACCCGCTGGCGCGGATGGGAAGGTGTGCTGCCAGTTGCCTTCGACGCGCGTGGGTTGGGAAAGATGTTTGCGCGTGTTCTCGTGCGCCAGGATACTGGCTCCGGCTTCATGGACCCACTCGTTGCCGCCGGTGTGGTCGAAATGCCAGTGGGTATTTATTAATTGTTTGATGGGATCCCCGTTTATTCTCGCGAGGGCTTCAGAGACGTGCGGACGTGCAGTAATGATTCCCGCATCAACCAGTAGCTTTCCATCAGGGCCGGTAAGAACGGCTATATTTCCACCTGCGCCCGAAAGGATGCTGATATTGCGGCCAAGGTTTTGAACGGTGACTTTCGCGGTAGCGGCTTCTTTGAACGCCCCTTCGACAAGGGCGCCTATATTGAGTGACGCTTCGGGAGCCATAAGATCCTCCTCTCTTTTGCCCTATGAGTTTAGTGGACATCTTCGGCCTTTGCGCCTAAATCTGAAGGAGAATCATTTCCCGATGCCTTTCGCACCTTAGTGGGCGGCATGTACTGGGGGGGCGCAAATTGCGTAGAAAGGGAACGCCAAATCGACGGAAGTTTCGCTCGGTTATTTCAGTATTGCCGGTAAACCGTCCCCCACACGGCTTCGGTATCGGGTATGCCGGTATGGATGAGCGTCAACAGGGTATCTTCTCCGTGCTTCTTGAAAGTCACGGTCACTGTCGATTCTTCCCCCAGAGTGTTCGGCGACACCCAAGTATGCTGCAAGCGAGCTGGCCTCTCCATCTCCGTAAATCGTCCGTAGTGGGGAATCCTCTTGCCCTTCAGGTAAAACAACCCATCGACATGCGGATCCAAGAGCATCTTGTCACCCATATTCCAGGGAGTGCCCGGCGTCTTCGGATCCAGCCATGCATCGAACACCTCTTCCGGGGACGCACCGATCGTTCGTTCCACCTTTACTTCAATGTCTTCATCGCAGTCGTCACTTCTTCCTCCCCTTCTTCTTGTTCCGAAAATGCTGCTCAAACTGATCGAGGCGTTCGTTCCAGAACTTGTCGTATTCATGCACCCATCCGGCCACCTGCCGCAGCGGTTCTGCGCGAAAGGAAATCAGGACTTCACGCCCATTCTTTTGGCGCTCAATGAGCCCCGCCCGTTCGAGCATTTTGAGATGTTTCGTCACCGCATTGAGCGCCATGTTGTGCGGCTCTGCTACATCCAGGAACCGCGCAGGTCCATTTGCCAGTTGCCCGATAATCGCCCGGCGCGTCGGATGAGAGATAGCTGTCAGCACGTCAGAGAGTTGATCCACGTCAACATTACACCATAAGGTGTAATGTACAAATCATTCCTCTAAGCGTGAAAGGGGTAATGAAGACAAGGGAAGGATTCGACTGTGCGCGGGGCGGTAAAAACGGGGACCTTAAAGATCCCTTGGCGATATCAGGGCAACGCGCTCACGGGTTCTAATCCAAATCTACTGCGCGTGTTTCCCTTGCTGGTGCGAGTTGAGAGGCCGCAGCTGTGCCTGCCGGCGGATTGCTCATGGCCGCCGTAATAGCTGCTCCATCTTCCGCCATGCCTCCACCGAATCCGGCGTGATGTCCTCATTGTCCCAATGCTCCACCAGCTTGCCTCCGCGTACACGAAACGTGTCGAAGTCGAAGCGTTGGTACCTTGTCCCCGGCGGCGCGGTTGGATCATTGGCCGTATTCTCCACGATTGCGGTTACCAGGTCACACTCGGCAGTCAGAATCACGACGTTCGGCCCTCGGCCGCCCCGCCTCGCCGGGCCATCGAGTGGATTGGTGCTGTCGGGGTTTGCCGACGCAGCCGCCCCCGTAAAGAGCCGCTTGAACTCTTCATAGTCGCTGAGGTGTTTCTCCTGGGCAAGCTTCAAGGCGATCGGGTTGTGCTGAACATAGCTAGGGTCGATCAGCGCGATGAGCTGCCGCAGCGTAATCCCAGGCCGAAAGAAATCGAGCACTAGGTTTTTCTCAACCTGCAACTCCGACGGGGTTGCACTGCAGTTCCTTGGCATAGGCGTCTCGTGCGACTGCGCCACCACCTGAGAGGAAGAGCCGAGCCCGAGACCAACTACCGCGGGCAGAATCCAAGACGCAGCAAGGCGCTTCATCGGCCGCCTCCTTCCAACCCGTCGAGCTTGCTTTGGGCATTTCTGTTTGCCGGGTCGATTTTGATCGCTCGTCGGTAATGGAAAATAGTCATCGTGCGATTTCCCTCTCTTCATCCAGTAATCAGCAATCACCTTGGGCGTAAGACCGGTCAGCAAATGATTTACTCCGTTCGAAGTGCCCTCATGGGTTCGATTGACGCAGCACGGCGCGCGGGCACAAAACAGGCAACCAGGGCCACCAGCATGAGCAGGACACAGACGGCTGCGATTACTATGGGATCGAGCGGACTCACGTTAAAGAGCAATTGACCCATCAATCGCGTCAGGCCAATGGTGCCCACAACTCCAATCGCCATGCCAACCGCGGCCAGCCTCGCGCCTCCCTTGAAGACGAGCCGCAGAACATCGCTCCGTCTCGCTCCGAACGCCATGCGGATACCTACCTCCTGTATGCGCTGCGACACCAGGTAGGCCATCACTCCGTAAATGCCCACGCAGGCCAGCAAAAGCGCCAGCGAGGCAAACCCTCCCAGCAGGATCATGGCAAACCGGCGCGACGCCATCGAATCTGCAACAATATTCTCGATTGTCCGCTCGCCGAACAGCACCTGCTCGTTGCTCATGTGGCGCACTGTGCTGCGCAGGCCGCCAATCACGGGCGCCAGGTTGCCGTGGTAGCGCACCATGAACGAGCTTCCCGACCGCATGCTCAGAAGAAAGTCATCAGAGACCTGCATGCAGGCCAGATAGTATTGCGCGCGCAACTGCTGCGAATCGTCCGAGTCCAGCCCCCACTGCTTCACGTGGCCCACTACCCCAATGATCTCAGCCGCCTTGCCATTGAAATTATTCAGGTCAATTCGTTTGCCAATGGGGTCCTGACCAGGAAAGTATTTGTTGGCGAACACCTCGTCGACAACAACCACAAGCGGCGCGTGCGCATCATCGTGCTGCGACAAAAAGCGCCCGCGCTTCAGCGGAATCTGCATCACGCGGAGATAATCGGGATCGACGATGTAATCGATCACCCAGCTCATGTCGTTGTTGGTTCGCGGCTTCGGCTGGCCGTCGATCCAGAACCACTGCTCGTCGTCCCCAGCCATGGGAGCCGCGCCCCATGTTTGCGAGACTGCCGTCACCCCAGGGACTTCAGCCAGCGCCTCATTCAGGGCCAGGTGCTTTGTGCGGATCATCTGCGGAGTGGCGCTGGCCATCTCCGGAGGCGTCGAAATGCTGAACGTCACCACACTGTGCGCGTTGAACCCTGGGTCTGCATCCCACAGGCGCACCAGGCTGCGCACCATCAGTCCGGCTCCGGTCAGGAGTACCAGTGCCACGGCAACTTCGACCACCACAAAAGCACTCAACGTGCGTCGATTGGCGCCGATGGCGCCTCGGCCTCCTTCCTTGAGCGCCGGTTGCGGATCCTCTTTTGCAATCCTCCAGGCCGGGGCCAGCCCGAAAAGAATTCCGGTCGCAACTGAAATCAGGGAGGTGAACGCGAGGACACGCAAGTCGAGCCCAATCTCATCGGCTCGCGGCAGCGCGGCAGGCAAAGCATGAATCGCGGCCTTCAACCCAAATGCGGCCGGCAGCAGGCCAATGGCTCCGGCCGCAATCCCCAGCAGCAGGCTTTCGGTGAGCAGTTGCCGAATCACCCGGCCGCGGCTTGCACCCAGCGCTGCTCGAACCGCAAATTCACGGCCGCGTGTTGAAGCCCGCGCCAGCATCAGGCTTGCCACGTTTACGCAGGCAATCAGCAGCACAAACCCCACGGCACAGAGCAGAATAAACAGAAAGTCCCTCGTGCTGCCCACCATCTCTGCCGGTGTCGGTGTTCGGGTTGGCCTAAGTCTTCCCCCTCCAGCTCAACTTTACTTTGAAATTTGCTTCGGTTCCTGTGGCTGCGATGATCGCTCCAGCCGCAGCACTTAGCTTAATCCCGAACTCTATTTCCATTTCGCTCGGACATTTCTTTAGCTCCGTGAGTCGCTCTACCAATTGATCCATGGCGGGGCGAAGCTTATCAATAGCGTCGTTAAAGCTATCCTTTGCCCTCTGTAGAAACTCATTTGCCCCGACTGGCTTCACGCCAATGTCTGCAGACCCGTCTGTAGACTCAACTAGTATCGTTCGGCCGTCAGCCAGCTGGAATTCGGTTAGGGTTTTCATCGGTCTGCCTTGCGCGATCTCTGATTTGTAATACCGAGGTGCACACCAAATATAGTGCCAGGGAGCGCAACTTTGGATTACGATTGTGAATCAAATGAGCCCCAGCACGAAAAAGGGCATCGCAAAGGTATCTGCAGCAAATAGCCTTGGCCAGCAGACCAGAGGGACTGGCTTTCTGGTCAGTGATTCCATCGTAATCACTGCATGGCACGTTGTCGAAAACGCGGCCACAATTGATCTTGATTTTCAGGGTTTCCGGACTACGGCGCGAATAATCGCTCGACATTCGGATATCGCGGCGCTGCGATGCAGCTCACCAGTGCCCACAACTCCTTTGCCAATAGGCGATCTCTTGGCGGCGGATCAATGCTGGGAGACGTTCGGATTCCCGGCGTTCAATCCTGGCGGCGTGGCTCTTGCCGGTGCAATCAGATATTTCGATAGTTCTCAAGATTCATCACCTATCCAGCTCTTTTGTGAAGAGCTTGCGGCGGGAGCGGGCGCCGGGGTACCGGGTTTATCTGGAGCCCCGTGTATCGTGGACGGATCTGTGGTAGGCGTTATTAACGAGGCAATAATCGATAGCTATGGAGCTAGCCAGGCTGGAACGATTTACGCTCGCCAAGTCGGAAGCTTGATCGAGCAGTTGGAGGGACTTGTTCGCCTTCCTGACCCGCTTCGTCGTGGTCTTCCCGGCTTGCCGCGCCAGGAATTACCGAACGTACCATTTCGTTTTATAGAGCATTACGGTCCCGAACACGCGGAGGTATTCTTTGGCCGCTCCCGCGACATTGCCGTTGTTTACTCGCAGATCTCGGATCCGGAAACGCCGGTGATCCAGTTGCTGTATGGCCAGACCGGGGTAGGTAAGTCTTCGCTGATCGCGGCTGGCCTTGTCCCGCGTCTCAAGGCTTTCCATGAAGTCCGATTGTCGTCGAGAACGGACTTCCCGACGCTCCTGGCAACGATCGAACGCGCATTAGACGCGGCAGGGGACAAGCTCGGTGACGCATGGCGCTCCGTCGAGGCCGATGGCAGACCCCTAGTGGTGTTTATCGACCAGGTTGAAGAGTCATTTACACGCGGGCAGAGAGCCGAGGAAGAGTGGGTGCGCTTCCTGGAAGCCTTGGGCCCGCTGCTCCGTCCCCCTGACCGGGTTGGCGGCAAAGCTGTACTCTCCTTTCGCAAAGAGTGGCTGGCCGAAATTATTGACAAGCTGAATACGTCGAATTTGCCTTATCAGCAAACGCTTCTGAATCGATTGGACCCCGAAGGGGTCCGTGAGGTCGTTACCGGCCTGACTCGTACACATCGGCTCTCGCGTCGATATCGCTTAACGATTGAGCCGGAACTCGACGTAACAATTAGAAACGCAATTCTAAACGATCTAGAGAGTTCTGCCGCCCCAGCTTTACAAATTCTGATGACCAGAATGTGGCTGGAAGCGTGTCAGACCGATCCAAACGCACCCAAATTCGACCACAATCTTTTTTTGCGTGTAACTCAGCAGAAGGGGCTGTTCCTAGATGCCTTCCTTGACACTCAACTACGCGAAATTGCGCAAACCGACCTGGACTTGGTCCAATCAGGATTAGCGTTCGATATTCTTTATTTCTGTACAACGGGCACAGGCACAAGTGAGGCGAGGAAAGAGGAAGAACTCTTCAGGGAGTATCGACATCTGCCTCATGCCCGAGTGACGGCCGCTGTAGGCCTTCTCAAAGATCACAAACTGTTAGGCGATATTCATGATGGGAACGGTGCACGTCTGATGCATGATGCACTGGGACCTTTTGTCCATGATCGCTTTCACCATTCGCCCGCACCCGGCCAGCGGGCTCGGCGAATCCTGGAATCAAAAGCAACGGGGTGGAGCGGGCCAGCGGTTTCCGGCGACCTCATCGACAGCGTCGATCTTCGAACAATCGAGATTGGGAGTTCTGGGATGAGAGCTCGCACCGAGGCCGAGGAGCGAGCCGTCAGGGCGAGTAAGAAGGAAGCAGATCGCCAGCAACTTTTGTTGCGAACACGCTACGCTTTCCTCGGCGTATTCATTATCGCCGCTCTGATTGCAGGCACGCTGTTTTATATGCAGTACTCCGAAAGAGCTTCTCTTGAGATTCGAGAGAAAGGTGATGCGGCGGCTCTGATCGCAGGCATACCCGGGCGCGGAGAAGACGGATCGCAACTCGCGATTCAAGCGATTGAAAAGGCCGGTCGCGACAAGCTACTAAACTACCCTCAGGTTCTTCAGGCCCTAACGCTTGGTGTTTCAGGCCTATCCGAAACGCGGGCGCTTTGCTGCGATCCCAGCAACAACGTTAACGCGGTCGACTTCTCCGCGGACGGTGAGGTGATCGCGACGGCGGGAGGCGACCGTTCGATACGTCTTTGGAATGCTGCAACCGGTCAGCCGATAGACAGCTGGGAGGCTCCCGATTCCCGCTGCAAATGTGTTTTTGGACTCGCGTTCTCATCCCAAGGCGGGATGCTCGCAAGCGTGCCCCTTTCTGGAACCCCTTCGATGTGGGGGATCGGAGAAAAGCCGATCCGCCAGATCCCCCTGAAAGACAATTTGGGCGCGGATAGTCACGGCTGGTATGAAAGTGTGAGGTTCGCCCATAAGCATCCTTGGCTGGCCGCCGCAGGGTTCGGCCAATCAAATAAGACTGGGAGAGTTACGGTCTGGAATGCTGACGGAGAGCAGATGTTTTCGCGGGAGTTCGATAAAGAGGCGACCTTCGCCGAGTTCAGCCCGTCCGACCAGCAGATCGCAGTTTCCTTCATTACGGGCGAGATTCGCATCTTTAACGCGGACCTCAGCGATAGCTCAAAGCCTCCGCTGGATCACAAAGGACCCCTTCCTCTTGCGAACGTCTTCTTCTCGCCGGACGGTGAATCGCTTGTTAGCAGTCCCCGTTATTCGGACAATAAGGTCGTCGTTTGGAATCTGGATACCGGCCGGCCGAGATGTGTTCTCGCGAACGACGAAGCGCAAATTGATCATGGATGGGACACAACGATAGTGCGTGAGAGGAGTTTAGGCCCAACAGGTGCGATTTTCTCGCCAAAGGGCGACGAGTTGCTCGTGTCCACCTGGGAACACCAGCTCCTCCGTGTAGATGCCCAAGCATGCTTTGTCAAGGAGCGACTCGCAGGACACACAGGATCCGTTTACTCTGTGCGATTCAGTCCCGATGCTGAACACTTCGCCACGGCGGGGTGGGGGGACGGCACCGCACGAGTTTGGCATTTTGGATCTGGACCGGCGATTCTACCCCTAATTAAAGCGCCCGCCCGGATTACCAGCGCCGCATTTTCTCCCCATGGAGACGAGCTGCTGACTGGCACGTCTCGGGGATCTGTTATTGCCTGGGATGCGCAATCAGCTAAGGAACTCGGCCATTCCCAATCTCACTCGACAGAGGTTTTCGCGATTCGCTTCTCACAAGATGGAGCGACGCTGCTCACGGCAAGCCGATACGGCCCCGTGACGATTCGCCGGGGCGATAAAGTTTCGCACTTGCCCGTTGATGGGTGGGTTTGGGACGTCTCTTTGTCTTCCGATGGTGCCCGTGCGATCGTTCTCACCCAGTCTCGTACTGCGGTTGAATGGGATGTACGGGGGGATGTTCCCAAACTACTCGGCGTGTGCTGCCAACTTGCGGAGGGGCAATATATCGATAAGCTCGCGTTCTCTCGTTCCGACCCTCGAGTACTCGCGACAATTGTGGGAGGCCAAATTACGGCCAGGATCAATATCTGGGATCGGTCTGCCAACGAGACTTGGAACATTCGCAAACTGAAGGACATGCGGGGAATCGGAAACGGGAGCGTTCGCTCATTCTCGAACGACGGGCGCTTCTTAGTTACTGCCTGGTCGGATCAAAAGGCGCGCGTGTTTGACACCAAAACAGGGGAAATGACGATATTAGAAGGCCACCAGAACGAAGTCCACAGCGCCGCTTTCTCAACGCGTGGATACGCACTTGCGACCGGGAGCGTCGACGGCACAATCCGGCTCTGGGATCGCTATCAGGATGGCTTCTCCACCTGGGGCATCATCCGTACCGGCGATCCGGTTGAAGAGGTAGATTTTAATCGCGACGGCACAAGGTTGCTGGCGCGAGGGATGGACGGTATTGTACGAATCTACGATGCTACGCCAGACGCCTTTCTCAAGCTTGGCTGTCGGAATTTACGCTATTCTAAGCACTTCGAACCAGTAAAAGATTTTTGTTCGCCCTATCTTGCGGACAATAGCGGAGACAAATAGTTTGTTCAACTAGTTCTCTCCGACGAGCGGCTCTCGATTTGTTTCTCGGAAATGCGACAAATGAGCAGCGAGAAATCATGGAATTCTCCTCCGTGTGGTTGCCACTCCTAGAGAAAGACGGCAACCTCAAACTAAGCCTAGCTAGCCGGGATCATAGTGATTCATCGTCGCGTGCATTATGTCGGAATCATGTCGGACCTGAGCTCCGAAATTGAGCGGAAGTAAATGCCCAAAATATTGCCTGCCTAGTGCTGGAAGTTGCTGGTGAGATCCTGCCCGATCGGGTTATTTAAGATCTCTCGCGAAGTGATCAACTGGCGGGCTGTTAATCAACCACTCGACTCCGTCACCGCCGCGCACGGGATAGAGGGTATTTGCGAGTATAGAGAACAGTGCTCAGGGAATGGGAGAGATTGGCGTTGCCCCTGAGGGATGCGTCGGAAGATCAGGTACGGAACCCTAACGTGATAATGGATTTTATCGGGTTAAGACAAATCCGAAAGGGGGATCTATCTAACTGCCCGTGGTGCAACTAGCTGATTTTCTGCAAGACGGTCGGCGGACCCTGGTGCGCGATGGTACGACGTATTTCGCAACCGACGCGGCGACACGGCTTCTACAAGAGTGGTTTTGACCATTTC
>JBAVYX010000074.1:0-11450 GCA_049588475.1 Silvibacterium sp. | reverse complement strand
CCATAACCCTTGTGAATGCCTTCGAACTCGAGCGCCGTCTTGCCCGATGGACGGAGCATGTCGAAGCGGATGTAGGGCCGTTGAATGTTGGAGCGGGCCAGCTCCGTGGTTTGCAGGCGCTCGACTTCCTTTTTGCGGCTGGTGACCTGGCTGGAGCGCGTGCCGGCGGCGAAGCGAGCGATAAATTCGTTCAACTGCGCGATCTTCTTTTCGCGCTGCTCGTTCTGCGATTCAAGGCGCGAGCGAATCTGCGTTTTCGCGACCACCATCTCGTCGTAGCCGCCGGTGTAGGTAATGATGGTCTCGTAATCGATGTCGGCGGTATGGGTGGTGACGCTGTTGAGGAAGTGCCGGTCATGTGAAATCGTGATCAGCGTACCTTCGAACCTCACCAGAAAGTCCTGGAGCCAGTGGATCGAGTCGAGATCGAGATAATTGGTGGGCTCATCGAGTAGAAGAGCCTGAGGGTTGCCGAAAAGCGCCTGGGCAAGCAGGACGCGGACTTTCTGACCGCCCTGCAACTCGCTCATCTTGCGTTCGTGCAGTTCGTCAGGGATGTCAAGACCCTGGAGCAGCACCGCAGCATCGCTCTCGGCGGTGTAGCCGTCTTCTTCGCCGACGATGCCTTCGAGCTCACCGAGGCGCATGCCGTCATCGTCGGTGAGCTCAGCCTTGGAGTAGATGGCGTCGCGTTCTTCGAGGGCAGTCCAAAGGCCCTTATTGCCCATGATGACGGTGTCGATGACGCGGTAGGCGTCGAAGGCATACTGATCCTGGCGTAGGATGCCAATCTTTTTGGGGCGGACAACGTTGCCCTTCTGAGCGTCCAGTTCGCCGGTGAGGACCTTCATGAACGTGGATTTGCCGGATCCGTTGGGCCCGGTGAGGCCGTAGCGCCGACCATTGATAAACGTTATTGTGACGTCGTCGAAGAGAATCTTGGCGCCGTAGCGCATGCTGACATTGTTGACTGAGATCATTCTGGTTCCGTTTGAATTTTGTGGCTACAGTCTTCCGTGCGAACGCCTGGGAGGCGCGATTCGAAAAGACTATGACGTGGCCCGTACTTCAATTCTACAAGGAAGATGTGGGATTTTCTTTAAAAGAGATGCGTGATGAGTTGATTGGTCGCCAGCGCCGCCAGATAAGCAAGCACGCTCATATATGCAAACTGCAGTGCTGGCCACTTCCAGCTATTTGTCTCGCGGCGGACGATGGCCAGCGTGGAGGTGCATTGCATGGCGAAGGCGAAGAAGACAACCAACGCCATTGCACCGCCGAGGGTGAGTTCGTGACGCAGGGCTGCCTGCAGGCTAAGTGACTGGGTGGCGGGGTCGGCTCCGTAGAGCGTGCCCAGGGTGCCCACGATGACTTCGCGGGCGATGATCGAGCTGAGGAGGCCGATGCCGATCTTCCAGGTGAAGCCTAGTGGGCGGATGACGGGTTCGATCCACTGGCCTATGCGTCCGATAAAGCTCTCCGGCAGTGTCGCGTGGAAGGGTATATGGCTGAGGATCCAGAGCACGACGGTGACGCAGAGAATGATGGTTCCAGCCTGCTTGAGAAAGACTTTGCCGCGATCGATAACACGCAGGCCTAGAGAACGCAGCGTGGGCAGGCGGTATTGAGGCAACTCGAGGATGAAGGGTGCGGAGGCAGCCTTGAGGATCGAAGATTTGAGCAACCGCGCGGTGAGCAGCGCGGCCAGAAAACCCATGAGATAAAGCGAAAGCATAACTGCGGCGCGCGAGCCAAAGAAGTCGCCAATGAGGGGCTTATTCGGAATAAAGGCCGCGATCATCAACAGATAGATGGGCAGGCGCGCGGAGCAGGTCATGAACGGCGCGACCAGGATGGTCGCGAAGCGATCGCGCTTATTCTCGATGGTGCGTGTGGCCATAATGGCCGGAACCGCGCAGGCATACGCGGAGAGCAAGGGAATAAAAGCCTTGCCGTTGAGCCCGATAGAGCGCATCACGCGATCAGCGATGAGCGCCGCGCGGGCCAGATAGCCGGAGTCTTCGAGGACTCCGATGAACAGGAAAAGCAGCAGTATCTGCGGCAGGAAGACGAGAACTGACGCAACGCCTCTCCAGATACCGTCGATGAGCAGGGATTCGAACCAGCCGTGGCCGAGGAACGTTCCGACCCTGGCTCCGGCAGCATTGAGGAGGTTGCCGAAGGCATTGCTTAGCGGCTGGCCGATGGAGAAGACGACCTGGAAGACGCTGATAACGACCGCCATAAAAAGCAGCGGTCCGACGATCCGATGCAGGAGGATACGGTCGAGCTTGCGAGTCCACTCAGAGGAAAGTGGCGCTTTGTACTTGGTGCGGGTGCTGATGCCAGTGGCCCACTGGCGGTAGGAGCGCGCGTTGCCCACCACCGGCAACTCCAATTTTGAAGGTGAACGTGGCTGGACGACTTCGCTCTTGCGGTCGAGGAAGTGGGTGATGGCGTCCAGACCGGTTCCGCGGGTGGCGCTGATTTTGGCAACCGGGACGCCGAGTTCCTGGGCGAGAGCGAGCGTGTCAACTTCGCCGCCCCGAGTCTCCATCAGGTCGCTCATGTTGAGTAGAACCAGAGTGGGCAGGCTGAGAGACAGAACCGGTGCCGCCAGCATCAACTGGCGGCGCAGATGGAGGGAATCGAGAACCAGCAGCACGGCGTCGGGTGCAGGGGTTCCAGGCATCTCGCCGTGTAAGACCTCGACTGCTACGCGGGAGTCTTCAGAATAGGAATCAAGGCTGTAGATGCCGGGCAGGTCGATGAGAGTGAGTTCGCCGCGGCCGATGCCGCTAAGCTTGCCAAAGTGCTGCTCGACTGTGACTCCCGGGTAGTTGGCCACCTTCTGCCGGAGACCGGTGAGGCGATTGAAGAGCGTGGACTTGCCAGAGTTGGGGGGACCGATAAGGGCGACTGTGCGAATTTTGCCCGGAACGCGAGGCTCGACCTTGATGTCGACGGTCGCGGTGGTGCAGCAATCGCTCATCAGTGATCCTCCTCAATCGCTCGAACGCGGATGAAACGAGCAGTTTCGCGGCGCAGTGCAATTTCAAAACCATCAATGTAGTAAACGGTTGGATCGCCGGCTGGAGCGCGACGTATAACGACAATTCGCGCTTCGGGAACAATGCCCATGTGCATAAGGTGATGTCCTACCTCATCCGGGAGATCCAGGGCCTCGACGATCGCCATTGCTCCAATACTTAATTCGCTTAGTGCATTCAACTTGTGTCCAGCCCTGGAGCTTTCGTCTCATCCCCTCTTTTGATCATAACGCAATTAGGACCAATTCGCTCGCAATTGATGGGGCCTAGAATTCTGCCATGGTTTTCAAGGAATTTCGCGGGACTCTGGACGGGACGCGGCCACCAGACGAAGCTTCTCCTTTGCTGCGAGCGCTGTGGTGGGATGCCAGGGGTGACTGGGCGCGGGCGCATGAGATAGCCCAGGATGTTGAATCACCTGATGGTGCATGGGTGCATGCCTATCTACATCGAAAAGAAGGCGACGGCGGGAATGCCGACTATTGGTACAGGCGGGCAGGAATATCTTCCTCGCGGGCTTCCCTCGAAGTTGAATGGGAAGAGATTGTCAGAGAACTGCTTCTTCGGACATGATCGCATTTCGGCCGGAACTGGGGAGACGGGCACTGTTCGATTTTGAACAGTGCGTTTCCGCGTGTGGACATTACCGCGTGGAGGTAACCCTTTCAATCCGAACAGATTGAGTGGTTTGAGGCGAATCGGGATTGGACAGCGGCATGCAGGATAATCTCCGACTACTTCTGGCGGAGGCCCCTGAATGCTGGCGGATCTGAGATTTGCGTTGCGGCAGTTGACGAAGTCGGCGGGATTTGCGCTGACAGCGATTTTGACGCTCGCCTTAGGGATCGGCGCGAATACGGCAATCTTTTCTCTGCTCGATCAGGCGCTGTTGCGTTCGCTGCCGGTGCGCGACCCTCACCAATTGGTGGTGCTGGAAGCGACGCCCTACAACGTGTGGAATGGAAGCACATCGATCAATGGTGGTGACGAAGCGGCGTATTTCTCTTATCCGATGTACAAGGACCTCCGCGACCAGAACAAAGTCTTCGATGGACTGATCGCGATGGTGCAGGCGCTGGCAGGAGTCGAGTGGCGGCAGCAATCGGCATTGGTGAGTGCGGAGCTGGTAAGCGGCAACTACTTCGATGTGCTAGGCGTGCGGCCTGCAGTAGGCCGGCTTCTGGTGCAGCAGGACGACGTTGCGAAGAACGGCAACCCAGTAGCGGTGCTTAGCTTCAACTACTGGAAGGACCACATGGCTCTGGACCCGCATATCGTGGGGCAGACTCTGGCCATCAACGGTCATCCGTTTCAGATTATCGGGGTCTCTCAACCAGGATTTGACAGCGCGATCTGGGGATCGCCCGCGGACCTGTTCGTCCCGATGACGATGAAGCCGGTGCTTGTCCCGAACTCGGATGATCTGGACCGGCATGACTCGCGCTGGCTAAATGTTGTGGGCCGGCTGAAACACGATGAGACGCGGCCTCAGGCGCAGGTGGCGATGGCTCCGCTGTGGCACGCGCTGCGCACTGCGGAGTTGCCATTGTTCAAAAACAATTCGAAGCGATTTGTCGATGGTTTTGTTAGCAAGAGCAATCTGAATGTGCTGGATGGAGCGCGTGGATTCTCGTATTCCCGCGATGATTTGCGGACGCCGCTGCTGGTGGTCATGGGCATGGTGGTATTGGTGGTTCTGATGGCTGCAGTGAACGTGGCGAGCCTGGTGCTGGTTCGGTCGGCTGGACGGGTACGCGAATTTTCCATGCGCTATGCGCTCGGCGCGAAGCGCGGACGGGTAATAAGGCAATTACTGATTGAAGGCCTGGTGCTTGGAGTTCTCGGAGGAGCGGCAGGCCTGTTGCAGGTTCCGGCGACAACTCACTTCCTGGTGAGCCGCATGACGACCGGTCAAGGGCAACCACCGTTCTCAACCAGCATCGATGGGCGCGTGCTGGCCTTCAATTTTGCCGTGGCGATTGGCGTGAGTCTGCTGTTTGCGCTGGCTCCCGCACTGCAATTGTGGAAGCCCGACCTGGTGAGCCAGATGAAGGAGCAGAGCGCGGCGAGCACCGGGAGGCTGACCTTCCGGCGGGTAACAGTGGCGTTGCAGATCGGGCTGAGTCTCTTGTTGCTGGTATGTTCGGGACTGTTTGTGCGCACGCTGCACAATCTGCGCAACGTGAATGTGGGGTTTGCGACGGATCACCTGATCACATTTGGGCTCGAGCCGAACCTGGCCGGATACACCAAGGAAGCAGTTCTGCCTGTGCACAAGCGCGCGCTGGAGAGTCTGGCGGCATTGCCTGGTGTGGCGGAGGTGGGCGCGACGGACGATGCGGAGCTGGCGGACAATGGCGAGAGTGGAAACATCAGCGTGCAGGGATACACCGCGAGTGAAGACGAGGACATGAACGCTGAGCGGCCATACGTGACACCGGATTATTTTGCGGCTCTGAAGGTTCCGCTGCTGGCGGGACGCGTCTTCACGGATGCGGACGATGCAACGCGCCCCCAAGTTGCCGTGGTGAATCAAACGCTGGCCAAGCGTTTCTTCGGGAATCCACAAAACGCTATTGGCCGAATGCTGGTCAGTGGTGCCGGGAACAAGATCAAATACGACATCGAGATTGTGGGTGTAGTGCGCGATTACATCCACCGCGGCATGCGCGGCAAAGTAAAGATGACGGTGTATCATCCAGCGGCCCAGAATTCCAATCCTGCTGGGATGCACTATTACGTGCGGACGTGGGGAACTCCGGACGCTACGATGAGCATGATCCGGAACACAGTTCAGCAGATCGACTCGAAGCTGGTGATCGATGGGCTGAGCACCATGGATGCGGAGATCGACCAGAACATTAACGACGAGCGGATGATCGCACTGCTGGCGGTCAGTTTCGGAGTGCTGGCTACGCTGCTTGCGGGAATTGGCCTGTATGGCGTGCTGGCATATGCGACGGCACAGCGAACGCGCGAGATAGGCGTGCGCATGGCGCTGGGGTCAGATCGGAACGGCATCGTTGCGTTGGTGCTCAAGGATGTGCTGAAACTGGCAGGAATCAGCATCGCGGTTGCGGTGCCGGTGGCGATCTTCGCTACACGTGTCCTGAAGAGCCAGCTCTTTGGCGTGTCCAATGCTGATCCGGTCGTGCTGGTGTCGGCAACAGTGCTGGTTGCTATAGTTGCCGTGGTTGCGGCGGCATTGCCCGCGCGGCGGGCAGCGAGCGTGGAGCCGATGCAGGCACTCAGGAGCGAATAAGGTCAGGGAACAGGGATCAGGAATGAACCCTCGTACAGGAACGGACGCTAAAAAATGTAACCGTTGGGGTATCAAATATGCTTGCGGATCTGAAACATACGTTACGGCAGTTGAGGAAGTCGCCGGGATTTGCGGCGACCGCGGTGTTGACGCTGGCGATCGGGATCGGAGCCAATGCCGTGGTCTTCAGCGTTCTGAATGCGTTGATCCTCAAGCCATTGGCGCTGCCCCATGCCGAGCAGCTCATGTTTCTAGAGCGCATGCCGGTGGATTCGCCCAACCAGTCTTATCTTGACTATCGCGACATGCGGGACCAAACATCGGCCTTTTCAGGTCTGGCCGGGTACCGGATGGAATCCGGCAATTTGGATACCGGCAAGAGTCCGGCGACGATCTGGTTTTATGAAGTCTCAGGAAACTACTTTGATGTTGCCGGCGTTCAGCCTCATCTGGGGCGGTTTTTCCATAGCGCGGACGAGCATGGCCCCAGCTCCGCGCCTTATGTGGTTCTGAGCTACGGGTACTGGCAGAGCCATTTCGGCGGCGATCCTCAAATCGTGGGCAGAACAGTACAGATCAACCGGCATCCGCTCACCGTAATCGGCGTCGCGCCCGAAAAATTTCGCGGTACGGAGCTGTTTTTTTCTTCCGCTCTCTGGGTTCCTATGGTGAACGAGAACCAGATAGACGGATGGAACTTCCTCGACGAGCGCGGCGACCATACGATTTTCGTGATTGGCAGGCTGAAGCCTGGAGTAAGCATCACGGCAGCGGAGTCGGATCTGAATGTCATCTCGAATCATTTGGCGGCGCAGTATCCAAACACGGATCAGGGTGTGCAAATGCGGCTGGTGCGTCCGGGACTGATAGGCGATACGCTGGGCCGTCCGGTGCGCGCTTTCTTGGGCGGAGTGATGCTGCTGGCGGCGCTGATTCTGTTGGCAACCTGCGCTAATCTGGGTAGTCTGTTCGCTGCGAGGGCTGCGGACCGTTCGCGCGAGATGGCGATCCGGCTGGCACTGGGTTCGACTCGGGGCCGAATTATGCGGCAGCTGCTGACCGAAGCGGTGGTGATCGCGCTGCTCGGCGGCTTACTAGGGGTGCAGGCCGCAGCGATGCTGCTGCGGTGGCTGAGCGGCTGGCAGGTGATACCCAATTCGCCGATTCAGGTTCCGGTAAATCCGGATGCGACGACGTATGCAGTAGCGCTGCTGCTGTCGCTGGTGAGCGGGGTGCTGTTTGGGATCACGCCAGTGCGGCAGGTGTTGCGTTCGGACGCGTATCAACTGGTAAAGGCGGGAACGAGTGCCGCGCGGGTGTGGCGCAGGCTTACGCTGCGAGATGTGCTCCTGGTCGTACAGATCGCAGTATGCGCGGTGCTTGTGACGTCGTCGCTGGTTGCGGTGCGCGGCCTGGTGCACTCGCTGCACAGCAATTTCGGATTCTCCCCCGAAGGCGCGATGCTGGCCAGGTTCAACCTTCACACGGCGGGATATGACGACGCGAAGACCGAGCAGTTTCAGCGTGAGGCTCTGGACGCGATCAAGCGGATCCCTGGAGTCTACGATGCCGGATATATCAATCACCCTCCGCTAAGTGTCAGCTTTTCGGACACGCTTGTGTATGCGAACGGCACTACAGACTTCCGCCCTTTGAATTCGTTGGCCGATGCGATGTTCTACAAAATCTCTCCAGGGTATTTCGGTGTAGCTCAGACAACGCTCCTTGCGGGAAGAGATTTCACCTGGCACGACGATGCGAAGAGCCCCAGGGTTGCGGTGGTGAACGAGACATTCGCGCGTAAGGTCTTCGGCTCGATCGAAAATGCAGTGGGTGGATATTTCATGAAGGGGGACAAAAGCCGGCTCGAGGTTGTGGGCGTGGTGCAGGATGGCATGTATCGCACGCTGACCGAAGAGCAACAGCCGGCGATGTTTTTCCCGATATTGCAAGATACGTCCGACGAGACCACTCTGGTGGTCCGGGCAAACCGCAGCACAACACAACTGGCAGCGGCACTGCAAAAGACGCTCATGAGCCTTGACCCGGGCTTGCCCGTACGGATCGAAACATGGCCGGACGCGATGGATAGTGCGTTGTTCGCCGCCCGGGCGGCAACCGTTGCTCTGGGAGTCATGGGAATGCTGGGCGCAATGCTGGCGGTGACGGGCATCTTCGGCATGGCCTCCTACACCGTAAGCAAACGTATGCGGGAGCTGGGCATACGCGTCGCCCTCGGAGCACGACGCAGCGAGGTTTTGCAGGCTGCGCTGGGACGATCCGTGAAGTTGCTTTGCGCAGGCTCGATTGCAGGCTTGCTGCTGGGGATGGCCGCCAGCAAAGTGCTGGCGTCAGTGGTGTATGAGGCCACGCCTCGCGATCCGCTGGTGGTGTGCGGCGTGGTGGTAGCAATGGTTCTGCTGGGAACCATTGCAGCCTGGCTGCCGGCCAGACGGGCCGCGAGCGTGGATCCCGCGATTCTGTTGCGCGAAGAGTAAAAAACAGCGATTAGGGATTAGCCATTAGGGATTGGCGATGGGAGGTGGATATGCTGACCGATTTAAAGTACGCGTGGCGGCAGTTGAGAAAGACGCCAGGATTCACATTGACGGCGGTATTGACGCTGGCCATCGGCATCGGCGGCGTCACGGCGGTCTTCTCTGTGGTGGAGGCGGTGCTGCTGAGGCCGCTACCTTATAAGGACTCTGCAAAGCTGTTTGAGCTGCACGAACGCGTCGAGCACCTGATGGACGGGGATGCCAATCTCTCGGCACCTGATGTGATGACCTTTGCGAGGGAGAACCACGCGTTTACCGGAGTGGGCGGCTTCGTTGGCGCATCCTATGAGGCGTCTGGCGCGGGCGCGCCGTTTCAGGCGCGGGCGGAGCGGCTGACGGCATCGGTGTTTCCGGTGCTGGGGATCGATCCGGTCCTGGGAAGGACCTTCACACAACAGGAGGACGACACATCGGCGCCGGTGACGGTCATCGGCTATGCGCTTTGGCAGGAGCGGTTTCAGGGCGATCCGCAGGTACTGGGCAAGACGATTGAGCTGGATCGCAGGCCATACACCATCATCGGTGTGATGCCGCGAGAGTTTGAGTCTCCGGTTGGTCTGGGAGGACTGGCTCCGCGCGACCTTTGGGTTCCCATGAGCTTCACACCGATAGAGAAAAGCGCGGAGCATGCCAGCTTCGACTACGGAGCCGTCGCGAGACTGAAGGACGGCGTTACGCCGGCACAGGCGCAACAGGATGTAGACCGGGTAATCGCCATCATCCAGAGCAAGGATCCAGACGTTCGCCTGCATGCCTCACTGCATGCCCTGAAAGAAGATACGGTGCGGGATGCCCGTCCGCTGCTACGCATGTTGATGGCGGCGGTAGCGCTGATTCTGCTGATTGCCTGCGTGAACCTCGCGAACCTGCTGCTGGTGCGCGCAGCCGGACGGCGGCGCGAGTTCGGCGTGAGGCTGGCGCTGGGTGCGGCGCGACGGGCGATGCTGCAGCAGCTTCTGACCGAGAGTCTGCTTCTGAGCGCGATCGGCGGCCTGTTGGGCGTCGCGCTGGCTGTGGTGCTGGTCCATGTCGCGGCGGTTAGCCTGCCGGACTCGCTGCCTCGCCTGAATGAGATCGCAGTCCGCTGGCCGGTGGTCTTCCTGGCGATTGCACTGACTGGGATAACAGGCATACTGTGCGGGTTGGTGCCGGCCCTGGCCAGCGTGAAGACCGAGGTGCTTGATGCGCTGCGCGAAGGTACTCAGGGAGCCGGGCAGAGCCGCGGACAACACCGGCTGCGCAACGGAC
Organism: Silvibacterium sp.; assembly: GCA_049588475.1. Lineage (GTDB taxonomy): Bacteria > Acidobacteriota > Terriglobia > Terriglobales > Acidobacteriaceae > Silvibacterium. The sequence continues at coordinate 1,332 of JBAVYX010000074.1, read as the reverse complement.
TGGTGATGACGGAAACAGCGCTGGCGATGGTGCTGCTGGTCGGAGCCGGACTACTGCTGCGCAGCTTTCAAAAGATGCTTGCAACCGATGCCGGCGTCGAAACCACTCATGCCATGACAGCTTCGCTCGCGTTGCCCAGCCACGATTACCCGACACAGCAGCGGGTGAACGCCTTTTATGGCGAGTTGCAGAGACAGCTGGAGGCAATTCCCGGAGTGCGTGCGGTGGGATTCTCGTCAAATATTCCCTTGATCGGGCTGAATTCGAGCCGGCTCTTCGGGCCTCAGGATATGTGAAGAAGCCGCATGATGGCTGGTCGCTGGCTTCGAACTACCTGGTGCAGGGAAATTACTTCGACGCGCTGCGAATTCCGCTCATCCGCGGACGCTACTTTGACGCCCGCGATGAAGAGCCGGGCGCGTCGCTAACCGCGATTATCAGTCAATCATTCGCACAGCGCTATTTCGCAGGAAAAGATGCAGTAGGCATGCACCTGAAGGTTGGTCCAAGTTACGACACTGAAATGCCGCCGATTGAGGTGGTCGGCGTGGTCGGCGATATTAAACCTAACCACGCCGACCAGACGCAGATGGTGCAGATGTACGAGCCAGTATCGCAGGCGGCAGCCGATCTGGGATCGCTTGCGGCCATGATCGGTGTGGTCGGCGAGCTGCGCGTGGTGGTGCGCACAGCGGGCGATCCAGCGGGGCTGGAGGAGAGCTTTACGAAAGCAGTCCGCCAGCTGGACCCGTTGCTGGCCATCACGGACATGCAGACGATGGATGAAGTGGTGGCGGCAACGGAGTCCTCGCGACGATTCAACACGATTCTCCTGACGTCCTTTGCGGGGATCGCACTTCTGCTGTCGTTGCTGGGCATCTATGGAGTGCTGGCATACGCCGTGACGGAAAGGAAGCGGGAGATAGCGATTCGCATGGCTCTGGGCGCAACTCGTGAGGATGTACTGCAACGGACGCTTCGTTCGGCGTTGACGCTGGCTGGAGTGGGCGTCGCGGGCGGCCTGGTTGCGTCGCTCGGGCTGACGCATCTGCTGAACAGCCTGCTGTATGGGGTGAAGCCGCTGGATGCGCCGGCGATTGCGGGCGCTGCGGTGGTGCTGCTGGCGTGCTCGGCACTGGCTGGATGGCTGCCGGCGAGACGCGCTGCCTCTACTGAGCCTATGGACGCGCTGAGAAGCGAGTAATTCTAGGAACTTGTTGAAATAGGTACTGCCTCTGCGGCATAGGACATGTGCTGTGCGTCTTATGTGCATGCGAGGAGACGAGCGTATTCAGGACGGGATGTTCAGCTATGTTTCGCTGGAGCAGCGAG
>JBAVYX010000073.1:0-6997 GCA_049588475.1 Silvibacterium sp. | reverse complement strand
ACCGGCGTGTGTCACGAACACGAGCGTGAGCTCGTGGTGCTGTACCAGAGATGGGAGACGGCCTCCCGAAGTCGGCTTGCAGGAGCAGACTTCAAACTGCCTCAGTGCCGCTGCGTTCAAAAGGTGTGGTGGTGAACGACTGGAGGAAAAGGCGTCCACTTAGGGCGTCAGGTGGGTGTTGAGGAGATGAGCGAAAGCAAAGTTCGATGACGCATCGTTAATACGTTAAAGGCGCTGTCGAAACTGGATCGTGTCGGTGATCCAGGATGAATCGGGACGATACCTGTTTACGGACCCGGTGGCAGCCGGTGTATAGGCGGCATGAACTCAGCACAGGCTTTGGTGCGGAACGTGAGAACTTCGTTCTGGATGAGAAGGGAAATGACAAGTGGCAGAAACCATGAGGAAGAATACCGAAGCCAGAACGAGGGTCGGGGCTGCTCATAGTAGCGATGAAGCTCCTGTAATGGGAGGGGAGCGAAGGGGCAGCGTTATCCGGTTGACGACGGTCGCCAACCTGCTCTGTGGGGATGAGTGACATGGCATCAACGAAACCTTTTCGTATTGCGAAGCGGGAGGTATGGGAGGCATACCAGCAGGTCAAGGCCAACCGCGGGGCTGCGGGCATCGACGAGGAAACCATCACGATGTTCGAGCAGAACCTGTCAGGGAACTTGTACAAGCTGTGGAACCGGATGTCGTCGGGTTCGTATTTCCCGCCGCCGGTAAAGCAGGTGGAGATTCCGAAGGCAAAGGGCGGCACCAGAAAGCTGGGAGTTCCGACTGTATCGGACCGCATTGCGCAGACCGTGGCCAAACGCGCCATCGAACCGATTCTCGAACCCATATTCCATCCGGACTCGTATGGATATCGGCCGGGACGTTCGGCGAAACAGGCGGTCGCCGTCACCAGAAAGCGGTGCTGGCGATCCGACTGGGTGGTGGAGTTTGACATCAAGTCGGCCTTCGATCAAATCGATCATGGTCTCTTGATGAAAGCGGTCCGCAGTCACATCAAAGAGGGCTGGATACAGCTCTACATCGAACGGTGGCTAACCGCGCCGTTCGAGACCACGGACGGCGAGCGGCTGCCGCGCGAGCGCGGTACACCGCAAGGCGGTGTGGTCAGCCCAATTTTGATGAACCTGTTCATGCATTACACCTTCGATGCCTGGATGCAGCGCACCCATCCAACTTGCCCGTTTGCCCGTTATGCTGACGATGCGGTCGTTCACTGCCGCACTCGAAAGCAGGCGGAAGAAGTAATGCGGTCCATCGCATTACGGCTGGCGGAATGTGGAATGACGATGCATCCGGAGAAGTCGAGAGTGGTGTACTGCAAGGGCAGCAATCGAACCGCATCCTATCCACATGTACACTTCACGTTCCTCGGCTTTACGTTTCGACCGAGGAGAGCACAGGACCGTCGGAAGAAGGCATTTACCAACTTTCTTCCGGCTGTGAGTGCCGATGCATTGAAGCGCATGCGGAAGGAGGTCCGGGGCTGGCGCATTCATCGTCAGACGTCGAGATCACTCGATGAACTGGCGCAGCAATACAACCCCAAGATACAAGGCTGGTGGAATTACTTCGGGGCATTCTATCGTTCGGCGATGCACAGGCTCTTTCAATATATTGATCAGAAGCTTATGCAGTGGGCCAGGCGCAAGTACAAAACACTGTCGTGTAACACAAAGCGCAGTGCCCGCTGGCTCCGCAGGATGAAGAAGCAAACGCCCCGGCTGTTCTCTCACTGGAATGTTGTTGGGAACAAGGTTGGGTAATGGGAGCCGTGTAAATCGAGAGATTTACGCACGGTTCTGCGGAGAGGCTCAGGGTGAAACCCCCTGGGCCTACTCACCAATCCAGTAGTTTCGGAGGGACCATACCCCGGGGCCAAACTTCCGTATCGCCGACAATCCACTCAGAATCCCAGACTGGCGCCGTTCCTCTGTTGCGAAATTCTTTCTAAGTTAAACCGTCTGTGTCCCGGTGCGGGTTACGAGCAGACAAACGGTCAGCGAACCCTCGCCGAGAAGCCCGGTGATCATAGGAATGAACCCAAGATGTTTGGCGAATGGCGGCCAGAGGAAGGTGAGCCAGCCGAGGCCAGCCAGGGCGACGAGAGGGCCGAGCCAGCGCGGGAGAAAGCGCGAACGAAAAATGAGGTAACCGAGCAGCAGGCAATAGAAGCCAAAGATCACGATGCCGTTAAATGAGAAGGGCGAGCGATGCAGCGCTTCGAGAGCGCCCACCGTGCAACCGGCAAGGCTGATCAGGCCGGCAATCAGCGAGACAGCCGGGTTCACGGGCTTCAGGATCAGGTAGAGAAGAGCTGTGACGATGAGGTAGAAGGCAGTGCAGATGAGATTGCCGGCATCACTCAGCGGTCGGGACGGAACGATGGCTGCGAACACACCGACAACGATGGTAAGCAGATAAAAGACGCCTGCGAGCCGGGCTTGAAATCTGGACACTTTCGCCGCCTCTCTGTGGAGCTAATTTCTTGGCGCAGTGCCTTCGGATGATCAATACGGGCAATAGACGTCGAAAGTTCCCCGGGCGTGGGCAACAGATCTTAGCCCGCTCTTCGGTCAGTGATTCACCTATTCGAGACTGCAGATTGCTTTGCCTCAGCCGAACAGGCTGAGTTGGATTCTAACCATTTCGGTCATTAAGTTATTGAGGATGTGTGTTTACAAATATACGGGGTTTCTCGATTTTGTAGCCCGCTGGTACTTGAAACAGCGTCTCGTCCGGCTCATTTCGCTGGATGTTTGAAAGCGAGTATGTTGACTGGCCAAAACGCGGATCCTCCTGGGTGCTTTGGATAACTACCTTAAGATCGGGCGAATACCATGTTTCGCGAGTAACGATAATATCCTTATCGTTCCCGATTGAGCCCGCGGGGATCGTGTCCGTGCTCCGTGTTCCAGTTGCCAGAATGCCGTCGATGGACTTAGTCCCGAGCGATTCGCTTTTCGTGTGGTTGCTTGCGTCTGGTGAATCCGTGCGACCCTGCACTGAATACATGACATTCATGCCTGGACCCGTTGGCGCGGTTGACATGGCAAAGCCGCTTGCCATCGTCGTAACCGCTCCCGATGCAGGCGACGGTAGAGGCGGTGGCATCGGTATCACATGAGCTACCTTTGTATCCGATGTGTAGTCGATATGTGTTTTCGCGACGGGATCGAAGACACTCGTCAGAGTGGCGTCGTTCCCCTGTGAAGAGGACGAGGAAGATTTCCAGGGGCCAATTGCGCTCAATTTCTGGACACGGACAGCTCTGCCCTCACTGTCGCGAGCCACAGTAGCCGTAGTGGTTTGGACGATATGTGAGCCATCCGTAAGCGTCTGCCTCATTTCCGTCACAGCTTGGGCCTGGTATGGCTGGCCCTTCACAACCTCAGTCAGATCTTGGAGCCCGAGGACCGCTCCACCCGTAGATACTATCCCGACCTGGGCAGGCCCGAATGGATGAGCGCCCTGTATTCTGACAGCTACCTGCGGCTCGACGCAACCAGCATCGTTTGAACAATCTGCTGCCTGGCTGGTTGTCACGGTAGTCTGCGCCACGAGATTGCTCAAAGCACAGAATGGCACAACCAGGAAACAGCAGAGTACCTTTTGACGAAATAGTCCGTTCATTTCTTCTCCTTCATAACTTCGAGTGGCAAAGGCAAGCTGACCGCACGCGGCAGGCCGTCATCCCCCAGGGTCAGCTCGGCGATAACCCGGCGGTCGTGAAGCGATGCATTTACAGGAAACCCGAGTGACAAGAGCTCGGATTGCGACATGGATACCTGAATGGTGGCGTCAGTTCCGGTGGCAATAGCGCTGTTGGAATATGGAAGTTGAACGAACATTCGCCTTAATCCAGGATTTGGTATCGACCTAGAGTGCAAATGCATGGTTTTTACGAGTGCGGCCTGGTCGCTTGCCGGCAACTGAGCCGCAGGCATAGCGTGCATTTCTTTATCTGGAATTGTGGATACAGAATTACCACTTGAGCCATTGTTTGCCTGCAGGGGCTTTCTCTCCCAAAGATGAGCGATACGTGCGGCGGTAAGTCCCAGAGCAACCAGCAATGCCGCAACAAAGATTGGCCTTAGCCGAGCCAGCGGTCTCGGAGGTGTGCTGGCAGCCTTCTGTAAACGGAGGGAAGCTAATTCCCGTAAGCGCTCTCTGACGGCGGGAGATGGATTGCGCTGTGATAGATCCCTGAGCAATCCCAGAAGATACTCGGCTCGTGACGTGTCCTGACTCTCTGCTCGTCCTGACTGTTGCCGTTGCATCTTGCCTCCTTTCCTTTTCAGATCCCAGTCGTGTTCACCTCATCAGGCGCCGAGCGCCGAAGCTTAGCCCCAAGCAATAACTTAGCGCGATTCATCCGCGAAGCAATGGTTCCTTCGGAACACTGCAGAATCGTTGCTGCTTCCTGATAACTCTTCTCCTGCAAACTGCACAGAACTACGACCTCCCGGTAGTGATCAGGTAATTCAAGAATTGCAAGATATAAAATCCTTAATTCGGAGCGTGTGGCCAGCAGTGCAGCAGCGTCCCATGTTCGGTTTTCCTGAGTGAATGTTTCCAGCAGCCGATTCCATTCCGGTGTTTCCAGCATATGATCCAAAGAGACCAGACGATGGGTCCGGCGACGTTCCTGCCTCGCAAGATTTCGAGCGATTCCAAGAAGATATCCTTCTAGTGTCCCTTTTTCGGGATCGAATTGTCCGACAGTTCCAGCGCACATTGCATCGAGAATCACGATGAATACTTCCTGGGTAAGCTCTTCCGCAATTGCAATTGATCCTGTCATGTGCATCAGAAATCGATAAACGGGGCGCCGGTAACAGTCATAAAGATTCAAGAAAGCGTGCTCATCACGCTGCGTCAGGCGCTCAACGAGACGCATGTCCTCCTCGGAACTGCCTCTTGCCGCTTTTATCTTCTTGCCTGTCCCTGACCACAGCAATGAAGGTGTCCTGCCTTGTATTGCATCTCCGACGCAAAAACTTCCAGTTTGCTCAAAAGTTTCCCAGAAAAGATCAAGTTTTTATTTGATTCGATTGCAGCTATCTCTCACACTCGAGCGTCGTGACTGAAGATCTTGAGGTGAGCACCTGAATGAGCAGGAAAGGCAGTTCCTGCAGCCGGGCGGTGGCAATCTCTGAAAGCCAGCGACTCCATCCTGACTTCTAGTCTTGCGTGGCACATCCCGAAGTGTGTCGCCAGCGTAGGCCGGAGATAGTTAGGATTGACCGGCGTGCCAGACGGTTCGTAACCTCCTGCATTCCAGCGCCATCGGGTAGCATCTTGATAGGTTCTGGCTGTTAGATTAGGCCTGAGCGCACGTGCTCTTCCTTGTCCTTGGCAGACAGGAGCTGCAGCATGTGATGGGATCGCTCGTTAGTGAGGTAGGAAGCCGCAGAGAACCATCCGCCGTTTGGAACGCTACATCGGCTGTAAGCAGCGTCTGAGAGTCGCTGTGAACGACAGACTAGGAATCGAACCCGGGTGAGTTTATTCAGTCGAAACTGGACGCTGGGCGACTATCGACCAAGTGAATTTGCTTCGGGGAAGCCGACCATCCGAGAAGGAAGAGCGTCCTTCTGCGCGTTTCTCAGGGCCTGTTGGGCGCGCCAAAACAGGAGAGAGAGTCGATTGGGTTGTAGAAAAAGGCCGCGAGCCGCCATTGACTCGTCCCCCATCTTTGTACTCTGATTTGCAACAGTCGTAAGACAGGGAAATTCATGTCGATGAATCGCCGATCGTTCCTTTGCTCGTCCACTGCGCTCGCCGGAGTTGGGATGCTTGGCTGGGTCGATAGCCGCGCTGACCAGATCCATCCGCGCGGCGTCCATTCAGCGTCGCTCATGACCGATTGCGCCAACCGCTTTCTCGCCGCGCTCAATGCCGATCAGCGCGGCCGAGCGATGATCCCGTTCGATGCTGACGAGCGCATGAATTGGCACTTCATCCCAAAGGAGCGCAAGGGCCTGCCGCTGCGCGAGATGACACCGTATCAGAAGCACCTCGCCAGCGCACTGCTGGCGGCCGGGCTGAGCCAGACTGGCTACATCAAGGCCGTGACGATCATGAGTTTAGAAGATGTGCTCAGAATCATAGAGAACGACAGCGGCGAGCATCGCAACCCGGAAAAGTACTATTTCTCAGTATTCGGCACTCCCTCCGACAGCGGCACGTGGGGCTACCGGGTCGAGGGGCACCACCTCAGCCAGAATTACACAGTAGTGAATGGTAAGGCTATCGATGGTCCGAGTTTCTTCGGCGCCAACCCTGCCGAAGTGCGGCAAGGGCCGCGGAAGGGCCTGCGCACGTTGGCTGGTGAGGATGATCTTGGCATCGAGCTGATCCTTACCCTCGACGAACAGCAGCAGAAGGTCGCGATCGTGGACCCAACTGCCTATGCGGACATTCTGACCGCGGCCAGTCGGAAGGCGGCGATTCAGGGCCAGCCGTCCGGCCTCTCTGCCTCCAAGATGGACGCCAACCAATTCGACGCGCTCATGGCCCTCATGGAAGAATACGCCCGCAACGTGCCCGATGAACTGGCCAAAGGCCGAATATCGCAGATCAACAAGGCGGGCAGAAATATCTACTTCGCCTGGTCCGGGGGCGTCAACCGAGGCGACCCGCATTATTACCGCGTTCAGACCCCATCTTTCCTCATTGAATTAGACGACACGCAGGACAACGCCAACCATATCCACTCCGTGTGGCGCGACCTCACCGACGACTTTGGCGAAGATCTGCTTCAGCAGCACTACCAGGCCAGTCACCAAAAGAAGTAGAACCGCCGGAACAGGCTGCGCGTGCACGATCTCTCATTGACACCCAGGTACTTCTAGGAACTTGTTGAAATTCACTGCGACGCGGCGTATTAGCTGGGGATTTTCTTTTCTGTCGAGTTGAAATCTGTCTGAATTGTGTGTTTAGCCAGTGTTCATCGGGGTTTGCGGATATCGGAGAA
>JBAVYX010000072.1:0-5286 GCA_049588475.1 Silvibacterium sp. | reverse complement strand
TGTTGACCCTTGTGACCAACACGCCAATTGTCGATGGACTTGCTCCCGACCGCGGGCGCATTCGCAAGGATTTCCCGTATTATGGAGCGCCGTATACGGCGGAGGAGCAGGTCGGGGTGACGCCGATTGCCGCGCCGGCTAAGAAGTAGGCGGGAAGCGACACTTGAGAATGATGTTGGGGGTCAGGGCGCTTCCGTGCTCAGCTGTTATTCGAGATCGTCACGGAGCTTCGCAACCAACGCTGCTGGTGAACGATCTTAAGTTGTGTGATCGCCGCAGAGCCATGGCTCTGTGGATCGGTATAGGAACCGAAGCCTACTTCTCCAATTTGCGACTCAAGCCCAAGATGCCCTGATCCTCTGCTGACATAATGAAGGGAACGGTCCTGACAATGGGTTCTGTTCGTTGGTCCCTTCGGGAATTCTCAACGAGCGCAAAATCGCCATAACCGGCTTGGGGTTTGCCGGGGCCTTGATTATGTCGAATTCGCCCGTTGCACCGCCACCCAGATGAAAAGTGGCATTACTGATGGGAACGGGAAGTTCCGGCGTTTAAATCAAACCCACAGCTGCGGAACTCAGGTCGACCTTGTCGATGGGGGTATCTAGTATCTTCAGAATATCGGTTTTAACGAAATGGATGACAGAGGCGGGGGAATGTCCAAGCGCAGAAGTATCTGGGATTTCGATCGGCTGCGGGATGCTGAAGTCGTCGGTAAGCTTGATAGTTGCCATGGTCTCCCCTTCAAAGCTTGGTGACTATCTCTTGGTCCTCAACACCAGCTAGGGCCCCCAGCCATAGGGCGCTAGTTTGGAGCCGTTCCGCCGGACATCAGATCGCGGACACTGTTTGCGAGGCTGCTGTTGCGGACCACAAAAAATAGTCCGCCCCGGCCATTCTGACTGCTGCCGCAATTGCCGGAAAGCGCACCCTGCTGGTTCATGTCACCGAAGATGACATAGTCTCCGCCGTCGGACGAGACGCCCAGCTTGGCGTGGTTGCCGTCTGGCTTGGGACCGCCGGTCAGCGCCATTGTCACCCCTTGCCATGTACCTGAGGTGGCAATCTGCACTGGCCCAGGGGGTGTGGTCAGCGACACATCCCAGCATCCTGGCACTCCGCCGGCGGTTGAAGGAATGGTGGGACTACTCCACCAAGTGGCCGTGCGCAGTGGAATGCTGCCGAGCACCGAAGAAACCATCTGCCACGGCGGAACCTGCAGGGCCAAGGGTTTAGAGATCAAGCCGACACCATTTGACAAAACCTCGTCTTGGACAGCTTTGCTTTTCAATTGCTTTCCCAAGGCGAGCACCCTTTCCTGCACATCATTCGGTCCGCCGTTGCTGACGATCTGAGGATTGTTGGTGTCCGTCACCACGCTGGCGTTGGCCAGAGCGTCGAGTATCGTGTCCACGTCCTGGTGGGTGAGTTGCAGCGAAAAAAGTGCTGGCTGACTTTCACGTTGTTGTCGTCCACGCATCCCAATGTGTTGCCGTCGCGCCGCGCGGAAAGCGCGCTTCCTGCACCTGGCCATGAGGGCGTGGACACCTGCATGATCAGGCCATTGCCATCATCGTTCCAGGCCAGCAGGCCCTTGGACTGGCCCCACGGTGAGCCGCACCCGTCGCCTCCGCAGCTGGCGCTTTCGGGATCGCCATAAAATTGATCGTTCCAGACAACGAAGTGGAAGTGGCCGTTGTAGACCTCGTCGAAGGTGGCCGCGACAGGATCATCACCCGCTTCACCGAGGCAATCGGTATTGCCTGGCTTCAGTTGCGGTGCTTCGCTGCTTGCGAATGCGTACTGGAGCCCTGGCTTGTAGTCCTGGGGATCGCCCCCGAATGGGCAGCTCACCGTGCCGCCGCCGCAACCCGGAAACTTCGCCACGTTCAGCTTGAACACAAACCACCAGTTCACCGCGTGGCCCTTGGATACCATCGGAAACGGGGCTGGGCAGGCCGTTCCGGAGGCGGTGGTGCATCCACTCGAAACCTGCGCGGTGATCGGCACCTTGAGCGTCGCTACTTGCTGCACAGTGCCTGAGGCGGGATTCTGCGATGTCAGCGCCCCATGAGCAAGGGCTATAGCCAGCGGCACGACGGGGGCTACGGCCCGCATTGCTGTTTGTACTGTCCCGCCCGTTCGAGGTGTTCGAGACTGGTTCGAACTTATGGTACGAATTTCAGGTCAATAAGTTACTGATTTCTCATTGTGCCAGAGATGCAGAAAGCGGCAAAAATGCAAGGAGTGGGCACAAATTGGGCACAGCACGTTGGGGTGAACCCCTCGGTTGAGACAATTTGAAATTGGCACACTTGCCGTTCGTTGAATTTTCCTACTCAAACAGCATCTTCTCCTCCAGAATGACTCTCGGTTGGTGAAGCAGAGGCGGGCTCTGGTGGAGACCAACCCGCCAAGGAATAACCAGCCGGAGACTCATCGAGACGATGGGCACATAATCGGCCGTCTTAACCACATCATTCGCAGGTGCGGAGTTATTTCATCCTGGATCACGGCGCTACCTCCTGGCTGGAGAGAAGATTGATTTATCAAATTCGAATAACTCGAACCAACCCCTCACATTGCGATTAGGCCAGAGGACCGAACGGTGATCTATTGGACGAAGGTATCGACCGATACCCTGGTATCAGGTTGAGGGAACCATTGAGTCGCCAGCGTTCGCATCCAGACACAATGTCCACCGCGAAGACAGACAGGCTAGCAGACGCGGACGGGACCGACCGGGCAGAGGCAGAATTGCCGAAAGGCTCTGCGAGAAACAACAGGAGCTGGTATGGCAGGCAAAAGGACAGTTGTTGTAACCGGCGCCGGTGGTAGTGTGACAACCATCACCGCATCTCTGGCCGACAACCCCATCGCGGGCGTTCCGGTGGTAGAGACTGCCGATGAGGTTGCGATCGGAGGTGGAACTCCGCGAGATTGCTAACTCGTACCCAGGGAATCGTGATTCTTAATAGCAAACACAGACCGAATTTATCTATAGCCAGGAATCGCGGCGGGCAGGTTCAAGTGGAAAGTTGCGCCGCGCCCAGGGGAGCCGACCGCCCACAAGCGGCCACCATGAGACTCAATGATTGACCGGCTGATGCGAAGTCCCATGCCGGTGCCGTGGGGTTTGGTTGTAAAGAACGGATCAAAAATCTGTTCCTCAAGTTGCGGCGGAAGCCCTATGCCGGTATCGCTGACTGAAACAAGAATCTGCTCGTTTTCAGCTCGCTTCGACTTGATGACCATCTCTCGTATTCCATCAACGTTCTTCATCGCTTCGATGCTGTTGAGGATTAGATTCATCGCGACCTGCTGCAATTGCACGCGATCCCCGACGATCTGAGGAAGATCGGCTGCCAGTTCCGCCCTGATCGATATGTTGTATCGCGCTGCCTCGCCGCGCAAGAGGACGACGGTTTCACGAATAATCTCACTTACACCAAGGGTCTCTTGATTCACGGAGCCCTTCTCGAATTGTGAGTGGATCCTGCCGATAATCTTAGCAGCACGTTGTGCATCTCTTTCAAACCTGGTGACAGCCGCGCGCACTTCATCGAGATCGGGTTTATCGCTCCCGAGCCTTCGCAGGCAGACGTTGGCGTTGGTGATAGCACCAGCAATCGGTTGACTGATTTCATGAGCCAGGGAAGCCGTTAACTCGCCCATGGTTGTTACCCGGTTGGCGCGTGCAAGATCGGCCTGTGCATGGCGCAACGCCTCTTCGGCACGCTTCTGGTTGTCGATGTCGGTGGTCGTACCGACGAATTTGAGGACTTTTCCTTCTGAATCGCGCAAGACCACAGCTTGATTGAGGTGCCAGCGATAGGTCTCGTCCTGGGCGCAGAGAGACCGGGTTTCCATCGCAAAGCCCTGTCCAGAGCGTACTCCTTCCCAAAAGCTCCTCGATGCTATTTCACGATCCTCAGGGTGGACCGCAGTCATCCAGGCCTCGGGATTCGACCGGACGAAATCGAGGGTCTGACCGGAGAATTCGAGCCAAACTTGATTCACGAAATCTGGTGTCCCATCAGGCTTGAGCGTCCAGGCGGAAACTGGAAGATGCTGCAGCAGTCCAAGTTGGAGTTGCAGCTTTTCGTTGGTTGCGGCAAGCTCTCTTGTTCGTTCTGCAACCCTCCGATCGAGTTCACTTGCAACCAGTTTCTGTCCACTCAGGAGCAGGGCGGATTGCAGTGCGGCGGCTGTTAAAGTCGCGGCAATGCTAAGAACCAGTCTCTCGGTCTGCTCTGGAAAGCCCAATCTCTGTGACCCCGCAACAATGAATCCGATATCGCCTACTACGCCCATTCGCATGGGGAAAATCGAAATCTCCTGGTCTCCAATTTTCCGCCGTGTTTGTGAAAGCCGATCGATCTGGTCTTCATTTAGCCATTCATCAAGAGACTGCGCAATCTCGTCCGTCCCATGCGACGGACCGGCCCTGAACATTTCAAGGGGCTTCTCGCCGGCTTCCACTATGACTCGCGCATAGAAAAAGTCGAGGCTGAGCGTTCCCATCAGCGAGTCCACGAGGGTGGATAGAATTTCAACCGGTTCGCGACCTCTCCATGCAGCAGGGAGCGCCAGCACTCCGATCAGATCATTCATGCAGCGCTGAAGGCGCTTGATTTCCAGGGCGGGATCTCGCACATGGTTAAAGCATGAGCGCGGGGTGGAAGCAATCGCGGTGTCGCGATAGAGAGTCTGCATGGGAGACCACCTTTCGGGCGAAATGAGTTAAGAAGCAATGACCGGATGCTGTTGGAGCCAGTATCCGGCCCTATCCCACGAACGCGAAATCCCCATTGAAGCGGGGTGATTACGGCCAACCAGGATCGGACGCAAGAGCCCAGTGAGTCCCAAGGTCCGGAGCAGCTGATTTGAAACGGCGCTAGCCTTGAATCGCGCTTCTGAACTCGCGTGGAGTCACGCCAACGATCTTCCGAAACACCTTCGTGAAATGCTCCTGGGTGCGAAAGCCAGTGTGTCTGCTCACCTCGGCGATGCTTAGCCCTTTATCCTGAAGGAGGAGCTTTGCGCTGTCGATCCTTGCCCGCAGAACATACTGGTGAGGGCTCAGGCCGGTCGCTTTGGTAAACAAAAACAAGAAATGGTTCGGCGACACACCGGCAATCTGGGCCATGGCCACCAGGCTGATGTTTGCCCCAGTGTTCGCGCGGATGTAGTCGATCACTCTGGCGACACTTCTCTTGCCAATGTGCGCACCCTTTCTCTTCGCTTGCTACCCTGCGAGCAAACGATAGCGCGAGAACATTGGTC
>JBAVYX010000071.1:0-31387 GCA_049588475.1 Silvibacterium sp. | reverse complement strand
AGCTGAACCTCAATGACACGCTTGTCTCTGACCTGTTTCCATTGGGGGGCCTGTCGGGGCTGTCAACTCTTAGCCTCAGAGATACGAACGTCTCCGATCTGGCCGCTTTGCGAAACTTGAGAAACTTGACAACTCTCGACATTAGGGGGACGAAGATTTCGCTAGGAGTGACGCTCTCTGATGAGACAATCGCGTCGCTCCGCAAGCGGAATGATAGGCTGATCGTGCTCTTCTGATATCCGGGCCTTATCTACAAGTTCAATATCGATACTCATGGTTTGAATGTCGGCCACGGAACCTACCGTATGACCCTGGCTCGACTGGTGGGCCAAGTTGATAAGCAGGGTCGCACCATCGATTTCCTATTGAGCGAGCGGCGAGATGTTGCCCAGCTTTGACGCGACGATACGCGCCCCCGCCTCGACGGTAAGGAGGATCGAGCAGACATCCGGCCAACTGTTGGGCAGAGACTTCGACCCCAGTCGCTGCCACTGATGCGGTTCACGCATCTGAGATCAGCCCTACGGCGCGACAGGATAGCTTCAGAGTCGTCCGCAATCCGTGAGCCCTGATCGCACAAGGTCACCGCCCACTTAATTCTGTGCGATATCGGGTCTGTCTTGAAATCGCCGCATTGCTTCACGGACCAAGCCGATCGTGGTGGCGTTGGCTTGCAGTTGGCCTATCAGCTTATCGCATTCCTCCGCTATCTGGTTAAGGCCACTAGGGTCATTCAACTGTGGAAGAGAACGCGAAAAATCACGAAGGTGCATTGCCGTGTTCAGTCCTCCTTGGTAATGAGTTTGGTCGATCCCAAGGATCAACTGATAGGTCTGCGCGTACCGGCTCCGGAGTGGCGCCTGACGCGCCTCCACAACTTCACACCCAACACCTGGCCCACTTTTACTTCGCCACACTGGCCTGGTTTTGCTTCGTCCTTGACAGCCAGTAGCATGCCGGCCGCGGGCAGCAAACTCCGGGTCAAAAAGGCCAGCGTCGAGATCTTCTTCGAACAGACCAGAACGGATGACACTTCCTCCACCAGTCCCCGTCAGCGAAACTGAAAACCCGATCAGATAGTGAATGCTAGTAGCGCACCACTGGACTTCTACTGCTTATTAGTATCTGAAACAATCTCCGCATAAACAGTTGGAGACTGATTCCTGATATCCTCCAATATGTATCCTATATATACTGCTTGATTAAGCAACGGATCCTTCGGATCACTTCCCTTTACAAATCCCAAATGATGCAGCCCGACTAGCACCTTCGCGTTCATGCTGAACACAGGAGAGCCAGAGCTGCCGCCGAGCGTATTACACTTATGACCAAAATCTGACAGTTCCTGCGGATCATAACCCGACATCTTGTCACTGACTACGGCGCACTTCGTCATGGAAACCATTTTGGGCCCTCCACCGGGATGTTCGATTACAAGTAGATTTCGGGTACTATCTGGGAAGGAAATGCTTCCCAGAGGCGGCGCTTGCACCGGGAAAAACCTGTCACCTAGTGCAGGTACTGCTATGTGGGAATAAGTCTTACCCGGATTGCCCAAGACCCGCACAACCACATAATCATATGCTAGGTCCGAATTGATCACTTCGATCCCTTGAACCCGGAAAGTACTAGGGGGCTGGCCACTCCTATCAAAGCCGAAATCCGCCTGCGTATTTACAGCCTCAGTGCCAGTCGATATGCAGTGAAAATTGGTCAGCATCAAACTGTCAGAAACCAAGAACCCTGTGCAGAGCGCTTGACCTACATTCGTTTTAATTCGGAGACGAGCCACCGCAGAACCCAACTTTTGAATATCATTCGTAACAGAAAATATACTCTGCATATGATTTTGCCCAGGTTCAATCGCTTGGGGCACAGTCGGGGTTACTGGGTGGTCGTACTTGTCAATTACAATGCTTAGCCCGTTCGGAGGGCGGTCAGCGACTAAGACGATGACAACGACATTTCCGCTTATGTCTGAACTCCACGCCTCAACGGACCGGCCTCTCGCTGAATCGCTGGTAATAACATCTCTTACTACCCCGAGAGCTAGAAACTGCAACTCCCATGCAGGCCCGGGGGAGGCTGAAGATATTTGGACATGAATGCTCATTGTCCCTACATTTGCCGGGGCGACAATTTGCTTGCGCCACCTCACCCTGTCTGGCCCATTAGAAATCGTTACAGCATAAGGGCCTACTGGTTCAATTCCAGTATCATGGGCCAAGACACGGGATGAATCAAACATAAACCTATCATTTTGCTTCGATGCAGCTTCCCCGCTAATCGCGAGCATGCTAAAAATTGCGAGACTAACCTGTAGAATCGTAAGAACGTGCACGAGTCTTCGCATTTGCGGGTCGTAAAACCTCTCAGTTAAGTATAGGCCCAAAGTAATCACCATAGTTCGTAAGATCGTCCGAAACGGGCAAGCCGAGAGCAGCTCCCGGCGCAGACGAGAGCCTATATTTTATCTTCCATCCAGCACCGGAAGCGTAGGACACGTCGTCCCATATCTCCAGCTTCGTATTATCTTCTTCATTTTGGAATATGATTCGATACTTACCATTCTGCTGTAGGGTAAGGCGGAGCACATTTTTTAGGTCGATTGTAAAGTTGCCTTTGCCAGAGGTAATAAATAGCTTACCGCCCTTCACTAACTGAACTATCTTTTCGTTGCCGCTTCCATCAATCAAGACTCCTTCCGCAACGTGTGAGATTGCGCGGTCTACGTTTAACAGGCCACCTAGCACTTTGTCCTTGTAAGCACCTACCACCGTTGAGGTGGCTATAATACGTTGCTTTATTAAGCGAGGGTCCGTGACACCTTGTTCAATCAGCAGAGCTGCTGCTGCGCTTACCAAAGGCGCAGCAAATGAAGTACCAGCAACAGGTACATAGTTGCCATTGAGAGCAGGAGCGCCAAATCCTATGCCAGGTGCAGCGATCTGCACATACTGTTTACCCCATGCGGGGCCTTGATCGTTAGGGATCAGCTCTGATCCGTCGAGAATTGTGGCTGCGACACCAATCACGTTGGGCTGGTTTGCCCAACATATCGGGTAACTCAGGATACCGGTACACACCGGCTTTCCGTCGTCGGGCGCAGCCACTATAAAGATGGCGTTAACAAGCGTTTCGCTTGTGCCCAGGGCTATCTCGTCTGCAATTTTTTGTGGAGGGGCTCCGTCGTCGAAGGCAAAACTGAGATTGAAAACCTGTGCGCCCGTTTGTAATACCGCACTCTTGATTTCGTCGGCCAAGGGAGGCTCTCTGCTAATTAGCGGGACTACGTAGCCTTCCGGCGCAACAAGTCCAGTCGCTGTATATTGCGTTTGCCGAGCTGCTAAAAGGCCCGCAATCGCAGTGCCATGATCTGTTTTCTGAAAGTCCCGAAAGGTAGCTGTAGCTGCGGATTCTTTGTGAACTATCGACTGGGGCGTGGTTGTAATTTCGCTTACAGGCATGGAGCAAACATCCGTAATGTCGGGGTTCGTGCAGTCAATGATGTCCTCAGCTACGCCTATATAGGAAATCGGATGAAACGGAAGTGGCGCGGGATGACGATAATGAATAGTGCTAAGGAGCTTAGTGTAAGCAACTTGAAAGCTAGCTTTGTCCAATCCGACTAGGAACTGCTGGATAGACGGGTCCTGTTGCACGGTCGTTTTTACTTCCTGCAATGGGTATAGAGTCAAGTCGGCACTATAGCGTGCTTGAATCTGAACAAGTTTCGAGTCAGCGCTTGTCAGGTCCTTCAGGGGTAACGCTACTAGATATCGCACTAGTTCGACCGGGACTGTAAATGTACCATTTGTCTGAGACATAAGTCGGTGAATTACGCTGGGACGATATTGTGGGTTTAACTGCTCAAGTTTTTCCTCCGTTTTCCATGCCTTGAACGTATCGCTTCGGATTCTGTGATCTATCTCGTAGTCTAAAGTATGTGAACCATCGAGTTTTAGCTGACGCACGTCAATAAAATCCTCAGAATAGAGGTCTGGAACAACGAGATCGATGCCTGCGGCCAGATGTTCCTTTATGTTGCCCTGCTTGCAGATGCTTGGGTTAAGGCCGCACATCACTGGATTAAGGCTAGCCACGTAGGGGCTGAGCAAAGCTCCTTGGTTCCGTAATGTTTTCTCTACAGAGTGTTCAAGCGGCGCCACCTTCGTGGGGAGCAAACCTTGGTCGTACAGGTAGTTATATATAGCGGAAAGTGATTCGGAGGTCTTCACGTCCACTACCAATTCTGTGGGGGTGAGTAGGGGCCAGATAGCTACATCTCGCGTCGCGTCATCAAACAGGATAATGTTCGGCCCGCTCAAGACAATGCTAGAGGGGGACATGACCTTATGATCCCAAGAATAAAGGCGTACTGGACGTAACATATGTTGGGAAGAAGCAAAGACCTGACGGTTTAACAGGTCAACAACATAGATAACGCCTTGCTCGACGGCTATCGGCCCTGGATGTTGCAAAGCAGCCAGTTTGTCACTTGGCGGTAGGACAGCCTGCAGAAAAGTTGCAGGCGACTTGTTGGGAGTCGCTGAAGCGCAGACTGAGGAGTTACTCGGGCACAAGTAATCACTGCGCACAGCCGCTTGGGGCCACAGAGGGTTTGTAAGGCTAGTCAAAATACCCGCTTGAGGATTGCTGATAAATACTTGATTACCCGATGTCGCCAGGTACAGCCGACCATAGGAGGGCAGCACGACGCCAAAGTTAATTTGATTGAATGTCTTCTGGTTCAAATCAAGTACATGTATGGAATTAGGCGCACACGCCATGAAAAGATTATCGTGACTTAAGGCGAGCTCGCAGTCTCCGGAAACGGGCGCGCCCTTATACAGCAGCTCAGCTGCTCCAGTGTCGATCCTTACTCTATAAATGGATCCACTACCACGGTCAGCAACGTATAGAGAGCCCGGGATCGGCGGGGTGCCGATCGGAGTTTCGGGAACGGTTGCTGATGCTGCGAGACTCATTATCCAGGTAAATTGGATATCGGTATTGTACTGTTGCCATGGACCCGAAGAGATCAACCTCTTGAGCAGGTGTGTGTGATCCTCAGCTACGGCATAAATGAAGTCTCGATCGACCGCCAATGGCGAATGCGACGCAACAGTAAGTTGCGGATCCCTGGCGATGCCCAAATAGTTCTCGTGTTCCGCGTGGACAGTATGACAAGTTGCAATCGCAAGTGCAGCCAACAGTATCGTCGCACACTTGGTGATGTGTTTTTCTCGAGTCATATTCCATCCCTCGCAAGGGTGAAGGTTGCTACAGCGGATTTGCTCGCTGGTAGGCAGACATCTTAGTATGAAACACCGCTGACGGATTCTAGCTGGCGTATGGCTGCTTCGGGTTATCACGGAAAACTTTACGAATTGATTCCGTCAGTGGCTAGCCGGCCAATTATTTCTTTTCCAATTGCTCGAAACTGCTGCCGCTGTCTTCGCGGAAAGGGCTAGACTCTTCTTCGCCTTGTTATCTTCTGCCAAGGTCCCGCCGTTGGGCGAAACGAAAATGGGCTGCAGTTCCAATTCTCCCGCAGGGCCTGGCCCTTTTATCACCTTATAAGCGGCGGCCGCAAACACCAAGGGCGTGTCCGTCTTCATCGTGACAATGTTGTTGTTACTGGTACAGAAATGCAATTCACCCCCGGGCATCGTCGATGCGGCTGGTGACTTAGTCGACGCGGTCGACGCGGTCGACGCTGCCGCGGTCTTGTTAGTTTTCGGTGAGGAGGTGGCAGTGCTACTGGCAGAAGTACTTGAGGCTGAAGCCGGGGGTTGAGACTTCGTGGAGTCGTCCGTCGAGGAGGTCGCATTGGCGCATTTTGAGACTACACTGCCATTAAACGAGAGATCGCCGTTCCATGCGCTCTTTGTGCTAACTGAGATCTGAGTTGTACTTAAGACCTCTCCAATGATGAATACCTGCTGTTTAGGATCTGCGAGCCACTGAGCTACCATAGCTTTTACGTCGCTATTCTTGAGAATAGCGTTCGCTTGCTCATATGTGATTTTACTTCCCTGAGCCTTGAGTTCCTGAAATGTTAGATTGGAAGTGTGACCGAAGCCCCCGCCCGGGTTTCCACCGATAAGAGCCTGCATCCCCGTCAAAACTGCGGTCAGGCTGAAGCTGCTGGTTTTGCTCTCCGCCATAAAATCAGCTGTACCAGGTTGCGCTTCGGGCTTTTGGATGGCTGAGGGCAGGTCAATAAAGGTTGCTGATTTCCCCGATGCGACGAGGAGTCCCCCTGCGTACGGCCAGCTAGTTGCCGGGCTGCCCAATATATACCCTTTGCTGTTTAGAATTTTCTTCAGCGGCGCATTAATGTTGTCGCTGGCGGCAGGAGCACTCGTCGCCATGATTAAGCTTACTGCCGCGAGTAATGCTGCGTGATAGCGGGAAGAGGGATGGGAGGTAAAGAACATCGACGAGCTCCCGTGACCGAAAGATAGATGCGGTTGAACTGTAGCACATCTGTGGGAATGTGTGGTAAGAAAAGTCTGCGAGTACCAAAAGCCGGCCTTTTATACTTAACCCATGTTAACAAGTAGTAACTGGGCACGAATGTAGCCTCAGGGTTGCATCACCTGAGATAAGTGCTCAGGTAAATTTGGAAAACCTTGCTTTTATGTGTACTGTGGTCCGGCGCTAGTTAAGAACATCCATCCTGCCGGCGCTTCTTAGCGACGCCGGGAACGTCCTGCTTTTCTTCTGTGTTCGACATGGTCTTGTCCTTTCCGCGTTTTCTCGTAACGCGGACATGAACAAGCGCGGCACAGAGGGGACCTGTCACCGTCAGGATAAAGGCTTGGCGCTCAAATAGGGTGGCCCGCCCTATATTTGCTTCATTCGCTCGGGTGGGAACGCTGTGCAATTGTGAGCCGTCTGTCAAGACCCCTATCATGGGCTGGATTTGAACCACTGATCTTTGGGTTATGAGTTCTTAAATCGTTGTAATTAAAAGGCATCACACGGGGCGGCTGGCACCTGAAAAGAACGACTTGGAACGTATGGTCATTCTTACCGTGGGGTTAAAGTGGGGTTGATTGTTCGATCATTTCTCCTTTAGGGATGCGGCGGCCATATCCCCGGCTAAACAAAGCCCAAATGAATGTCTATTTGGAGCCATGCCGCATCCAAAGTTCAGCGGTTTCGCGATAGCCATACTCTCTCGGTGGAATTCCCGTGTGTGTCGTGTCCCGCCGTAAGTTTTCCATCTCATGGTACTGACGTTGGTTTGACTCGTCATATCCCGTCGCGTTACGTTGCCTCTGGCATGTTTCGAGTCGTGCAAGCTTCGTCGGCGGCCAAACGAATCGCAGCCGCAGTCGAATTCATCCATTCGTTCGCTCCGGCAACGGAGTTGGTCATTGTAGGCCCGTTTCGTGAAGCGGTCGATGACTTGGTCCGAGGGCTCGCGTACACGAGCGGTGCCACTTTCGGACTTCATCGCTTCAGTTTCACTCAGCTGGCAGCTCGGCTGGCAATCAAGAAGTTGGCCGCAGCGGGAGTCGCCCCCAGTTCTGCAGTCGGTGCTGAAGCGTTGGCGGTGCGAGCCACTTACGAAGCGGTGAAGCGAGGAAAACTACCGTACTTCGCACCTGTTACCAAATTTCCGGGTTTTGCGCGTGCGACGGCCGCGACAGTTGCCGCCCTGCGTGCTGCAGGTATCGCGCCCGAAAGGCTCGAAGAGCTGGAGGAGTCTGGCGCTGATCATGCCGCTCTCCTCGAATGTTTCCAGGAGCAGATCAAGGAGGTCTCTGTCGCAGACCGCACCATCCTTTTCCAAGCTGCCATTGAAGAAATCCGTGCTGGTGTGAGTCTTTGCCAGCATCCATTGCTGTTCGTAGACGTTCCCATTCATTCGCCGATCGAGCGAGGATTTCTCATTGAGTTAGCGGTTGCCGCAAAAGAGGTGTTGTTCACCTGTCCTGCCGCAGACGTCCGCACGCTGGACAATTTAAACATGGTGACTGGCGCTAAGGAAAACGCCGTAACTCCTGCAATTGGGGATTCGAGTCTCGCGCGGCTGGGCTTTTATCTTTTCTCGGAGAAAATCCCACCCGAAGGGAAACCTGACGATGAAGTCGTTTTCTTCTCCGCCCCGGGAGAAGAACGAGAATCGGTTGAGATCGCGCGCCGCATCTTATCCGAGGCGGAAAAGGGCGTTCCTTTCGAGCGCATGACCGTCCTCCTCAGGGCACCAGAGACTTATGGGAGTTTGATGGAAGCTGCGCTGAGGCGCGCGGGAATTCCTGCATACTTTGCGCGTGGAAATCGGCGACCAGATCCTTCGGGCCGCGCTTTGCTGGCGCTGTTGGCATGTGCCTCCGAGGGGCTCTCCGCCCATCGCTTCGCTGAATATCTGTCATTTGCGCAGGTTCCAAGCCTTGCGGGAGACGGGACCCCTTCCGATAGCAAGGTCGGGTTTGTGCCGCCTCAGGATGACGCCCTCGGCTCGGGGGTGCCTGATTTCGTACCTCCGATTCTGAACCCTTCGCAGGAGGAAGATCGCGAGCAACTAAAGGACGAAGATAAGCCTGAGTTGGCGGGCGCTCTCCGCGCACCCTGGAAGTGGGAAGAGCTTTTGGTGGATGCTGCCGTGATCGGCGGTAAGGATCGCTGGACTCGGCGGCTTGGCGGCTTACAGAATCAGTTTAAGCAGGAGCTACAGGAATACATGAAGGAAGAATCGGACTCGCCGCGCGTCGAGGCGGTCCTGCGCAAGCTTCGCAACCTGCAGCATCTCACCGCATTCGTTCTGCCAGTGATCGGAGAATTGGCAGCGTTGCCGGAGTCGACGACTTGGGCAGAGTGGATCGTTGTGCTAGAGAGGCTCGTTCCAAGGGTTTTGCGCCAGCCGGAACGGGTGCTAGCGGTTCTTGCCGATTTGAAACCCATGGGCCCGGTCGCTTCGGTCCCGCTCGCTGAAGTGCAGAACGTTCTACAGCAATGGCTGGCCAACTTACAGCAAAGGCCGCCCGAGAGCCGCTACGGCTGCGTGCTAGTGGCAAGTCCTGAACAGGCGCGCGGGCGCTCGTTCGACCTTGTTTTCATTCCCGGACTTGCCGAGCGTATGTTCCCGCAGAAGCTGCGGGAGGATCCGCTCCTTCTCGACAAACTGCGGAGGCAGCTCTCTTCCGATTTAAGCGTGTTGTCAGATCGGAGCCAGCAGGAGCGGCTCCTGTTGCAGATAGCGGTCGGCGCCGCCAGCAGACGACTGTATCTTTCCTACCCTCGTCTTGAGGTTGCCGAAGGCCGGGCTCGGGTTCCGTCGTTTTATGCGCTGGATGTGGCGCGCTCGATTACCGGGCGCGTACCGGATTACGAAGTGCTCGCCAGAGAGAGCGAGCTGGCCGGTGCCAGCCGGTTGGCATGGCCGGCCCCGCGCGATCCGTCTGGAGCAATCGACGATGCGGAATACGATCTTGCCACGGTATGGCCACTCCTGAATACGACAGAGCCGAGAGCGGGACGATTAGCTTATGTCATGAAGCTTAATTCGAATCTGGCCAGGTCCCTTCGCGGCCGCTGGGCTCGCTGGCAGGGAAAGTGGTCCGAGCATGATGGCCTCTTTACGAAACGCCCGTTGATCCTTAAGATCCTTGAGTCCCAACGTCTCGCGTCCCGACCCTACTCGGTATCAGCCCTGCAGAATTTTGCGGCCTGTCCTTATCGGTTCCTGCTTTCCTCCATTTTCCAACTCGAGCCGAGGGAAGAACCGGCGCCTCTTGAGGAAATGGACCCACTGACTAAGGGAGGACTATTCCACCGGGTCCAGGCCGTCCTGCAGCGCGACCTGAAAGACAAAGGGCTGCTTCCTGTGAAAGCACCGCAGCTTCCAGAAGCGCTCAAGATGCTGGATGGGATCCTGAAGCGAGTCGCCGAAGAATCCTATGAAGAACTCGCTCCAGCGATTGACCGGGTGTGGCTAGATGACATTGAAGCTATACGCTCGGACTTGCGAGTCTGGCTGCAGAAGGTCACGGGGCAGGACGGCTGGGTGCCGATCCATTTCGAATTTGGCTTCGGTCTCGGGGTAACCGATGGACGGGATCCAGCGAGTCTTCCCGATCCAGCGAAACTCGCAGGCGGCGCGATGGTTCGCGGCGTCGTTGACCTCATTGAGAGGAGCGATGATGGCAACGCATTGCGCATAACGGATCATAAGACCGGGAAGGACCGGACGAAGAAAGGACTAGTCCTCGGCCAGGGGGAATACCTGCAACCGTTGATCTATGGATTGTCAGTGGAAGCTGCCCTGAAGCGAACGGTTGCGGAGGGACGATTCTTCTACTGCACTTCCGACGGCGGCTTTACCGAGCGTTCGGTCCCACTGAATCCCTTGACCAGGCAAAGTGCAGAGGTCGTGCTCCACACGATCGACGGCGGAATTGCAGCTCCTTTTTTGGTGGCTGCTCCTCGCGAGGATGCTTGCTCCTGCTGCGACTTCCAAGAAGTATGCGGTCCTTACGAGGAGATTCGCTTCGCTAGAAAGAAAGAAACCCCTCAGCTCGTGCAGCTAAAAATCATGAGGGACCTGGCCTGATGCAACTCTTCGACCAAGGCGCACGCGACACGATCCGCACCGCCCTCGACAAGACCCTCGTGGTAGAGGCTGCGGCGGGCACCGGTAAAACGAGCGAATTAGTTCAAAGAATCATCGCGGTGGTCGCGGCCGGGAGGACGACGATCGATCGCATTGCAGGTGTGACCTTCACCGAGAAGGCCGCTGGTGAGCTCAAGCTTCGCCTGCGCGCGGAATTGGAGAACGCGCGCCGCGCTGCGATGGACCAGAACACCCGCAACAACCTGGAGCAGGCTCTCGCGCATCTCGAAGAGGCACGCCTTAGCACCATCCACTCGTTTTGTGGCGACCTGCTCAGAGAACGTCCTGTGGAGGCTCGGATCGATCCCCAGTTCGAGCTGATGACGGAGTCGCAGAGCCTGTATGTTTACCGAGAGGCGTTTAGGACATGGTTCGAACGGAAACTAGAGGACCTGCCCGAGGGTACGCGCAGGGCCCTGCGGCGCAAGACTGGAAACAGCCAGACCGAAATTCTCATTTCTGCCGGTTGGGAGTTGTCAAAGTGGCGGGACTTTTCTGCAAAGTGGCGGCGTCCGGAGTTTAACCGTCAGGCCGCGATTGACGCGATTGTAGAAAAAATCCATGAACTTGCTGGACTCACGAGCGATCCTTCCGACCCGAGTAACAACCTCTTTCGAGATACTGCTCTATTTAGGACGCTGAGTGAAAACATCCGTGCCGCTGAACGGGCCCGGTCGCGAGACTATGACGGCTCGGAAGCAGTGTTTGTTGTGATCGCGTCGGACCGGGGTCCTCGGAAACTGCGACTCGGGCCGGCTCAGTTCAGCAAACAGGTCAAACGTGATGACATCCTGGCTTTGCACAACGAACTGGTTACAGTCATTGACGCGTTCGCAAGCGATTCCGGATCAGATATTGCGGCCCTCTTGCAGGCCGAGCTCGGAGAAACGGTCACCCAATACCAGCTGCTGAAGGAGCGTGCAGGCAAACTTGATTTCCTAGATCTGCTCATCCGTTCCCGCGATCTGCTGGTTCAGTTCCCTAGCGTGCGCAAGCATTTTCAGGAACGCTTCACCCATATTTTCGTTGATGAATTCCAGGACACGGACCCGTTGCAAGCAGAAATCATTATCCTCCTTTCCTCTCCCCACTCCGACGAAAGCAATTGGAGGGGAGTCACCCCCATGCCCGGGAAACTGTTCATTGTCGGGGATCCGAAGCAGGCCATCTATCGATTTCGCCGTGCCGATGTCGGCACGTACGAAGAAGTGAAACAGCTGCTGCTAAGGAACGGCGCTGTACTCCTGCAGTTGACGACGAGTTTCCGCTCTGTACCGTCGATCCAAGCCATGATCAACCGGGCTTTTACACCGTATATGGATGGCAACGCGGAAAATTTGCAGGCCGGCTACGTTCCTCTCTCTCCATTCCGCCAGGAATATACTGAGCAGCCTTCGATCGCGGCAATGCCCGTGCCACGTCCTTATAAGAAGAAGTTCTCGATGCAGGCGGTCGAGGAATCGCTCCCCGACGCGACCGCGGCCTTCGTGGCGTGGCTAGTCGAAAAAAGTGGTTGGACGGTGCCGAAACCAGGAACTCTAAGCGAGCGAATCCCCCTCGGTCCCCAACACGTCTGCCTGCTTTTCAGGAGATTTATCAGTCGTGACGATGACGTAGCACGTCCCTATATTCGGGCACTCGAAGCAAGGAATCTCCCGCACCTGTTGGTTGGCGGAAAGTCCTTCCATGATCGTGAAGAGGTTCAGACCATCCGTGCGGCGTTGACGGCGATCGAGTGGCCAGAAGATGAGCTCTCGGTTTTTGCGACTTTAAGGGGCTCGCTATTCGCGATCCGCGATGACGTATTGCTGGAGTATCGCCACCGAGTTGGACGATTTCATCCGTTTCGGCTCCCCGCTGAGCCTCTAGAAGGAGAACTCCGGGAAGTGGTCGGGAGTCTTCGAATCTTGCAAGAGCTTCACCGCAACCGCAACTACCGGCCTGCCGCAGAAACTCTGGACATGCTTTTGGAGGAGACTAGGGCACAACTTGCGTTCGCGCTCCGCCCTTCGGGCGAGCAAGTCCTGGCCAATGTGCTGCACATTGCTGAGCTGGCAAGAAAGTACGAAGCTTCCGGCGGCCTTTCGTTTCGTGGATTCGTAGAACAAGTCCGCGCCGGTGCCGGTGCGGCCGAAGCCGGAGAGGCTCCCATCTTCGAAGAGGGCAGCGAGGGAATACGGATGATGTCGGTTCACAAGGCCAAAGGCCTAGAGTTCCCGGTGGTGATACTTGCCGACATCACTGCGAAGATCTGCCAGTCACATCCCAGCCGGTACATCGACGCTTCTTCTTCCCTGTGTGCCGTCCCGCTCGCCGGGTGCGCTCCGCTCGATCTGCTGGAGCGCGGGCCGCAGGAGCTGGCGCGTGACCGCGCCGAGGGCATCCGGTTGGCTTACGTGGCCGCCACTCGCGCACGCGATCTTCTGGTCATTCCAACAATCGGCGACGATCCGCGTGGATCATGGGATTCCGTTGAGAACTGGTGGGTCAGACCGCTCTACGACGCCCTTTATCCCGAAACAGAAAATCGCCAGAGAGCTGGAAAGCCTCCGGCCTGTCCCCAGTTTGGGAAGGATAGCGTACTGATCCGGCCACCCGATCTTACGGTGGATGAGAAAGACACTGTCTGGCCGGGGCTGCATCGGTTCCAAGAGCCGGAGACTAAGAATACGGGTTACGGAGTGACCTGGTGGGATCCGCGGGCATTGACGCTGAACGTTCCTCAGTCGTTCGGAATCCGTCAGGAGGAACTGCTGAAGGAAGCAGATGATCCGGAGATTTTGAAAAAAGACCTGGAAAGCTACAGAAATTGGCAGACGCGATGGGACGAAGTCAGGCAGCGGGCCGCGCAACCCAGCATCGTCTTCCGTACTGCCACAGCCCAAGCTCGAATTGAGCCAGACTTAGAAGAACCAGACCGCGACGTGCAGGTGATCGAGCTATCTCGCGACTCCGAGCGTCCTGCAGGTGCGCGATTCGGAGCTCTCGTGCACGCAACGCTGGCGGCGGTGCCTCTGGATGCGAGTACCGATCAAGTAGAAGAGATCACCGCTCTTTACGCGCGGGTGCTTGGAGGGGATGACCGAGAAACTGACGCGGCGGCAGCTGCTGTTGAGTCTGCCCTAGCTCACCCGCTCATCCTGCGTGCGCGTGAGGCTGTCGCACTTGGAGCGTGCCGCCGCGAAACTCCGATCACGCTTACACTTGCCGACGGGAGCGTGGTGGAAGGCATACTGGACTTGGCCTTCCTTGAGAAGGAGGGATGGACGGTTGTGGACTTTAAGACTGACCGCGAACTCGAGAAGGAACTTGAGCGTTACAAGCGGCAGGTGGGTCTGTATCGTCGATCAATCGAACAGGCGACCGGCCAGCCATGTGCTGCGATACTGATCAGAGTTTGATCGGGCGCCCAGAGAAAGTGAATAGTCTACGCGGTGTGAAGCGCTGAGAGATTGTATTGAATCCTAGTGCCACGATCTCCGAGCCCGGGCAGTTCAATTAGCAACATGGGTGATCTTGAGAAAGCTATCGCCGGTCTCAGGATCATTCTCGACCAAAACACCGTACGGGTCAGTCTTGGAGAACTCTCGCCATTGCAGATAAAGATCATTGATATGCTGATTGGCCCGCTATCTTTAGGCGTGCGCCTCGAAAGAGCTCGTTGTTCATTGGTAGTAAAAACCCCGCCTTGGCGGGCGGGGCATCGGTAACGCTTAGACCTTTAAACTTTTTCGAGAGAATGGAGTTCGAACAGAGACTCTTGTTTCTTAGAGCCCTCGAACCAGACGCAGTTTGCTTTTTTCTTCGTGCTTCCCATGCCATAGATGCCGATATTCGCAACGGTCATCTTTGGGCCGCCACTTTTTAATTGAACAATATCTCCATCTTTCAAGTCTTCTGCCATGCATCCTCCAAATCTCGTTCTATACTACTACCCATAAAATGGAAATGCCGCCCGGCAAGGCGGCAATTCAGTTCTTTGAGATGTGATCGAAACGCTACTTTGCCAGCAGTTTAGGCTTGTGTGAAATTGCGCCTCAAATTGCTATCTAATACTATAGCCCCTCCACAATCATGCAAGTTCCATTCGGGCTGATGCTGCTAAATGGCGACTCACGTCGAACTCGTTGGCGTTCGCCTCGAAAACGGACCTGATCATTCTGGGCGACTTCTTCCGCCCGCGGATTTCTTTCAGTGAGATTTGCAAAGAGCTCTTCTTCGACACCCGTGAAGATTTGGATATTACGTTGTCCGAGCTCGGGGAAAGCTATGTTTCTTGTCCCTATGAATGTACCGACATCCGTTCGTACCTCCGCCCGTGGAGCGTTTTGGGGAATTACATGGGGCCGTTCACGCCACGGTTCCAATTCTATGTCGCGCCTTGCCGCGTCTTCATATTGCCCTGCCCATTTCAATAGCGAGGACTCTTGAGTTACCCAAGTGCGTTTTGCAAAGGCTTCAGGGTTCGGAATTCTCCAACTCCATTCGCCTGTCCGCTCAGAGACATTGTCCGAGTCATCGTCCCCTTTATTGTGGTATCTCTCATCCGGAGGTGGGTCGACGATAAAGACTGTTGTACGTTTCTCTTCCATGCAAGTAGCAATCACTAGAGTCATGACTTGCCTAGGTCCCGCTCCGAAGACAATGGAAGGGACCTGTTCAAGCCCCCTCCGCATTTGATCAAAAGACGTCGACCGACTCGTTTGGCTACCCTTGCACTCCACGACATAATATGGCGAGTTTGGGTCAGCTCCCCACATCAGATAGTCGGGCTGAGTCCCCCCTCTCTGGCGAATATCCTGATAGATCTGCGGATCGCCCAATGCGATTGAGACATCTGCAAATTGTGCAGCATCGAACTCTTCCTCGAGAATCAAGCCGGCAAAGCCAATCCCAAACTCATCAGACAAAAGAGTCTTTTGATGGAAGTCCAAGCCTCTCGCATCCGTGCTTAGACGAAATGGGCCAACAGCGCTCGGTCTGCCGGGTTCTGAAATCGCCCAAAAATATCGACGCGTCGCCCAACTAGCACTGAGTTGTGCCATGTTTATGTTTGCAGGGGTCGTCAGATTTCCAATCTTATGAAGAAGGTCAATCGGTCTTATCGTCCAATCACGCGATCCGATTGAATTGACTACCGTTGCCTGTTTGGAAAGCGGCGAAGCTTGCCCGCGATCAGTGAACGTCTTGCGTCGTGCCGCTGCTAGACTATTGAGCCGCCGAACTATTGCGGGAGTGCTTTGCAGCCGCACTTGAAAACTTGATTGGAGGACGGCCCGCAATCGTGCTAGGGACATCTGCGCTCCTCAAAAATGTCGTGATCTGACTCTAAGCCAAAGAGATTCGGGCATTTTGTTCCCAGAATTGCCTCAACTCAGAGTAGCGTATTGGGCCTAGGAACACTGAACGGCCTGCAACAGAACATTGAATCACACGATTCGGTTGGCACCGTGAACCCATATCAGTGACGCCAGAGCCTGTGAGCTTCTTTTTGAGCCCGATTCTCCACCTCAGCCGCCCAAATAGAAGAGAATGGAGGAATTGCCGAGAAGGTTTATCTGTAATCATGCCCAACGAAACGTTCAAATACCCACGTCCCGGTATGCTTGCCACCATTCGCAACCGCCGTGCGATTATCTCGTCTGTAGACGCCGTTTCAACCGATTCCATAAGTGGTCAACTCCATCTGGCGAGAATTGAGTACACCGTGACGATGGAGCTCTCTACAGTCAGTCCTTCGAGAATTTCGGCCCCCAGCACGAACGCGGTGATGACCAGCGCGGTAAAGAACTCTCCGATAGCCAACGCGGAGACGAGCGCAATGGTCATCGAGGCCGCAAGCGGCGTGCCATCCAGGACATGCTCAACTTTCTTCCGCAGACCGCAAGCGTGCTTCGGGCCTGAACTGCTTCCGAGCATAGAGTTTCGTAACAGTCTCGAACGGGCCCGCTTGAATGAGGGAGCGCAAAACGCCACCTACTTTCGGCGGTTCGAGCGGGGGAAGGGCGGAGCACCCTTCCCGACACGATGATTCAAGCTCTCGCTGCAGGTCAGAGAAAGGCACAGGTCATCAGCTACTCGTAGGAAGGTTAAAGGTTATTCGTGTTCTCGTTGTTACCTCATAGATGCAATATTCCCGATTGTCGAACATCATTCTTATCGAGAGCATTTTGGATGGATCATCCCGGTTGAACCCCGTACGAACTTGGTCCACGTTATCTGTAACCAACTTCTGCCAATAGTCTAACTCTGCGAATATCTTGGTGCAGTTAAGCCGATCGACGGAACTATCGCCGGACGCCATTAGTCCGCCACCGGGCGCTAAATAGACCGTGTTATCAGTGCGCCGTGAAAGGCGCTGGTCAACAGTGGGTGAAATTCCCACCCGGGAACTGGTTCGCTCCACCCGGTAGCAATCGGAGCAGTCGTGGAGGCAACGAAGCGGCTGGAGCCTCCGGTGTAGAGGGTCGCTCAGGCGACTTGGCGAGCATGTAGGCCGTAATGGAGTAAATGCCGTGCAGGCCTCGAAAAGGTTAATGCAGGGGCCGACCCTCCTGATATATGGGGAAGGCCGAAGTCGATGCAACAGTACGAGCGAACAGGTTCATCGACCCTGCCGGGGTAGTGGCAACAGCATGCATGCATATAGGGGACCAGACGCAACACGGGAAGCCCAAGCGGTGATCAGCAGTTGGGATCAACTGGTTGCTCGTGAGAGCTAGGCCGGGCCGTTTGGGTGGCGGATGGGCGCTTAGTACCGATGAGAACGAGTAACGTCGGAGGAGGGAAGGCGCCCTAGTTGGAAGATAAACGCAAGAAGTGACGAAGGAGGAGGGATTGACGATAAGTCTAGCAACCCCAGAAAGCATTCAGAAGTTACAGGCAGCGTTGCACGACAAAGCGAAGAAATCGCCTGACTTTCGTTTCTACTCGCTTTACGACAAGGTGTACCGCAAGGACGTTCTGACCTATGCCTACGCATGCGGCAAAGCCAATGGCGGAGTAGCAGGAGTGGACAATCAGACGTTCGAGGACATTGAAGCGTATGGAGCAGAGCGATGGTTGGACGAATTGATGCAGGAGCTGAAAAATCGAACCTATCAACCACTTGCTGTGCGGCGGGTCTACATCCCAAAGCCAGGAAGCAGTAAGCAGCGTCCGTTAGGAATTCCCGCGATCAGAGAACGAGTGGTAATGATGGCGGCGGTTTTGGTCCTCGACCCCATCTTCGAGGCCGATTTACAACCGGAACAATATGCCTACCGGCGTAACCGCAGCGCACTGGACGCGGTAAGACACGTCCATAAGCTGATCGACACCGGACATGTCGAAATCGTTGATGCAGATTTGGCCGGGTATTTCGATGCTCTTCCGCACGCCGAGCTTTTGAAGTCGGTGGCCCGTCGGGTCGTCGACGGCGTCATGCTCCATCTGATCAAGATGTGGCTCACAGCGCCGGTTAAAGAGCGGGACGCACGGGGAGGGAAGCATCGTCATACGCGCAATCGGGACGAAGGTCGTGGGTCCCCTCAGGGTTCTCCGATCAGTCCTCTGCTCAGTAATATCTACATGCGCCGCTTCGTGCTGGGGTGGAAGAAGCTGGGGCACGAGAAGCGTCTTGGAGCGTACATCGTTAATTATGCCGATGACCTTGTGATCTGCTGTCGAGGAAGAGCGGAAGAGGCTCTGGCCAAGATGCAGGCCATGATGACGAAGCTGAAGCTGACAGTGAATGACACCAAGACGCGGGTTGCGAAGCTGCCGGAAGAGAAGTTTGATTTTCTGGGTTACACGTTTGGTCGTTGCTACTCGACGAAGACAGGACGAGCCTACCTAGGTACAGTCCCGGCCAAGTCGAGGGTGGTTCGCATCTGTGATGCAATCAGCAGGGACACTGGACATGACAGGACCCAGCTGGACCCCGAGATAGTTGTAAAGAAGCTCAACCAAAGGATGAACGGTTGGGCGAACTACTTCTGTCTTGGCCCGGTCAGCAAAGCCTATCGGGCAATAGAACAACATGCCGAGAAACGGCTGCGTCAGTGGCTGTGCGCCAAACATGAAGTGGCATGGCCGGCGACCAAGAAGTTCCCGCCTGACAGCCTATACACCAAGTTTGGCCTTATCCGGCTAACAGAGCGGACGCGCAACTTTTCGTGGGCGAAATCGTGATGCTTCCAAGAGAGCCGGGTGCGGCAAAACTGCATGCCCGGTTCGACGAGCGGGGTGTGCAAACGGGGCATGGCCTGAATAATGAGTCACCGGCAAACGAAAGGGCCGGAAACAGGTAGGTCAGACCTAAACAACCGCGTCACACCTCGACTCTACCTAGTCGTAATAGGGAAATTCGTATTCTGATTCCGCAGCGTAAATCTCTTTTCTATCGGAAATGTTTCCGGGGAAATACCGTGGAGTTTACTGGCTTTAATTTCGTCTGGCCAATTAGTATGCAGGATTTCTATCAACCGATCATCGAACCATACGTCAGGATCATGCGGCAACACTTGGATAACAAAAATATCCGAGGCGGTGACCTTGCAAAACAGAAGATGGTCGGTCCCTTCAGGCCGAAAATGGAAGTGCTGTACGCCCCATGAATTGAGCAATCCATCATTCTTATCCGGTCGTCTCTTCTTGATGAAATCTCGGCTCATGTAAGGTCTGAGGTCATTACCTGACCGCATGGCTTCCTTAAGCGCCAAATAATCTTGCCGATATGCATTTGGCACGGAGAGTTCACGGGATTCGTACACTGCCCTCGGTACGGTGCGTGGAATCCTTCTGTTGTATGCGTTGAGGTACCGCATCGTGTTCTCATCCAACGTACGCGATTTATCAAATTGCAGGTCGCAAGCTGGCATGCCGGTGTTGCGAAGAAAACTGGCCCAATCAGCTTTGAAATTCACTTTCAGATTGTTTGCTCCCGATCCGGCGGCGACCGCCGAGTCATCCGGCTCAATGGCAGGAATGAGTTGATCTGAGAAATAGAAATACGAGCCGAATTCCTGACTGCGCCCCAGCATCGAGGCCATCGCCCCTGTTGCCGCAAAAGGGCCTGCATTTGAATGAACCACGAAGGTGTTTTTGTAGCCTTTTAGCTTCGAGGGAACATCATCTTGTTTGGTCATATCCCACTACTCGGCCTTGTTTGCCTGAAAGGAGCTCGTCGAACTTCGCCATAGTCGAACCAACCCCCTTTATTGGGTAGGCGTGTCGCGCTGGAGCCATCGTGAGTAGGCTGCCATATCAATCGCTGGTGCGGTCCCGATCCTTTGCAACTTCGTGATGAGATCAAGAAGAAAAGACGTTACAGATTTATCGTGCTGGATGCTCGACTGGCAGTCTGCTCCTTCACAACCAAAAGTTCCGTAAGCTGCAATACATCCCATATCAAGGCGACCATCCCCTTGGTTCTTAGAAAGTGCCTTCGTCAAAAACGTCCGAGGGTCAGATTTCCAGCCATTTTCAAACGCTAAGAATCCGGCGAGAATGGGCTGTGGAACAGCAGTCTTGGCGCCGTCAATCGTCATCACTTCAGCTCTTGTTCGGTGGAGAACCCTTACGGATGCCGCCTTCACTTGCGCGTACTCAATGTGATCGGCATTGATTTCCTGCTTCGATTCGAACACAGCGTAAACTGCTTCAACTGGGATGACCTTCACACCTTCAAGCTCAAAAATTAGAAATGAATATTGGCGATCGTATAGCACAACGTCGATCTCTTGGCTGAATGCTCCAGAGCTATCCATGATCGTAGCTTTGTCAATCGCATAACGTATCGGCAGGTAGGTTTTGAAGAGCTTCTGCCAGACCTTTTCGCTGCCGTCGCCTTTTGCTCCCGGATGACCGATAGCGGTGCGGGCCGTTTTAAGGTCATTTGTGACTCTGTCGTGTAGTCCCTGCATCAAAATCGGAAGTGACCATTTGCCTTCGCTCATTGAATACCCTCTCTGATAGAGCAACCATTCACTTATCTGTCATCAAGTCCTGGAACGAAGCAAAACCCATTCGGACTCTATTGACCTCTAAGGAAGCCTTGATTTCATCAGCTTGTTTCACTGTCAGTACGCCTTGTCGAATCGCCAACAAGAGTATTCCTGGTGTATTCAGGACTTTGATACCTGGTGCAGAAATTACCTTTTTCCACTTCGCGCCTTTGGAGTCGTCAGTGCCGAGTATCCAATTCCGTCCCTCTGCCAAAGCGAGGCAGGCGCTTTCGCCGCTACCCAGTTGTTGGTTCGCTTTCGCGAAGACCTGCAGTTCGTCAATTGAATCCAGACGTGCCGCTTGGATCCATCCGCGATCAAGCGCTTCTGTCAGCTCCCTTTGTTGGTCAGGGTAAGTAATCTCTCCCAATGCTTCCGTCGGTACAAAAAAGACATAGGGAGGCACCGCCCCGAGTAGGTCTAGACGGTGCACACGCAAGAGGTTGATTAAGATACATGCGTCTGTCGAGACATTCATTAGTTGGGCAAGAGTGCCTTCGCCTCCGTATGATCTCCGGGTTCAATGGACGCGACGAACGTGTCAAGTAGCTCCGGGGAGATATCGCCCAGCTTGGCGACCTCGCGCAGTTTGGCATGACTGATTTCTCCCAAGCGAAATGCTTCCAACGCCAGCATCAGCAGCTTGTGTTGAAATTGGCCCTCTCTGATCGCTGAGCGTTGCGGTCGTCCGCTTTGCGTCCAAAGCAGTTTTCGGAACTCATAGGCACTTTCGCTTTGAGAAGCAAGGTTGGCGCGTTCTTCTTCAGAGATGAGTTTGAGCGCCTTCAATCGCCAGAGAGCAGATTCATAGCTGACGCCGAAATAGAAAGCTAAATGAACCGCGTCATAGAATTGCACGGCACTTGGACCTGCCGATTGTCGGCGCTGAGCCTTTACTGCTCCTCCTTCCTCGTCGTAGACCTCTTGAAATAGGGGCAAATCGCGATTCTTTCCTGCACTGGAAAGGAATTCTCTCACTCCTTGTTCCGGCAGAAGCAATGTAGCGGCAAAAGCGTTCGCTCTGACCTCGTTCAAATGTTCCCGATCTGCAAGACGGCTGACGTTGCCTTTGACTTGGCGGTCGAATAATAGATGCCCATATTCATGTGCGAACGAAAACAACTGGCGCTGTTCGCTATGATTCGAGTTCACAAGAATGGCAAGCCCGTTTTCCTGGTCAGCGAGAAAGAGACCAGAAATGGTGTCATCCAAGGGTAGGTGCCCTACTCGGACCCCTTGACTTTCGATTACCTCGGGCAGCTCTAGCAATGGCGATGAACCCAAACGAAGGCGGCTGCGCTCATAGTCGGCAATGAGACCCCCTTGTTGAATTGCTTCCCATTTGCTTTTCGGAGAAACCAAGTCGTATTGAGCAGGACTGACGTTCTTTCGGTCGGCTCCTACCAACTTCTCTAAATTCGTGAATTGTCTGCACAGCGTTGACCACTGCGATATGGCATGGGTTAGCTCCTTGCTGCTCGCCAGTTCGGTATTACTCCTAAATAAGGCCGTTACCGAATCCTGAACGGCGTCAAACTTCTCTTCAAAGAGCTGTTTCGGATCAAAACCAAACTCATTTGCCAAAGCCATCAATTCAACACTGTCCAGGTTTCGATTGCCCGCTTCCAACTGGACAACAGCAGAGCGGGAAATCCCCAGAACTGCGGCAACGTCTTCCTGCGTGTATCCGCGATTGTCGCGTAGCTGACGTAGCCGATTTCCGAGCTCCTGCCTGGTAATTGGCATGTTTTCCTCCTTTTCCTACAATAGTTTGTAAAGCGAACACTTGTCAACGATTTCATTTCGTGTATAGTTTGATTATCAACCACAATCAAGGGTTGCAAAATCAGCTAGGGAGACGCCAACTTGAGCACTCGGCAAGACATCAAGGGAGTCCACATCGCTCAGTCGCTGGGGCCACAGGATCATGCGGAGTTATGGGATTCGATCCATGTTTCCAATGACTTGAAGGATTCCTTGCTCTGCCAGGCATTGCTGAACTTTACCCTCCGCTCCAAGGTGAGTCGAACGGTCATTCCTCTCCACGGAATCATCTTGCTCGTGGGCAAACCTGGAACCGGCAAAACGTCGCTCGCCCGGGGCCTTGCCTCCAAGACAGCGGGCCTGCTGCCCGCGAAAAAGATCGCATACCTCGAAGTCGAACCGCATTCCCTCTCCAGTTCTGCGATGGGCAAAACCCAAAAGGCAGTCACCGACCTGTTCGGACAGACCATTGCCGAGTTCGCCCAAGCAGGTCCGAC
The DNA here is from genome assembly GCA_049588475.1 of Silvibacterium sp. Classification (GTDB taxonomy): domain Bacteria; phylum Acidobacteriota; class Terriglobia; order Terriglobales; family Acidobacteriaceae; genus Silvibacterium. Next base: position 8,513 of record JBAVYX010000071.1, on the reverse strand, counting down.
CGTCGTGTTGCTGGACGAAGTAGAAACCATTGCCGTGGATCGCAGCAAGCTGAGCCTAGATGCCAACCCGATTGATATTCACCGAGCGACGGACGCCGCTCTCGTTCAGTTGGACCATCTCGGCGAACAATACCCCAACTTGCTCTTGGTAGCGACCAGCAACTTTCCGCAGGCCATCGACTCGGCTTTCATTTCTCGAAGCGACCTCTTAGTCACCATTCCGTTGCCGGACAAGGACGCCTGCAGGATGATTCTTGCCGATACGTTACGGGGCCTCTCGAAAGTCTTTCCGAAAGTGGAAGAGCTGTCACATCACCGGGATCTTAAGAAGGTTGCGGAAGCCTGTCACGGACTCGATGGGAGACAGATTCGCAAAATGGTGGCATCTGCTTGCACTCTTCACCGGGAGACAGCCGCCGATCCGAACAAACTCAAACTAGACGATCTCCTGCGTGCGGCAGACAAAGCGGTTAAGGAAAGGCAAACGGAGGGAAAGATATGACTGTCGTTGCCAGACGATTTGTTTCGATTCCTGAGCGAACTGCGTCGGCGACGTGGAGTGCTATCAGTCAGCTTCTCGCGCCAGACTCAGGTTCTGCCGCCTCTGCTGAACTTGCATCCATTGCCGGTATTGCGTCATCGCTGATCTCGCGGGAGGCCATGACATCCCCCATCGTGGTTTGGGGAGCAGGGCCTCGGGTGCGGATTTACTGCCTATATAACGACGATGCTGTCGAGGGGGATCATGCGAACGAAACGACGCTTTCGTTCGATCCGACTGATGGTGACTGGTACATGTCACTCCCTTGTCCCGCCGAGGATCTTTCCTGGGTCAAGAACGCTCTCAAGGGCAAAGGCAAGCGCGTAACTGCGCGAGATTTGGAGACGCCCCTCGACAGCGACGAGGAAGAATCAAGCAAGAAGAATGCCAATGAAACGGTTGTCGATCTGGAGGCCTTTTTCAAATCATGAGAACATTTGTTGCCGTAAGCACCTATACGCATTCTGTGACCTATGTAACGGACAACATTCTGCGCAGCCTGCAGGACATCGTCCGTTTGAGCGGACTGGACCCTGCCCAGATTGCAGACGACTGGACGGTGCTTGAGCGCGGTATCAGTAAGTGGATCGAATCAAAGCACCTCGAAACGATTGTGCTAGAGGTGTATAACCCTTCGACTAACGCACTGATTGGACGTTGGGATATCGACATCGCCTACGAGTGGAGCGGTGATGGCGGAGGCCGCTTCTGGGTAGATACGGAGCAGATCAAGATCGCCATCAAGAAAGCCGGCGTGTGGCCGGGGAGCAGCAAGTACAGCATCATCTGCAGGACAAAGAGTGGGCGGGCGGACGTTAATGGCTGGTCCACCACTACGTTCCGTTCGACGACCGGCATGGTCAAGCAGAGCCTTGGCACCACTATTGAGCATAGTGGGCTGGGCGCCGGCGCGAGCTATTACAGAAAGGTGTCTTGAAATGTTGACGCTGGATGAGGCATTTCGCAAGTTCAGGAGCCGTCTCGAACTCAACGACCGCGAGCTGAGCAACGCATCTTCACGGCATCAGGAAATGCGCGAACATTTGCGTGGCGATTTTGCGTTGGATGACGACTTTCTGACGGGTTCCTACCGTCGCCACACGAAAACGAAGCCGCTGAAGGATGTTGATATCTTCTGTGTGCTGGGACAAAACGAAAAACACTACCGCGATGAGCATCCTGCAAACGTGCTAGCCGCCTTCGAGAAATCGTTGGCGAAGAAGTACGGCTCTAAAGCTCTGTCTCAGCAACGCCGTTCCGTATGTGTGGACTTCGGGGTGGTTGTCGATGCCGAGGATAATACCGACTACCGCGTCGTTAGTATGGACGCTGTACCGGCGGTCGTTTGCGGCAAGGACTACGAAATTCCTGACAAAACTGAGGAGAAATGGATCAAGACGAATCCTAAAATCCATGCGGACAAGGCTGTTCAGGCACAAGGGGTATACAACGGCGAATGGAAGGGCATCGTTCGAATGCTCAAGTATTGGAATAATCACCATGACAAGCCAATTGAGCCATCATTCCTGATCGAAGTCATGGCGCTGGAGTGCCTGCACCCTCCGTTTGGTGGAAGTTTTGATTACGAGTTCCAAGGTGCATTTACTACCCTCGCTGACCGTATTTTCGATACTTGGAACGATCCCGCTGGACTTGGCACGCCGGTCAGCGACATGATGACCCAGGAAAAGAAACAGGCGGCCTGTACTGCTCTCAAACAAGCCGCCAGACAGTCAACCATGGCGATTGATCTGGTCCGTCAAGGTAAGAATGGTGATGCGCTGCGCGCCTGGCGTGACCTCTTTGGGCCCAAATTTCCGCTCTCATAGTCTCGGGTCGCGACCAAAGAACTGGAGGATGTTCGCATGGCGCAATATACCGTTCGCGTTGAACTTCACAAGGCGAATAGTGATGATTACGAGAACCTGCATGAGTATATGGAACACGAAGGTTTCATTCATTTGGGGCAGATAGTCTTTCAGATCAAATCGATTGTCACGGCACCAGAATTACAGCAGTGAAGGAGAGGCAATAATGAGCAACATTTACGTGGAACGGGAAGATAACGGGACATATGTGGCCATCCAAAATAAGCGGGTGATAACGAAGGGTGATACTCAAGAGGAAGCGGCTGCGAGAGCGCATCGACAAAAGCCCGACGATCCCATCCTGGCTGAACGAGTTCGGATTACAAAGGGCGGATCTAGAGACAAATGGCGCAGAATCTATCCGTAGGATTGCCGTTCAATCTCACGTCAGTCCGATCTCTTGGCCGTAGGCTGGTACTTGAGCAACGTTAGTCGCAGCGGTTTTGCTGACTTCGGATGCAAGTTGCTGACCAAGTTTCGTCGCGTCGCCCGTGAAGACGATAGCGTCTTGGCTGGCGCGGGATATCGAGACATACCCGAAACGGGAGTTAAGAAGGTCCGGGTGAACGTCGGTGTCAGCATTGACCAAAACGCGTTCCGCAGTGAGACCCTGAGAGCTGTGGCTGGTAACAGCGTAGCCGTGGTCGAAATGACGATGTTCTTTTGAGTCGAATTCGATGTGCCGGTTATCGTCGAGGCGGGCAGAGATGCGGCCATCCGGCGCTGCGGATTCGATGGCGGCAAGGTCGCGGTTGGCGACGCCGAGCGACTTATCCGGAGCGGTGAATTGGATACGGTCGCCGACGGAAAACTCCCGCGCGACTTCTCGATACACGTTGACGCCGGTAAGTCGGCGGGGATCGTAGTTGGCCAGTTCACCTGCGGACCTCTCGACCGTGAGCAGATTGGCGGCGGAATTGATGCCGACGACCTTTCCATACTCTCCTGCCTCGATTCCAATGCTCTTGCTCCCCCGCGCAAAGCGGACGATATCATTGATTTCGTAGCGGCTGGCCCAGGACCGTTCGGCGCCGGTCATGTCTTGGCGCTGGACCAGCACTCGGAGACTCTGCTCTTCCGATGCAATGATGCCATTGGCTTTCAATTCGTGCCGAACAGCGGCATTTAATTCGCGCCGTGAGGCATTGTCCGGCGATACGATAAGCGTCTTTTCAGGCGATTCAGCGTAGTTCCTGGCGATAGCGCGAATACGCTCTTCTGCATCGGGAATCTCCCGGACTCGGCCCTGCTTCTGCAGAGCTTCCAGCGCGGCGGAGACGTGGCCAGTCGCAAGCATTTCGACAGCGGAGTTGAGTTCCGGGTCCTTCTGGCGGACGATATGATCGAGCTTGGCCGTGCGCATTCCGGCCTCCTGTAATTGCTCGAACGGTCGGCCGGCCTCGACGCCCTGATGCTGCCGTGTGTCGCCAATCAATAACACGCGATCCTGAGGCGCGAGACGGGAGAGAAAATCGCGTATCTGGTTGGTGCTTGCAAGGCTCGACTCATCGACAAAGTAGAGATGCTTCTGATCTGGAGGCGCCGGAGCCGCCGACCGAGCAAGGAATCCTTGCAAGGTACTGGCTTCCACCCCAGCCTCGCCAAGTTGGCGGGCGGCACGGGAAGTTGGGGCGAAGCCTTCGACCTGATAGCCGTGCATCTCGGCGGCACTCCGAATAACGGAAAGGCTCGTTGTCTTGCCCGATCCGGCGAAGCCTTGGATGCCTTGGACACGATCTGGTGAACTTAGTACATCCTCGACGACGCTCCGCTGGGTGCGGTTCAGGTGCTGGTGCCGGTCGGCAAATGAGATTGCCTGAGACAGTGAGAAGATCGGCTCAACATGGTTCCGGCCCGCACGGACACGAGCGATAATCTCATGCTCGGCGGCAATTGTTTTGGCCGTTGTAAATTGGCGACCGGGCATATGCGGCCGTTGTACAGCCTGAAATTCTCCTGATGCTATTCGAGAGTTCAGATTGCCGCGAACCTGGGCGAATGTGACATCTCCCATGCCTCGGCGGAGGCCGTCACGGATCAAAGCACGCTCGTCCACCACTGCCTCCCGCTCGAAGTTCTTGTCGCGGGAAAATGTCAGCGACTCCCGCACCCGGTCCATTGTGTTTGCCGGCTTTTCCTGATGCTGCTGGCGCTCCCGAGCGGTGCGGACAACGGCATCCGCTTGGTGGCCGAAATCGGCGGCAAGCTTGCGGTGAGCGGCCATGACCTCGTCCGGCGAATGGATTTCCTTCCGGTCACGGGTCGAGTGAGCGGCAATTTCGGCGGCCTCCCTGCCATTACGCCCGGTTCGCTCCAAATATTCCCGAATTTGCTGGCTCCTCGGACTGGAAGCGTCAAGGTATTCCTGGGTGTAGCCTTTGATTTCCGGCGCTCCGCTGCTGCCAACGGTGATTTCATAGCCGAGATCCTTCAATCGGTATGTGAGTTCGGACTGATAGACGGCGGTTGCGAATTGCTGTGAGGCAAAGAGGCTTTGCGGCTGGATGGCCCGCGCCTGACCGTTATCCCGCTCGGTCAAATTGAAGACAACCGCATGGGTATGGAGCTGAGGCGCGACATAACCGTCGACCGGACGAGCTGTGTCGTGTTCGAATTTTGCGGCGATGAATTTGCCTGTTGTCTCGGGCGGATGATTCCCGCCGATGCGCGCCCGCGTATAGTATTCGAGCTGTTCAAGGGCCGTGCTCACGCTTGCGCGGTGTGCCTCGCGCACACGGTCGTCACCACCCACGAGAGCGGTTAACGAGACAGATTTTGGAGCGGAAAATGTCGCATCCCACCCCGCACGATGCTCCATCGTCTTGATAGTCTTCCCGTCAGCATCCTGGTACCCGTAGGAGGCTCGCTGGCGAACCTGTTGTTCCCCTGTCTCGGGATGTTGGCCTTGGCTGAGCTTCGAAAAATCTTCGGCAGAAACGGCTCCAGAAAGCCCCAATTGACTTGCGAGACGGCCCTGCCACTCCCCGGCAATCACGCCGCGTTGTGACCAATAATTCTGCTCCGTAGCAGTGAATTCCTTCTGGTGGTAGTTTTGCGCCTGGCCGGCGGAAAGCGGCTTTGAAATGGTAAGCATGGGCGATTACTCCAACTGGTGTTCGGATGATTGGGCAGCGTGTTCCGGTGCCAGCAGATTCCCTTGCATCTCCTCCGGCTCTGGAGGAAGAGGAGTGCTCGGAACGATGAGGTCGTCCATCCTTCGTTCATCGAATCCGGGATTCTTTTCGTCCAGCGCAATGAACGGGAACGAGAATCGGGCAACATGATTTCCGTACTTGAGGAAGCCGCGCAGGTCGTCCAACCCGGAAACCTCGGAAGGGAGAACGAGGGGCTCGGTCTGCCGGTCAAGCGCGAAGTTCTTGCCTGCGCGCGAACCATCGTAGTGCGTTTCTCGGAGCCGTTCAATTTCAACTTCGCCGATTGCCTCGCTCACCCATTTCGCGGCGCGCGGTTCCGTGGTTCGCAAAAAGATTTTAGTGGCAGGCTGCGAGAGCATCGCTTCGGCATCCTGCCCGTAGCGGGCCTCCATCTGGCTGCGCCCTTGGAATCCGAGGATGACAGGATTCTGCGATTTACGATTCTCGGTGATGGCGGTATGAAGCTGCGGTAAACGCTGCAAGGTGGCCAGCTCGTCGATCACGAACCAGACTGGCTTCTGATCAGGCATTGGTTCGTTCAGGAGGCGCAAAACAAGAGTATCGATCCACAAACTGATGAGTGGGCGGAGAGCCTCGCGCATGGTCGGACGCGATGTGATGAAGATCCATCCTCGACGGGATTCCGCCCACTGTGTTGCCGTCCAAGCCGAACTTGTCTCATCCTCCCTGGGAAGCAGGCGGAAGCTGTCGGCACTCATATTCAGCGAGCCGAGAACGCCGGTCCTTTGTTGCGGAGCCTTCGGATCGATCAACATCCAATACTCCGTTCCCTTTACGCGGCGATCGATTTCAGCCGGGTCGGACATCCATTTGACCAGGTCCTCGGGCGTCGGCAGATACGTCAACAGATGAGCGAATATCTTCTGCGGAGCCTCAACAAAGAACCGATTGGATACCCCTTCTGGTTGATAAAGCGAGACTGCCAGTGCTTTTGCTTCGGCCTTGCGGCGCAGTTCTTTGGATGGGTTCCAATATGGCATTCGAGCGTCAAGAGGATTGAGAACGATGTCGCCGCGATGAGGATTATAGAACTGCTTCACAAACTCGCAGGCCGGGTCGTAAACAATGGCGCTGTCACCTCGCGATTCGACCTGGTAAAGTATCTGGCGAATGACGCTCGATTTTCCACTGCCGGTGTCGCCGACGATCAAGAAATGCTTGTTCTCGGCGTCCTTTGGAATGCGCAGCGGTAGCTTTGAATCGTTGGTCGTGATACCAATTCCGGCACCACCGACCGCCTTAGTAAACTGCTTTGCACTCACCATGACAGGCCCTTTTAGGCGCCGACCGTAGCGGAGGTCCTTGATGCGCCGGATGTCCTTGCGAATCGAAAATGGAAGCTGCAGTGCGAATGAAATCAGGCCAAAGATCAACTGAATGGTGAAGAGCTTGTAGATTGGAACATCGTCATAAATCCAGTGTGCAAACCAGGCGTGGAGTCCTTTGTTCGAGTAGTTATGCGCCCGCTCGCGTATGAGAAAGAGTCTGCCGTGCTGACCTGCCTGCGGCGTAAGAGCGATGGGCAATGATTTGTCTGCGAATTGAGGCGTCGAGCCCGATTGCACATCGGAATCTAAAGCGACTCGACCGAGCGATTTTCCGTCCGAGACATGAAGCAATTGGTAGGTAGTAACCGGATGCATGAGCCCCGCTAATTCGCTCCGTAGGTAGTACGGAAGGTAATAGCGCTGGAGCGGAGAGAGGCCATACTGAGATCGAAGGTAGACAAAAAAACTGGTGAGGACACACGCGAAGAAGAATGCCCCAAGAGTGTAAAGATAGCCGCGCGGCGGCCAGATCATCGACTCTTTGCGTCCCCATTGTTGAACGGTCGCCATAGTCATTTCTCCTTCTTCAGATTGCGCTTGGTCAGGAGTTCTTGGGCCTGCGCGGCCTTGGTTGTCTGGACTCGGCGGTAGAGGGCGGCGAGTTGTTCTTGGGCCATCTTCTCGCCACGCAACAGCGGGTCGAGCGCATTCATTAGGAGCATCTGGATACCGACCAACTCGGTGAAGATGTGGATCTCCATCTCGGCGCGGCTTTCGTTTACAGCGACACGCAGCAGAACATCGCGGGCCCATTCACGCAGATTCTGGCCATTTGCCTCGGCCCTCGTCAGCATCGCCTGTTCCTCGGATCGAGTGAACCGCGTTGCAATGCTCTGAGTACGGGGTTCGCGTCCTTTGATTCGCCGAAAACCTACATCCGTATCTACTGTGTTGCTTGTCATCCTTTTCTCCGATTTCACGCAAGAAACTCCGGTTCCGGGTGGAACCGGGAAAGTGCGCATCTCATTGATTCCTTGCGGTGGTTCCGAATGGAACCGAAAGGTTCCAAACGCAACCCTTTGAGGGGTGGAGTGTCAAGATACAGCCGGTGCGAAGCACCGTTTCCTTCTCGCCACTGATTCTCGGGGAGGATCATGGCTTCACCAGCCTGGCTGACTCTATCCACTCCACCCCTGCAATGGCCTTTGGTGTGGGCTTGGGCTTCGTGTCGGCTGGAGGGCCACTCCTGCGCACGCGAAGCGTGGGTGTGACGTGCCGCGCATCGGAGCTCTTGAGGTAGTCCTGGAAGTCGCGGTCCTTCGCGAAGACGTAGTTGAGGGCCTTGTTCACGACATCGTCGGCGGTGGCGTGAATAAAGGCCGCATACTGGTCCACGAGAGCGGCGGTGGTTTCGTCGAAGCGGACATATGCGTTGATTTGTGGGCTTTGAATGACTTCGAGTAGGGGCATATGGTTCTCCTTGGAGTTACGTATTTCAGGCGATCTTCTGCCGGGAAATCATGTGTTGCGCAGTGCGGGCAATCTCATGCGCCCGCGCTAGGTTCAACGTGCCCGGAATCTCGAAGCGCCGGCGCACTTCAAGCATGGTCACGATGTCGCAGAAGGGAATGCCTTCGAGCAGCCACAGACGGGCCGAAGC